>DATFDL010000695.1:0-6690 GCA_035252155.1 Pirellulales bacterium | reverse complement strand
GTCCGCCGCGCCGTCGTCCGCCGCGCCGTCGTCCGCCGCGCCGTCGTCCGCCGCGCAGTCGCCCTCCGCACAATCGGCCGTGCCGCCCGCCATTGACGCCGGCCCGCGCCCTGTCGACGGCAACCACGCGCGCGGCTCTATTGCCAAGCGCGGTCCAGCCGCCAAGCTCAATCCCGACGAGTTCAAGCTTGCCGAAGTGAGCGGCGGCGATTCATCGCTGATCGCCATGATGGGTGTCGGGTTCCTCGGCGGTCTCCTCTTGAACCTCATGCCGTGCGTCTTGCCAGTGATTGGTTTGAAGATACTGTCGTTCGTCGAGCAAAGCGGCCACAGCCGGCGGCAGGCATTCTTGCTCAATCTCTGGTATTCCCTGGGCATCCTGGCTGTATTTATGGTGTTGGCCACGCTGCCGGTTGTCTCGCAATTCTGGTTCAATCGGCAATTTGGTTGGGGAGAGCAGTTCTCCTTTGTCGGCTTTAACGTAGCGTTGTCGGCCATCGTCTTTGTCATGGCGCTGAGTTTTTTGGGAGTTTGGGAGATTCCGATTCCCGGCTTCATCGGCACGGGAACGACTCAACAACTCGCGGCGAAAGAGGGGTTCTGGGGAGCGCTGGCCAAAGGCGCGGTGACGACGGTGTTGGCGACGCCATGCAGCGGGCCTTTTTTGGGTACGGCGTTGGCGTTCGCGTTGGTGCAGCCGCCCTTGGTGATCTATTTGATGTTTGCCAGTATCGGGCTGGGAATGGCGAGCCCCTATTTACTGTTCGGCGCCTTCCCTCATTTGCTCCGCTGGTTGCCGCGGCCGGGGGCCTGGATGGAAACATTCAAACAGGTGATGGGCTTCGTCTTATTGGGCACCGTTGTTTACCTGCTTACATTGGTCGAATCTGAATACGTGATCCCGGCGTTGACACTTTGTTTTGGTTTGTGGGCGGGGTGCTGGTGGATTGGTCGGACGCCCGCGTATGCCCCCTGGCTTGCGAAAACGCGCGCGTGGGCCATTGGCATGGCCGTTCCAACCATCGTGGGAATAATCGGATTTCATTGGCTCGGTCCGCAACCGGCGTCGGCCCTGGCGTGGAGGCCGTTTTCGATGCAAGAACTGGCCGATCTGACCGCCGACCAAAAGACGGTCATGGTCGACTTTACCGCCAACTGGTGCCCGACGTGCAAGCTGCTCGATCGGACCGTGCTCAATACCGCCGCGACGAAGCGATACATTGAAGAAAACGGCATTGTTCCCATGGTCGCCGATTTGTCGAAGTATCCGCCGGAAGAGCGCGACTTGCTCGCAAAGCTCGGCGCCAGGTTTATTCCTGTGGTGGCCATTTTTCCCGCGGGAAGGCCCAACGAGCCGATCGTATTGCGAGATACTTATACGCGCAGCCTGCTGTTGCGGAAGCTGAAGGAGGCCGGGCCGTCTAAGGCGTCCCGTCTTGCCGGGCTCGCGGCGAACTCGCGCGAGCGGTAAGCGGTAGTTTGCGGAACGGCACGGAGTCCGTTCCCTACAGACCCAAAGAGCATTACCGGCGTTGTTCGCGAAAACTACCGATCATCGCTCGAACAAGCTCGAGCCGATCCGCACCAAGGTGGCGCCCTCGGCGATGGCGGCCTCGAAATCGCCGCTCATGCCCATGGAGAGCTCGTCGAGACGCAGGCGATCGGGCCAATCGCCTCGCAAGCGATCGCGCAAGATTCTCAGCCGCTCGAACTCGCGGCGGGCCTGGTCTTGGTCCGAGTCGCGGCTGGCCATGCACATTAGCCCGCGCACCTCGATGTGCGCCAGCGCTGCCAGCCGCGGGCCCAGCGGCGCCAGCTCGTCGGGCGTAAAACCGTGCTTGGCGGCTTCGCCCGAAATGTTCACTTCGAGCAAGACGGGCACCGGCCGCGGCAAGGCGGCGGCTTCGGCGTCGATCGCCTCGATCAGCCGCAGGCTGTCGGCCGAGTGGACCAGCGACACCAGCGGCAACGTGCGAGCGATCTTGTTCCGCTGCAAATGACCAATCAGATGCCAGCGAACGGGCAGATCGGCCAGCGCCTCGGCCTTGCGCCAGAGCTCTTGCGGCCGGCTCTCGCCCAGGTCGAGGCAGCCCGCCTCGGCCAGCGCCCGGGCAAGTGAGGGCTCGACATATTTGGTCACAGCGACCAGCGTCACGGCGTCGGCGATCCGGCCGCTGGCCAGCGCGGCGTCGGCGATGCGCTCGCGAATGCGGGCGAGATTGCCGGTGAGCGGCGTAAGATCATTGGTCATCGGGCGTGGCTTCGATTTCCATGAGCGGCTCGGCGATGCCGTCTCGCCCGAACCGCGCGGCCAGAAATTCGCTCACCAGATTTTGACCCAGCAGCGTGCGATTGCCACATTCCGCCAGCGAGCGATAGAAGAGCCATTGCGAGCGGCCGATCTGCACGCGATAGCCCACGGCGACGTCGCGCGACACAATGAGGCGGTCCTCGGCCACGGTCAATTGCCGCCAGGTGACCGGCAGCGAGAACCGACGTGGTGACAGATCGATAAAGAGCGGCGCATAGAGCGCCTGGGCCGTCGGCGCCGTGAGCCGCAGATCCAGACCGCGCTCGCCACCCGCCAGCTCGCCGCAGCGGGCATCGCCCCGCCATTCACTGAGCGCCAGCGGCAACGCCTGGGCGCGACGCCGGCCACCGGACGACGCCAAAAATCCCTCGCGTGCCTGTTCGCCGGGCAGAAATGCCACGCCATCGGCTAGCGGCAGCGTCAGGCCGTAATCGATGGTCGCAGGCCGCTCGCACAACACCGCGTCGGCCGCGAAAAGAAAACGATCTTGCCGGGCAAAAAGCAACTGCCGTTGCACGCGCACGCCACCCAAAAGTTCGAGCTGCAGCTCCAAATAATCGGCGTCGTCATCGCTGACCCAGCAGAGGTTTTCCCAGTCGGAAGCGGGCAAAAGCTCGACGCCATCGATCGCGATCCGCGGATTGCACCGGCCCGCCCAAAGCACCTGCCCACCGCAGGTCAGCTCGCTGCGCACCTCGCGGCCGCGGTAATCGACCGCCAGCATGTCGCGCGATGACCAGGCGGGCCGCAGTACGGCCAGGCTTGTCGCCTCGCAGTGGGCCGCCGGCGAGGGGAGCTTCGCCGACTTTTTGCGAGTCGCGCCGGCTTGCGCCGTGTTGGGTGGCTCAAGCAGGGCGGCGATCTCGGCCGACCGGACCATCCCCACTTGATTTACCGTATCTTCGATGTTTGCTTGCATAGCTTAGTCAAAATACTCATCGTCCGGGTCAAACTTGGGCAGCACGAAGATCAGCACGCTCATGCGGCCGATGGCGCGGTGCCGGACGCCCGGACGGATGAGCACGCACATCTCGGGTCGCACGCTGATTTGCCGCCCGTCGAGCTCCATGCGTGCGTCGGCATCACATTCGAGAAAGTAATAGATCTCGGTCAAGCGGCGGTGATAGTGCGTCCGGGCGTCGGCCGAGACTTCGGTGCGATGGATCGTGCCCGGAAAGTCGGGCACGTCGAGCAAGGCCCGCTTCGCCTCGCCGCAGGGGCAATCGACCGGGTCGATCTGGGCGAAATCAACGACTTCAAAACGGTTCATACGTCCAAGTTACCACGGCAATGCGTCTTGGAAAATGGGCTTGGGTTGCGGGTGCGCTTCCGCGCATCGTAGACTAGAGTTGACCTCTGGGCAGCAGCCGACGCACACAACCTGGTGGGCTTATGAAGGCATCGATCGAGTCGACCTGTTTTCCGTCGTGGCGGAGGAGCTGTGAGCCATGTGGAACGTTCAAGGAAAGCCAGCCTATGCCGAGCACTTTCGCCCGTTCGTCGCGCGTGAAATTCTTTACGAATTTGACGGCCCGCGCATTTTCACCCTCACCGACTCCGATGGCGAATTGAACCTGGCCTGTTGGTCGGACGAAGATGAGAACCACAGCAGGTTCGTTGTCGTGCCAACGGCCGTAAGCATCATCGATTCTCTGCGCAGCGGACGCCAAAGCGTTTTGGACGCGTTGAACCAACCGCGCTGCTGGATCTGTGACGTCTCCCATAGCGGCGATGTCAACCAATGCTGGCGCGTTGATTTCCAAGTAATTCCCGCGGACTCGCTTCCGACCAAGGGGACGTTGCTACTCCCCACAATAGAACCGGAATTGATCGAGCTGGAAGGTCGAGTCCGCGAGCTCGACAAGGACCGACTGACCTTGGAACTGCGTGAGATTAATGGTGGCATCTGCTCGCAACGATTCATATTTGATGAGCCGTTGCGCGATGAGGTATATCGAGCCTTCGATGATGAAGTCCGAGTGAAATTGGCGGGTTGGAAGATTCCGGGCAAGGCCGTTCTCACAGTGCAGGCAATTTCCCGAATCGACGCGGGCCGAGCCTGACATTTTGCCTATCCAGATAGTCCTGCCCGCGCGTCTTGATGTTGCGGCCGGCTGGCCGTTTCGTCGGCCACCCGCATCCTTCGGAATTCCCAAAAAATCCGCGTGACAAACCACCACGGCGCGACACCATAATAGGTAGCCGCAAGGAATCGCCTCCGGCTGTGGTGCCTACCGATCAAGCTGTGCAGCGTTTATGACGTATTCGCCTGCCGAGAATCATGCCACGCCGGTTGCGGCGGCCACGCCCGATCCGGCGCCCACTCGCGATTTTGCGAGCAACGCCGGACCGTCGGAAGAACTGGTGCGGCTGCTCGATGAGTATTTCACCGATCTGAAGGCCGGCAAGTCGCCCGACCGCGCGCGGCTCTTGGCCGACCATCCGGAACTGGCCGGCCAACTCGAAGCCTGCCTGGCTGGGCTGGAGTTCATGGCGCGTGGCGGCAATGCCGATGCGCCGCGGCAGTTGGGCGCGTTCCGCGTGCTGCGCGAAGTGGGCCGCGGCGGCATGGGCGTGGTCTATGAAGCCGAAGACGTGCTCTTGGGAAGGCGCGTGGCCCTGAAGGTACTGCGATTCGGCGCCCTGAGCGGCCCCGAAGCCGTCGAGCGGTTCGAGCGCGAGGCCGCCACCGTCGCCCGGCTGCACCATACCAACGTCGTGCCGATCTTTTCGGTGGGCGCCGAACATGGCGTCCACTATTACGCCATGCAGTTCGTCGAAGGGCGCACGCTGGCTGACGTAGCGCGCGAAGGGCCGGTCAATCCACGACGGGCGGTCCAATGGGCCTTGCAGGCAGCCGAAGCCTTGGATCATGCCCATCGACACGGCGTGATTCACCGCGACGTGAAACCGTCGAATCTGCTTCTCGATGCCGACGATCGCATCTGGCTGACCGATTTTGGCTTGGCGCGGCGGATGGACGACGCCACGATGAGCGTCACCGGCGCGCTGTTGGGAACGCCTCGTTATATGAGCCCCGAACAAGCTTCGCTGGTGCGATCGGAGATCGACCACCGCACCGATATCTATAGTCTGGGCGCCACGCTCTACGAGCTGCTATTGGGAGTGCCTGCCTTCGCCGGCGATTCGCCGCACCAGGTCATCCACGCCATCCTGACGACCGATCCCGATCCACCGCGGCAACTGCGCGGCGACGTGCCGCGCGATCTCGACACGATCGTGATGAAGTGTCTGGAAAAAGATCCGGCGCGGCGATATTCGTCGGCGCGAGAATTGGCCGACGACCTGCGGGCGTGGCTCGAGGGCCGCGCGATTCGGGCGCGGCAGCCTTCGTTGGCCGAGCAAGCGGTGCGCTGGCTGCGGCAGCAGCGCCACGGCGTGCTGTTGGCCGCCGGCTCGATTGCCGCCACGCTGCTGCTGACCGTATCTGCGATGCTGGCAATGAACCTTTACCATCGTTGGCAACTCGGATTTTTATCGCTGACCACCGACGAACCGCGGCTGGTAGCCGAGGTGCTCGATGAACACGATGAACCGATCACACCGATCGTAGGCATTCCCACGCAGCAGCCGCTCGAAGTGCCGGCGGGCGAGTACACCTTGCGAGCGCATAGCCCTGGACGGTTACGTGGCGACATGCGCGTCGAAGTGCCGCGCGGCCATAAGCTGAAGTACGATTTGAACCTCGAAGATCAGACGCTCTGGCCGACGATCGCCATTGGGCGCAGCGTCGCGGTGGTGCAGGGCGAGGGACGGCACGATCTGTTGTCGCTCGACGACGAAGGTTTAAAGCGGTTGAACGGCGCGGTCGGCTGGGGCACTTGGCAGCGCAAGCTGGCCGATGGTCAGACGTCGTTGATCCCGCAATCGCCCGGCGCCGTCTGGCCATGGGACCGCGCGGTGGGCTGGCGCAGCCCCAGCGGCATTGGTCCCTTCGAATTGCACCCGCGCGTGCTCACCGAAGCGATCGACCTCAATCGCGACGGCTTCAACGACTACGTGCTCGCGGCACGGCACCAGGCGTGGCTGCTGGCGGTCTCCGGCGTGGACGGCCAAATACTATGGTGCGCGCCGCGCGGCTCCGATGTCGTCGCCGCGCCGCCTGAGCATGGGGGATCGCAGACGGGGGCAACGAGCGGTGAGACCAGCGGCAATACGGTTATCTGGCGGTCGGTCGGAGGATCGCGTGGGGTAGCCAGTGCCGTCTTGGGACCGCCCGAAAAGACGCCCGATCTCGATGCTGACGGCGTGCCCGACCTGCTGGCGGCCTTCGGCGATCTTGGGCCTCGTGCGGACCCGCGCGAGGCCCGCCGCTGGATCGAAGCCGTCTCCGGCGCCAGCGGCCGCTCGATTTGGAG
>DATFDL010000694.1:0-5318 GCA_035252155.1 Pirellulales bacterium | reverse complement strand
CAGTTGCGGCTGGCACGCACTCAGACAGGCGGTCTTTCGCTATCGCTAGCGCTTCGAGAAATTCATCCAAGTCATACCGGCCAGCAGCTATTTATCCCTCAAGCACGTCACGCCAGCGCTTTGGCATGACGTGGTACGCCGCCATGTACGTCGATTCCAACGGCACCACGACGCAGCCGTTCGGCTCCAAGAACAGTGGCATGTCGGGCAGGCGCTCGCCCACTGCCATTGCTTCGATAAATGCCCGGGTGACTGCGTTACACTCATACGACGCCAGCGTCAGGCGTTGGTCGCTCGGCAAGATGAACGACTCGCCGCCGATCTCTTCCCAGATCGCCGCATGCACGCCCTCGGGATCGCGCGGTCCCGGCGGAAAAGGATCGATCAGCAGCAAATGGATGCTGCGCTCAAGCAGCTCCAACGCCTTTTCGACCAATGCGTAGAGAGCGTGAAAGGTTGTCTTGTTGCCCGGCGAAACGATCTCGACGATGGCGACCACGCGGTCGCCACTCACGTGGCGGATGGCGATCGATTTTTTCCGGCGGCGGTAGAAGTCGGCCTCGGTTTCGGCCATGAAACGCGTACGCGGCTGCGTCAGCGGCAGTGTGGCGGCCATACGCCCGGTATCCGCTGAGGGAGCAGGCGCCTGCAGCGTTAGAACGTCCGGTCCCAAGCCTCCGGCGATTTGCTCGGGCAAGGCATAAAAATCGGCAGGCAGCCGGCCCGCGTTCAATTCGTCGCTGATCGCCGAAATCCAGCGGTGATGAAACGCATGGAAAATACCATGCGGCACCTTGGTCCAATCATGCATCGCCACGGCTATCCACCTCCAACAAGAATTGTAACTGTCAACCGTCGGCCAAGGAATGGATCGCGACAATCCTTTACCTGGGACGGCATTAACGCTAGATTTCCTACAAATCTCCTGGCCACTGCCCGCTCAACGATTCGCTCACCGCCGATGTCCAACGCCGACAAAACGCTTGTCACGGTGGCGACGTATAACGAGATCGAAAACTTGCCGAGCCTGGTGGATGAGATTTTTCAGCACGCTCCGCAAGTCGATCTGTTGGTGATCGACGACAATTCGCCCGATGGCACGGGCCGTTGGTGCGACGAACGCTCCGCCGCCGACGCCCGCGTGCATTGCCTTCACCGGCAAGGCAAGCTGGGTTTGGGCACGGCGATCGTCGCCGGCATGAAATACGCCATCGAGCAGGGCTATCGTTATTTGCTGAACATCGATGCCGATTTCAGCCACCATCCGCGTTATTTGCCCGACCTGATCGCTGGCATGGATCCGCCCCAAGCTCCGCCGGTCGATGTGATGATCGGCTCGCGCTATATTCCCGGCGGCGGCATCGAGGGTTGGCCGCTCAAGCGGTATTTAATGAGCCGTTCGGTGAACCTCTACGCCCGGTGGCTATTGGGGCTCAAGCCCAAGGATTGCAGCGGCGGCTACCGCTGTTATCGCGTGGCAAAGCTGGCCGAAATCGATTTCGATTCGCTCGTGTCGCACGGCTATTCGTTTCAAGAAGAAATCCTCTGGCGATTGAAGCAAGCGGGTTGCCGTTTCGGCGAGACACCCATCACGTTTGTCGACCGCGTGCGAGGAAACTCGAAGATCAACTCGCGCGAGGCCTGGAACGCCGTCTGGGTAATTTTGGCTCTCGGCCGCCGTAATTGGTTCGGCCGGTAGGTACCGCTCCTCCGTACTTGCGGGCGGCCTTCACTCTCCGAGCAGCTTCGCCACCGTCGGCTCGGTCTCTTCGGCCCAGATCTCGTAGCCCTTGGTGTTCAAGTGCAGCAAGTCGGGCATGATCTCCCGCGAAAGCGTGCCGTCTTCGGCCAGAAACTTGTCGGAAATGTCGAGATAATGAACCGCCTTGCCGTCGTCGAGCGTCTTGATGATGTCGTTCGTGGCGATGTTGCTCTTACGCTTGGCGTCGTCGGCATCGGGTCCGCGGGGAAAAATGCCCAAGAGCAGCACCTTGGTTTCGGGCAGTTTTTCGCGCAGCTTTTCAACGATGGCGGTGATGCCCGCCGCGATGTCCTCGGGCGAGTCGTAGCCTGAATTGTTCGTGCCGATCATCACCACGGCCAGCTTGGGCGTGATCCCGTCGATATTGCCGTTGTCCAATCGCCAGAGCACGTGCTGCGTGCGGTCGCCGCCGATGCCGGCGTTCATTGCCTTGCGGTTGCCATAGAACTTCTCCCAAACCGGCTTGGCCTGATCGCCCTCCCAGCCCTGCGTGATCGAGTCGCCGATAAAAATCAGCTCGACCTCGCTCTGTTTTGCCCGAGCGTTGATCTTTTCGTGCCGCCGCTGCCACCACTCGTCTTTCTTGGGAACCGGCGTCGTGGTGGTCAGCTCATCGGCGGCCCAGGCCGCGGAACCGGCGGTGACGGCAACAAATAAGGCGAAAACGAACGAGCGACGATACCTCATGGTGGTTGCTCCAGGTGACGGGGGAGTGCGATGGCTTGCCCAACAGCATACTTCTATTGCGCGCCGGTTGCAAAAGGCGGGGCGAGAGTAGGGAAGTAGGGTGGGACGAGTGAAACGAGTCCCACCTTTGGCTCACCATGGCGCACGCGCGTGGCGCATCCGAAAGGTGGGACTCGCAAGCTCGTCCCACCCTGCGGCCCTTTCGTGTGCGCCCGCCACAGGGGCGGGGGTTGCCTCACAACCGGCACATCCCGCGCAAAACTATGACCTACATTTCAGCATGAAACGTCTAGGAATCCTGACCAGCGGGGGCGATTGCCCCGGACTGAACGCCGTGATTCGCGGCGTCGTCAAATCGGCCGAACAATTGCACTACGATTGCGTCGGCTTCTTGCGTGGCTATGAAGGCCTGATTGAACCGGTTAGCTATCTGCCGCTCAACCACAAAAACACTGCGGGCATCTTGAATCAGGGCGGCACGATCCTGGGCTCGACCAACCAGGGACGCTTTGCCGCCACCCGCGGCGTCGATGAGCGCGTCGAACTCGATGTCGAGCTGCTGGCCGGCGTGCAAGTGACCGTCGAGCAACTCGGGCTGTCGGGCCTCATCTGCGTCGGCGGCGACGGCTCGCTGGCCATCGCTCAGCAGTTTCACGAGTTCGGCATTCCGGTGATCGGCGTGCCCAAAACGATCGACAACGATCTTTCGGCCACGGCCTACACCTTCGGCTTCGACAGCGCCGTGGCCTGCGCCACCGACGCACTCGACCGGCTGCACACCACCGCCGCCGCCCACGACCGCATCATGGTGCTCGAGGTGATGGGCCGGCATACCGGCTGGATCGCCCTGCACGCGGGCATCGCCGGCGGCGGCGATGTGATCCTGATTCCCGAAATCCCCTGGCAGTTCGAGCACGTCTGCCATAAGATTCTCGACCGCGAGTCGGCGGGCAAGCGCTTCACGCTGATCGTGGTGGCCGAGGGCGCGCACCTTCCCGACGGCGACCTGGTGACGCAAGAGCGACGGAACGACGCCCGGCAAGTGCGATTAGGCGGCATCGGCAATGTGGTGGCTGCCGAAATTCAGCAGCGGCTGCACCGCGACACGCGCTGCGTGGTGCTGGGTCACCTGCAGCGCGGGGGTCCGCCTACTACCTTCGACCGCGTGCTGGCCACGCAGTTTGGCGCACACGCAGTGCGCCTAGTGCACCACGGACACTTCGGTCAGATGATTTGCTTCCGTCCGCCGCAGATGGACAGCGTTCCGATTGCCGAAGCCGTCAGCCGTCTCCGTCGCGTCGATCCCGCTAGCGCCGCCGTGCAAGCCGCCCGTGCGCTAGGCATCAGCTTTGGCGACTGCCCAAAAACCGCCAGCCCGTTCGATGCCCCTGCGCCGGCGGGGGAGAGCCAAGCGGAGGCACTCGCGGCGGTGGCGGGCTAAAATCGCCATTTGCTCGTCGTTTTGGCGTGGTCGATCGCATCCTGCTGGCTTTTCATCGAGGCTTGGCGCGAATGACTTTCTGCCTCGTGGACTGCCGGCACGCGGAGAAACCTCCTATCATTGCCAGCAAGGTGCCGGGGGAATTCAATCTGTTATGGTGTGCCGGACATCTTCGGAGAAATCCCGGCTGCGCCGATCTTCGTCATCACCGCATACTAGGTGAAAATTAAATGAGAACTCCCGCGCCCGATGAACGATCGGCGAAGCGCCGCGCCCTTGACGATCAAATTGCGTCAGAGCCGCAACTCGCCCCGCTGAATCTGCCGCCTGACGCGCCGCATGCGCGCGTCGAAGAGCACCTGGGGCGGTGCATTCAACGTCCCGTGGCTCTTGTCGGGGTGGTCGAAAACGGCGTGGTGCGCCTCATCGACCCCGATGTGCGATTGCCCGAGCAAGCGCGGGTCATTGTTGTGGCTTCGAGCAGGGCTTAGCTTAACCCCTTGGTCCGCGCCGCTAAAGGTATCGTCTCTTGATCGCGGCGGGCGCGACGCCGTCGATATGGCGAGGGAGTGTCATAAATGTCTTGCCCAAAACGCGGCTACTCACGCCACGGCTGGCGCGCTTGATAGACCGCTAGGCGCTCGGCGGACACCGACGGTGCGTCACCACCAAACAATTCGATTGCCTCTGCTTGCCAGCGCGCGGCCGCGCCGAAGTCACTCGACTCGGCATACGCGGCGGCGAGACTCTCGTACCATTCGGCCTGTTTCCTGTCGTCCAATTCAAGAGCGCGGCGCGCGTGTCGAATCGCCTCCAGCCCATTGCGGAAACGTGCGTCCGGGCACGTTGCCAACAGCCACGCCAGGTTTTTGTGCGCGTTGGGATGATGCGGCCCACAGTCAATCGCCCGGCGGTAATCGGCCATCGCCTCGGCATATTCTCCGCGCTTCATCCGAATAAAGCCTCGGTTGTTCCAGGGCACGGGCTCCGTGGAGGCCAGTTCGATCGCCCGATCGCAATCCGCCAGGGCACGCTCGCTGTCGCCCATAGCTTGATAAACTAACGATCGCGTGCAATAAGCATCCTTAAACTCGGGGTTGAGCCGAATCGCCTCGCAAAAATGAGGAAGTGCCTCCGGCATGGCTCGCCGTT
This sequence comes from Pirellulales bacterium, assembly GCA_035252155.1. Classification (GTDB taxonomy): domain Bacteria; phylum Planctomycetota; class Planctomycetia; order Pirellulales; family JAICIG01; genus JAICLL01. The sequence continues at coordinate 276 of DATFDL010000694.1, read as the reverse complement.
TGTAATAGACCGTCGCGCGCACGAAATGCGGCGTAGCCATTTGCGGGTTCAGTCGCGTGGCTTCGTCCGCGTCATTCAGTGCGCCTGCCAAGTTACCCAACTGCCATTGGGCGACGGATCTGTTCAAATAGGCGACTGTCTTGCTTCTCTTGAAACTGGAATTGTCGGCCCACGGGGTTAGCATAAACCCTTTGGGAGGACGATTCCATGAACGACAAGAAAACCCGCCGCTCCTTTACGCCTGAGCTTAAGGCCAAGCTCGTGCGCCGGCACCTG
>DATFDL010000693.1:0-10523 GCA_035252155.1 Pirellulales bacterium | reverse complement strand
CCTAGCAGCACCGTCTCTGTGAGCGGGCCGGAATAGTCGAAGTGCGACGTGGCCGCGCCTTCGCCGCGGCAGGCATCGGCCCACGAGACATAATGGTTCCGGCCGCCCACGTCGGGCAGCTTGTAGTCGGCAAATTTTTCGGCCGGCAGCAACTGCGGCACGGCGACGTGCGGTATCACTAGCGAGCCCTTCTCGCCAATCAGCACGGACCCAGCGCCGGGCAACTCAAACCCGTCGGGCAGGCCAAGCCGCTCGCGGGGCGGCTTGTTGCCCTCACCATCGTACCAGGTCAACTTCAGCTTGCCGGCGGTGCGCGCCGTGCCCGGAAACTCGTACTCGACCACCGATGATTTGGTCCAGACTTCGCGATTGATCGGCGGGGCATCGGCCCGAATCGTGGTGGGCGCCGTCAGATCGAGCGCCATGAACACCGGATCGAGAATGTGGCAGCCAAAATCGCCGAGCTGCCCGTTGCTGAAATCTTGCCAGGCCCGCCAGTTGAACGGGTGATAGATCTTGCTCTTGTACGGCCGAACCGGCGCGACGCCCAGCCACTCGTCCCAGTGCAACTGCGGCGGCACGGGGTCTTCGCCGGCCGGGCGATCGCTTTCGAGCATCCAGCGCATCGGGCCGCTCTGCCAGGAAAAGACTTCGCGCACCTTGCCGATGACGCCGTCATGGACCACCTGCACGGCGGTGCGGTATGAGACGTCGGACTGAATCTGATTGCCCATCTGCGTCACGACGCCCGCCCGCCGCGCGGCCAGCCGCATTTGGCGGGCCTCGGCCACCGTGTGCGTCAGCGGCTTCTGGCAGAATAGGTGCTTGCCCAGGGACATCGCCGCCAGACCGATCGGCGCGTGCATGTGATCGGGCGTCGAGACAATCACAGCGTCGAAGGTCTGCGCGTCGTCGAGCAGTCGCCGCCAGTCGGTGTACGTCTTCGCGTCGGAAAACGTCTCGGCGGCGCGGCCCAGATGATCGGCCCGTTCGTCGATGTCGCACACGGCGACAATCTTGACATTCGGGCTGGCGGCCACCGAGGTCACATCGGACCATCCCTTGCCGCCCGTCCCGATGCTGGCCACATTCAGGCGGCTGTTCGGTCCGGCAGCCCGTACGCGACCACCCGACAGCGATAGGCCCGCCCCCGCGGCCACCACAGTTTTGACAAAGGTACGGCGAGACGTGACGTGCAGCATGGCTAATCTCCGGCGGTTTTTCGATGCCATTATAGGGCGTGCCGTGCCCACTCGGTACTACCCTGGGTGGCGTACGTGGCGTACGGAAAACAAGACCCCTGCCTCTCCCCGCGGTCTACCCATAAACTGGCATGGTCGTTTTTTCAAGCCACGTTGGGTTTACCGTTCATTGCCGGTTTCTCGAGTGCGGGAGGATATATGGCTTTGCTTCGAGATCGAGTGGCTCTGGTGACAGGCGCCGGGCGGGGCATCGGACGAGCGATTGCGCTGGCCTTTGCCAGCGAAGGAGCCAAGGTCGCAATTTCGGCCCGGACCACCGCCGAGTTGGAACAAGTGGTGGCGGCCATCCAGTCGGAAGGCGGCATGGCCGTGGCATTCTCCGCCGACTTGTCCGATCGCGCCGCGGCGGGTCGTTTAGTCGCCGAGGTAACAAAAAAGCTGGGGCCGGTTGAAATCCTGGTCAACAATGCCGGCGTAGGGAGCAGCGGAGATCCCCGACCGGTCGTCGAATTTAACGATGCCTTCTGGGACTTGACGTTGGCCGTGAACCTGACCGCGCCCTATCTGCTTTGCAAAGCCGTCTTGCCGCACATGCTGGCCAGCCGGAATGGGCGGATCATCACCGTCGCCTCGATCGCCGGCAAGATCGGCACGCTGCACGGCGCGGCTTATTCGGCGAGTAAGCATGGCGTGCTCGGCCTGACTCGCTCCTTAGCGCTCGAAGTGGCGGCCCAGAGAATCACGGTCAACGCCATCTGCCCCGGTCCGGTGCACACGCTGATGAACGATCGGCGGATCGACTATGACGCGCGGCGTCTGGGAGTGTCTTTTGAACAGCAAGCCGCGGCACAGACGCCGCTTGGCCGCCGCCTGGAACCCGACGAGATCGCCCCGCTGGCCGTCTACCTGGCGAGCGACGCTTCCGCCGCCGTAACCGGCCAGGCCTTCAATGTCTGCGGCGGCGTGCTCATGGCGGGATAGGCGGTTCAGCATGCCCCGACGATTTCAATTCAGTCTGCGCGCGTTGTTCGTGCTCGTAACCGCAGTCGGCGTATGGCTTGGCGTGCAGGTGAACTCCGCACGGCGCCAGGCCGCGATCGTTGCGGCTATCGAGCAGGTCGACGGCTTTGTGTATTACGATTGGCAATTCGACCAGGACGACCAGGAAACCGACGCGACTCATCCGCCTGGGCCAACTTGGCTGCGAAAACTTATCGGCGATGACTATTTTCAAACAGTCATCGCGGTGTGCATCTACGATCCACATTTAAAAGAAGATCTACTTCCCGCAGTTGATGAGTTGCCCGCATTGAGAACTTTGGTTCTTCATGAGACACAAACCGGGGACGCATTGATGCGGCGGATTTCGAAGCTCATTCACCTATGGTGCCTCGACATCTCACAGACCAAGGTCAGCGATGCGGGGCTTGTTCATCTATCGCGACTTTGCACATTGAAACGGCTCGCAGTTGGAACATGGGACGGAGATCGCAGCGTCGGAGACCTAGGGCTGAAACGAGCCGCGAGCACGCTCGATCTGGAAGTCCTCGTGGTTCTGGGCCAGGGATTCACTGATGACAGCATTCCGGTCTTCGAGCGATTCAAGAATCTTCGAGAGCTTTGTTTGGATCACACCCTCGTCACCAAAGAGGGAGAAGAGCGGTTCAAAAGGAAGTTGCGAATTGCGAGATACTGCGGGACGATCGCGGACCTTGAGGCGATCGACTTCCATTGAACGCCCGAGCCTATGCCTCTCCACACCTTTGGCCTTAGAATAAGAAGTGTTATGCCGCTGACAGCTTATGCTCCGCTCGATCTGGCACGATATCGGAGACACGAGCGTGCTGCGCCGTTTTCGGCGTCCACCGAACCGGGGTCTTACGTTTTCGTCCAAGATTGCTCCGGGGTTGTCTGGCTGGCGCCGGACGGTCCGCACATGCATCCGCGCCTCCTGGGAGGGGCACGGCCGGTCGTTGCCGCGGGTGAACTGGCTCTTGGAGAAAATGGTAGGGTCTTGTTGATCAACAACTTGTCGGGCACCTTTCGCTGCGCACCGGATTGCTTGCTTCCCGCGGCTGGAGGGATCATCATGCAGGGAGGGATGATTGAAGCAGGCGCAGTTGCTCAATACGAGGTATGAAATGACCAGCCAGCAGTTGATCGCCAGCAATCGAGTGGCAGCCGTCGAATTGGCCAACGGAGCGCATCGGATTCGATTGGCCTTATGGTTAGCCAATGAGTTTGACGGCGGTGATCTAGTTCGATTCGCAGACGACGCGGCGGTCTCTGTCGAAGGCATCGATAAGCCCTGTTCGAACTACACGAGCGCTAATTGGCTAAGCGGCGTGGCGAGCGGGACATTGTATGCTTTTCGAACACTACGTATTCCTCGTCAACGAGTCGTCGTAACGGAACTCACTGGCCGATTGCGAAGCTCCGACATGGACGCGCTTGCGAGTGCCGCTGCAATGGCGGTCTCGGCGCTTGCGAACCAGGAGCTGTCTCAACGGTGTGGTCAACGATGGACCAACCAAATTCAGGTCATCGAGCGATCGCCATCGGAAACCGCTCAACCGCATGACGTTGTGGAACGCGCCCGCTGAAATCGCGCCTCCCAGCGGTGTCGCGCCGCGTTTTGTCAAGCACCGCCAACAAATCTCGTCCAGGCTCCTCCTTTCCCGAAAAGTACCATGCCTCAATGCAGCGCTGACTTGCGACGACGTGAATTCCTCTCGCGCGTGCTGGCCGGAGCAGCCGTTCTGCAAGTGCCGAGTTTGCTGAGCCAGACACGAGCGGCCGAAGTGACGCCCGAGGTCTATCTCGAACGCGCCGCCGAGGGCAAGCCCCACCGAGGCAAGGTGCTGCTGGCCGTGCAGGCCCACTCGGACGATATTCCGCTGATGGCCGCCGGCACGGTGGCCAAGCTGGTCAAAGAAGGTTATCGCGGCTATCTGGTGCGGGCCACCAACGACGACATGGGCGACGCCCCCGGCCTAGGCACGCCGGGCAGCATCGGCGAGCACGTACTAGGCAACGAGCGCGACAACGCCGAAGTCGCCCGCGTGCTGGGTCTCAGCAAGGTGTTCGACCTCAATTATCCGAACCACCGCATGGCCGATGTCTCGCAGAACGAGCTGCAGTGCCGGCTGATCTTTTTGATTCGGTTGCTCAAGGTCGATACGGTGGTTTGCTGGGATCCCTGGGCGCACGATGAAGAGAACCCCGATCACGTCCAGATTGCCCGTGGCATCGAGGCGGCTTGTTGGATGGCGGGTCGATCGCACGATTATCCCGAGCACTTTGCGGCGGGCCTCGAACCGCACGAGGTGAAAGAAAAGTACTACTACGCGCGGCGGCCGGAGGTGACGCGCGTGGTCGATGTCAGCGGGGTGATCGATCAGATCATCGACTGCAATCGCGCCAACCGCGCGAAAGGCCCCGCCGGAGCGCACGGCTCGCGGCTACGCGCGGAGCTGGCGAAACAAGGCAAGCGCCTGCCGCTGTTGGGCGACGACGACAAAACAGCCGACCGCAATTACATCCGCGAGTTTGTCTTGTCACGCAGCCGCGCTTTGGGCAAGAAACACGGCGTGGAATACGCCGAGGCATTCCACTACATCGGCGGTGCGGGGGAGAAGCCAAGCACCGTCGACCAATATATTGAGAAGAACAGTGTGCCGCTTCGATGAGTCGAACGGCCGGGGCTTGCCCCCCAGTATTAAACGATGTGAGTGAACATCAGAAGGAGATCGTAATGGTTGGCCCGCCGTTGTCCCGGTGCCCTGCTCCATCGAAAGTCGCCCACCCTCCGTTCCGTTCAAATGCCGCCCGCTCGGCTTGCGTCATCCACGGCGCGTCGCTCACGGGCGCCCAGGTGGCATCGGGTCCAACCAATGCATCGTCTACAGTTAGCGCGTTTAGCCGACTACGCGGTCCAGCAGCGGCTGCGGTGGTTTGTCCGTCAATCACGATTCCCTCGTGCGATCTCCGCAACGACCGTAGTGCATCGCGAAAAGCCTCTAAGTCGTCCTCCTGAACCTGTAGCTCATCTTGCTCATCGAGCTGCAACTTGCCCTCGTCACCAGAATCACGGTCCAGGTGCAATCTCTTGAGGTGTTTCAGCGAACATAATGATTTAAGCCCGACTGGCGTCACGCACCCCTCATGCGCCGACCAATCGTCGCGGATCGCCAACTCTTCAAGAGATTCGATCGCCGCAAGCTTGCCCAAACCCGAGTCCGTCACCCACGTCGCATCCAACATCAGTGATTTTAAGCGCGGCAAGACGACAAGCTCACGTAGATCGCGGTCGTCGACGTCATTGCCACGTAACTCGAGGACCTCGAGCGACGGCAGTAGCGGCAGAAAGAAGAGCAGCGACTTCCCGGAGTGTATATCCTCCAAATGGACGTCCTCCAATTTGAGCGTCTTGAGGCTTTTGAGAGCGGCGAGCCGCGATAGGCTCCGACCGTCGATGACGATCTCTGAGAGCTGGAGGTGCTCTAGCTGCCCCAGTCCTCCGATCGCGCGAAGGCACTCGTCCCAAATCCCTTCTTCGTCGCTCGCCGGAGCCCCGCATAAGCTAAGCGATCTCAAGTTGGTCAAGCCGTCCAGGCTGCGGCGATCAATCGTAAGGTAGTTCAGTTCCATTTCTTCCAGACGAGCAAGCCCTGCAATCGGCGGCAGGCACTCCACTCGATCTGAGTTCGCGTCGATTCGCAACCACCGCAGGCGCCGCATTTGATTTAGGGCGGCGGCCACCTCCGGGGTGACATGATCGACGCCGATCGAAAGAGATCGCAGCCCGGGCAACCGAGCAAGCCGCGCTAGAAGTTCCACATCGTTTGGGTCGGCGCTGTGCAATTTCTTTACTGATCGCAGCGCTGCGGACACGATCTCGCGGCGAAAGCGGTCCATTCCAATTAGCTCCAGCCACTTCGGGCCTCTGCGCTCACAGACAAAGGTGTGGTACACGAGCGGCCAGCGGTTATGGTTGTACTTGGCGATGAGCGGATCTTGAAGATTCCCTCGATCGCGCGCCGCGGCCAGCCAGCCGAAAAGCGCGGCTGCCAGTGCAACCGCGCCCAACATCGCCCGTATGCTCCAACGCGGCCGGGGCCGATGTCGCCGGAGGAACGACTCGCAGGCGAGCGATCCCGCAACCAAAATCGCGACCCACACGGCAATATTCCCCGCCAACCGCGCCGCACTGAAATACCAGCCGATTGTCTTCCAATTTACTGTCACGTAACGGTGCCAGACGAACGGCCAACCGTAGGACTTATAGCCAAACTCTCCGCTCCATCCCCGATCGAAGCTCAAATTAGCGAGTACGAGAAGCAAAGCAATTGCGGCGAGCAGCAAAACGGTCAGATCTCTTGGCCGGTACTGCCATAATCGTCGCCGCATTCGCCTTCGCTCATTTCTGGTTGGGGCCGCTGCGTCGCGCGGCGAACAGATGTAAGTCGCCTTGGCGCGGAGTCCGACACAACGATTCCGTCGCACGTCGGTTTGACGCAAGCAGCACTAAATCGGAGGCCATGGTGCCGACAGGTAATTCCTAGAGCCGATTGCAATCGCCAAACCGGGCTTAAATACTCACGGTCCCCCGCGTTCTTCCTTGAGCTTTCTGGCACGCAATAGGTTGCCGTGACGCTGGGGCGAGTCGACCTCACGGTACATCTCGATGGCCTCGTCCGGCTTGCCTGATGCCTCATAAGCGCGGGCCAGGTTGTAATGGGCGCCGTTGGTCCACGGACCTTCGGGGTAGGCTTCGAGCGTGCGTTTGCTGAAGTAGTCGATCGCGGTCTCGTAGTCTTGGCGCTCTAGCGCGATCAGGCCCAGCCAGTAGCTGGCGTCCTGCTTGGCGGTGCGGGCACACTCAATGAGGTGCTCCACCGCTTCCCGCTTGCGGCGAGAGGCGTCGGGGTTCACCTGCATCAGATTCTGGGCCTCGGCAAATTCATTGTTCATTTGGCGGGCCTGATCGGCGTCGGCCGGCCGGGCAATCTGGTAATACCGGCTGGCGCCCCCGGGGCCGACATATTTGCCAAACAGGTGCAGCGTGCGCGCTCGCCAGAGAGCGGGCGAGAATTCGACGCCCTTGCCCTTCTTTTCGAAATACGGCACGGCAAACGGCTCGAGCTCCACCGACAAGCGGCGCGTGAACTTGCGCCGCCCGCGCCGGACCGCGTCGGCGCGGTCGTAGGGCAACGACCACAATCTCGCCGCCGCCACATGCGGGCAAGCTTTCGCACGCTCCGCCACGCCGCTGGCGTTCACCGAGAGCACGATCTTCTGGTCGCCGCTAAGCTGCGACTCGACCAGCGCCATCCGCTCGCACAAATACATCGGCGAGGCTTCGACCAGCGCCGCCACGTCGGACAGATCGGCCTGACTTAGCGGATATCGATCGTCGGCGTCCAAATCGAGCTGCCGCAAGACCGCATCGTCGCCGGCCGCCTGCGACAAGGTGGCCACGCCCGTGCCGTCCGGTCCGGGAATGGGCAGACCCAGCCCGGCATCGAAGAGATAAAGCTCGTCGTTGAGCAACAGCGCCGGCAGCCAAAAGTCTGGCGTCTCTGACGCCTGCGTCCCCGCATCCTCGCGCCCACCGTCTCCCTGACCCCCGACCCCTGAATCCTGACCCCTGTTTCGGCTGAGCACCACCACGTCGAGTCCCTGTTGCCGAGCAAGCAGAGTGAAAAGCCACGCGCGATCGATGGCCCGGCCGTGTCCCAACAGCAGCAGTTGCCAAGGGAGCAGGGGCAGCGGCGGCTCAACCTCCGATTCGTCGTCGGGCGGCGGCGGCTCGCCGTCGAGTTGGATGTTGCGCACGACCCAATCAAACAACCCTACGGCCAACTCCAGGTCGTTTTGCGCTTGACCGGCGGCCGATTGCGAAATGTTTCGCAGCCAGACCGCTTGCCGCAAGTCGAAGCCGTCGTCGGTGGTGAATGTCCGCGAGTCAAGCTGTTTGAGTTGCGGCAAGGATCGCAGGGCGTCGGGCAGCGATTCGAGCAATGCGTCGCGATGCCAGCCATCAACCGGCGGTTGCGAGGCGGCCCATTGGTTGAGCTGGCTGATCAAGGTGGGCGGCACGCCGTTTTCGAGCAGCCGCCGCGCGGCATCGTTGAGCCGCGCCGTATCGTCCTTCAGCGAAACCGCCGTGTCGAATTGATCGAGTCCGTTGAGAATTCCCGAGACATAGGTAAAGATCTCGGCACTCTCGCGGCTATCGGCCGACGGCGACGCTTGCGACGGTCGGCTTTGGGTCGACGGTGCGTGATCGCAGCCCACCGCCGCAAAAACGAACATCGAGCCAACCAGGAACCTAATCACGCAGGGCCTCCACACTCTTGCGGAGCGCCAGCAGGCGGCCGAGCAGCTTGGGAAATGCTTCTAGCGGGATCATGTTGGGCCCATCGCTGGGCGACTTGTCGGGATCGGGGTGTGTCTCAAAGAAAAGGCCGTCGGCGCCAATCGCCGTTGCGGCGCGGGCCAGAGGTTCGACCATGGCCCGATTGCCGCCGGTTGCCGATCCCAGTCCACCAGGTTCTTGTACGCTGTGAGTGGCGTCAAAGATCACCGGCACCCCCAGCGCCTGCATCTGGGGGATCGATCGCATGTCGTTGACCAGCCGCCCATAGCCAAAAAACGTCCCCCGCTCGCAAACCATAATATCCCGGCACCCCGACGCTTGCAGTTTTTCGACCACGTGCCGCATGTCCCACGGCGCCATGAATTGTCCCTTTTTCACGTGGACCGGCCGGCCGGTCTGGGCCGCCGCCACCAACAGGTCGGTCTGACGGGCAAGAAATGCCGGTATCTGCAGCAAGTCGCAAACCGCCGCCACCGGCTCGGCCTGGCACGACTCGTGGAGATCGGTCGTCACCGGCAGGCTAGTCTCCTCGCGAACGCGAGCCAGTATCGCCAGCCCCTGCTCCATTCCCACGCCGCGAAACGCCCCGCCACTGGTTCGGTTGGCTTTATCAAACGAGGCCTTGAAGACGAGTTGGACGGCCAACTCGCCGGCCATCGCCTTCAGACGGCGGGCGATCGAAAGGGTCAATTCTTCACTTTCGATCACGCACGGACCGGCGATTACCAGCAGCGGCTGCTTCGCGCCGCAGCGATAAGGGCCGATCGTGGCGGGGTTGTTGGGCATGGCGGCGGCAGAATTCCAGGTTCGCGGCTGTCTCGATTTGAGAAACTCTCGCTCGGCTGGCTTGTCGGAATCGCGGGCGGCATGGCAGCCAGCCAGAGGAACATAACACCTTACGGTAAAAGGCGTTAATTATCAACGCCCCATCCAGTGTCTCAAATTGAGACGAAATCATCATTCGCGGGCCGATTGTCGTGAAAGATCAAGCAGGGTGCCGCGAGACAATGCCCTACTTTCGAGGCGGGGGAAGGCTGGTTTGCCCGCGGAATCTGGTTTCGAATAAAAATCGCAAACGATTGCTGCGTAATCATTTGCAACCATCATTCGCGCGTTGTTTTCTATTCGGCGCAACGCATGGCACGTCGGATGCTTTATCACCGCCGCGACTCGGCTCATCGAGTCGAGCGACAATCTGACTGGCCCGCGGGGCCTCTGACGACTACCGGCCGGACGGTTGACTTGCCCCTGACCGTCCTGCACCAGCCAATGCGTATGTGGCACGTCAGAGGCCCCCGTTTTTTTGCGCCGCTTGCCAACTGTCGAAGCAGCCGCTAGGTTCGATGGTTTCTCAACTTCGCAGGGAAGTAGCAATTGGTAGCCGGGCCGACCGAGAACGACCGGATTGTCATCACGGGCGTGGGACTCACCGCGCCGAATGGCAACTCGCTGCGCGAGTTCCGCGACAGCTTGCTGGCGCGGCGGAGCGGCGTCACCCCCTACGAGATTCGCTATGTCGGTCGCACGCTGGCCGGCGTCTGCCGCTTTGACGAGACAAAATACCAAAAGAAAAAAGACCTGCGCCGCGGCACGCGGGCCGGCAGCATCGGCATCTACTGCTCTCACGAAGCGATCGCCGATGCGGGGCTCGATTGGTCCAATCTCGATAAATCGCAAGTGGGCGTTTATGTCGGCGTCACCGAACACGGCAATGTCGAGACCGAAAACGAAATCTACGAGCTGAAGGGCTTCGACTACGACACCAAGTTCTGGTCGCACCATCACAACCCGCGGACGGTGGCCAACAATCCGGCGGGCGAAATCTCGTTGAATCTCGGCATCACCGGGCCGCACTACACCATTGGGGCGGCCTGCGCGGCGGGCAACGCGGGCCTGATTCAGGGCGCGCAGATGCTGCGGCTGGGCGAAGTCGATGTGGC
>DATFDL010000692.1:0-9443 GCA_035252155.1 Pirellulales bacterium | reverse complement strand
TGTTACCTCTTCGCCGCCCTGCGCGCTCAACCGCGCCGGCAGTGTCAGCGGGTCGCCGGGCGGCTCGCCGTCGATTTTCTCAATAACATCGCCCGCTCGAAGATCGGCTGCGTCGGCCGGCGATCCCTTCTGGATCGCCATGATCTGGCCCATCCGCATGACGATGCCGGTCGACATTTCAGGCACGGCTGGCAGCTCAACGTCGAGGCGCTTCGTCGTGGGCTGGGCGTCGGGCGCAGCGTCTTTCGGCTTTTCGGTTCGCTCGATCGTGAGGGTCACCGCCCCCGCGTGCCGCTTGAGCGCTCGATCGAGCGCCGCTCCATCGGCGACCGCCTCTCCATCGACCGCCACGACCGTGTCGCCCGGCTGCAGATCCACCTTGCGGAGTGCAAGCGGCGCATAGGGAGGATAAATTGCCGGCTGGCTCAACAGCCGCGTGTGCGCGGGGGCCATGCCAATCTGATGGATCAGCCCCTTCTTCTCGGGCACCAGATTGATCGTAAGCGGCTCGCGCTGGCTGGGACGCTCAATAACGAAATCCACGCCTTTTTTAATGTCGTCGGCTAGCGGCACACCCATCTGGACATCGCGGAAGATCGGGTTTTTCTCCGAGCCCATCTGCGTGATCCGGTCGTCGGCTTCGATACCAGCTTGCCAAGCAGGGCCGCCGGGTGCTAACGCTCCCACGACGCAGGCTGTTCGGTCGACTCCCATGCCAAACGCGATGCTCGCCACGACGAACGCAAAGATCACGTTCATAATGACGCCCGCCGAAATGATGGCCATCCGTTGCGGCACGCTCTTGGCCAAATAGCTGCGCGGATCGAAGACCGCTTCGGCGGCCGGATCGGCCGGATTTGCAGAAGCCTCAGGCGCAACGGGCGTGGAACCCGCCTCGGCGGCGACAGACGCCGGTTTCAGCTTGGCCCGTTCGGTTTCTTCGCGCTGCCGGCTGGGGTTGTCGTCTTGCCCCAACATCTTCACATAGCCGCCCAACGGCAGCACGCCGATGCCGTACTCGGTTTCGCCCCATTGAAACTTGCACAGCTTCCAGCCGTAAATGTCGAAGCCGAGATAAAACTTTTCGCACTTCACTCCGCAGGCTTTGGCGACGGCAAAATGCCCGAGCTCATGCACAAAGATCACCATGCCGATGCCGACGGCGGCTTCGAGCACAATGAGCCAATTGGCCGGCTCCATGAACCAGGCGAGTCCGGCGATCAGATGCCAATGCAACGCGCTACCTCCTGACGGGCCCAGGCGTCGAGTCGAGTCAGCTCGTCGAGCGTTGGGCGCGGATCGTAATGATGTTGTTCGAGCACGCTCCGGCAGAGCGGCACGATCTGATTGAATTTGAGTTTGCCGCCTAAAAATCCCGCCACGGCCGCTTCGTTGGCCGCGTTGAGCACCGCCCCCGTGGTGCCGCCACGGCGGGCGCACTCCATGCCCAGGCCCAAGGCCGCGAAACGCTCGGCGTCGGCCGGGTGAAACTCCAGCCGGCTGGCCTGCGTCCAGTCGAACTTGGCCGCCACGCCCGGCGTGCGCTCGGGCCAGGTGAGGGCATACTGAATCGGCAACTTCATGTCGGGCGGGCTGAGTTGGGCGATCACCGAGCCATCGACAAACTCGACCATCGAGTGGACGATCGATTGCGGATGGATCACCACGGCGATCTCGTCGGCCGCCAGGTCGAACAACCAACGGGCCTCGATGATCTCCAGGGCCTTGTTCATCAGCGTGGCCGAATCGACCGTGATCTTCGGACCCATCTTCCACGTGGGATGGGCCAGGGCATCGGCCACGGTGACCTCGGCCAGTTGTGCGGCGGTGTGGTTGCGGAACGGCCCGCCACTGGCGGTAAGCACGATCCGCCGCAGCTCGCTGCGCCGCCCCGACTGTAACGCCTGAAAGACCGCGCTGTGCTCGCTATCGACCGGCAACAGGGCCGCCCCGCGGCGGCGAGCCAGGTCGGTGACCAGCGGCCCGCCCATCACCAGCGTTTCTTTGTTCGCCAGGGCGACGGTCTTGCCGGCCTCCAAGGCTGCCCACGTCCCCCTCAATCCGGCGCTGCCGACAATCGCCGACACGACCACGTCGACTTCGGGCCTGGCGACCGTGGCCTCTAAACCCTCCTGACCGACCAACAATTCTATGCCCGTGGGCAACCGCGGCCAAGCGTGCGCTCGGGCGGCCGCCGGATCGGTGGCCACCAGCCATCGCGGACGCACTTCGAGCGCTTGCTGGGCCAACGCCGCCAGGCTGGCGTGGGCCGAAAGTGCCACCGCCCGCAACCTGCCCCCCGACGCGGCAATGACTTCGAGCGTGCTTTTGCCGATGCTGCCGGTTGAGCCGAGGACAGCGACGTTCGTGACTCGCGGGGTTGTCACGGGGAACTGCTCGGGGCCGGTGATCTGCTGCGTGCCAGTCGAGAGAAGCGTGTTCATGACCGCCTTCCGGTGTGCTAATTGCTGCCGAGACTTATAGTTCGGGCGGCCAGGGGCATTCTAAACCGCCCCGCCGCCGCCCCACAAGCGAAGAATCGCCACCATCGCCCGGCCAGACCGCGGGCCACGGCGTTGTATCGCACAAGTGTAGGGCATACTATGTCTGGTGGAACATCGCGTTTTCTGTAGGGTCAACGAAAACCGACGGTTGAGAGGCGCATGGAACCGAAAAACGAGAACGGCCGCAAACCCCCGGAATCGGGCCGCAAGCCCGCCGAAAAGCGCCTGCCGCCCGTCGGCGCCAATGCCATCGGGTATCTGCTGGCCCTGGGCATCTGCGCCACGCTCATTTTTATCGTGCTCAATAGCGGCCAAGAGCTCGACATCAAATACACCGACTTCATCGAGCTGATCAAAAAAGGAAACCCGCACACGAGCGAGGTCAAAGCCAAGCCCGGCGAACCGCCCGCCGAACCGCCCCACATCGAAGTGGCGGAAGACCGGCCCGGCAGCGAAGAACCTTACATCATTTGGTATTCCGATCCCACCGACATCAAGGTCAGCCAGACCGAGATCACGGGCAAAATCACCCGCGATCAGCGCCGCCCGCAGGAGCCGGGCGTGGCCCCGAAACACTTGGCGTTTCGCTGTGGCCGGCGGGGTTTTGAGTTCGACACGCCGCGGCTGGCCCAGCTCCTGGAAGAAAACCATTTCACGGCGGCCGGCGACTACGCCCCCAGCGGCTGGCGCGATTATCTGCCCAGTGTGCTGTTCGTCGGCGTGTTGGTGCTGTTGATCGTCGTCATGATGCGCCGCTTCGGAGGCGCCGGCAGCCCCATGGCCTTCGGCCGCAGCCGCGGCAAGATGTACGCCCAGGAAGACATCGGCGTCACGTTTGAAGATGTGGCGGGCATCGACGAAGCCGTCGATGAGCTGCGCGAGGTGGTCGAGTTTCTCCGCAGTCCCGAAAAATACCAGGTGCTCGGCGGACGCATTCCCAAGGGCGTGCTGCTGGTCGGGCCGCCCGGCACCGGCAAGACATTGCTAGCCAAAGCCATCGCGGGCGAGGCGGGCGTGCCGTTTTTCAGCCTGTCGGGCTCCGATTTTGTCGAGATGTTTGTCGGCGTCGGCGCCGCCCGCGTGCGCGACATGTTCCAGCAGGCCGAGGCCAAGGCCCCCTGCATCATCTTCATTGATGAACTCGATGCGTTAGGCAAGACCCGCGGCACCAGCGTCGTGGGCGGGCACGACGAACGTGAGCAGACGCTCAACGCCCTGCTCGTGGAGATGGATGGCTTTGATTCGAACAGCGGTGTGATTGTGCTGGCCGCCACCAACCGGCCCGAAACGCTCGATCCCGCGCTCTTGCGTCCCGGCCGCTTCGACCGCCACGTGCTGGTCGACCGCCCCGACGTGAAGGGCCGCGAAAAAATTCTCGAAGTCCACGTGCAAAATGTCAAGCTCGACAGCAGTGTGCAGCTTAAAGAAGTGGCCGCCATCACGTCGGGCTTTGTGGGCGCCGACCTGGCCAATTTGGTGAACGAGTCGGCCCTGCTGGCCGCCCGCAAAGGCAAATCGGCCGTCGGCATGGAGGAGTTCAACGAGGGCGTCGAGCGCGTGACCGCTGGCTTGGAGAAAAAGCAGCGGATCATGCACGAAGACGAAAAGCAGCGTGTCGCCTACCACGAAAGCGGCCACGCGCTGGTCGCCTACAGCCTGCCGAACACCGATCCGGTCCACAAGGTGTCGATCATTCCGCGCGGCCTCGCGGCATTGGGCTACATGATGCAGCGTCCCGAAGGCGACCGTTACCTGATGACCCAGCCCGAGCTGGAGAGCCGCATTCAGGTGCTGTTGGCCGGCACGCTTTCGGAAGAGTTGATCTTTAACGACGTCTCGACCGGCGCCCAGAACGACTTGGAACGAGCGACCGAGATTGCCCGCAGCATGGTGATGGACTATGGCATGAGCCGGTTGGGGCGGATCAACTTTCGCGAGAGCGCCCGTTCGCCGTTTCTCACCGGATCGGGCGATCTGCCCCGCGAGCGCAGCTACAGCGAGCACACCGCCCGTGAAATCGACAGCGAAGTGCAGCGGATCATCGACGAGGCGATCGAAAAAGTTCGCATCATTCTCGATTCTCGCAAACCCGCGCTGATCGGCCTGGCCAAGCGCTTGATCGAGCGCGAAGTGATCGACGCCGACGAATTGCGGCAGATCATCGAAGAGAACTCACCGAGTCCGCAGATCGTGCCCGGCACCACCTCGCGCAAGCGTCCGCTGGCCGCCGAGACTCTCGAAGTCGCCTCCGCCGAGCCGCCCGACGATCTCCGCCGCGCGGAAGAGGGCTAGAAGGTCGCCGCGATTTGCGGCTGTGCATCTGTTGGGAACGCCCTTGTGTGGCGTTCCGTGCGTGACTAGCATACCCCCGAGTGCGGCGCTAAAATGGAGCGTGAAGCCCCACGTTTCTCGGCAGGCGCCACAGTTCGGGCTTTACCGACACCGCCGCGCGGCATAACGAGCATCAGCCATGAACAGCGTGTTCTTGGACTCCCCGAAAGCGGGCAAGGCCAGGCCCGCGGCATCTTGAAATCGAGGCGCTGAATCGGTAGGTTGAGACGCGATCGCACATCGGTTCGCGTTGGGTGCCAAGGAGGGTGCATTGATCGGGGTTGCAACTTCGGCGACGGCCGCCGGCGAACTCGTCTGTGAGCCGGGCGACCGCTTTGCTTTGGAACGTTCGGCAGGCGACGGCCGGTTCGTTTTGCCCGAACCGCTGGCCGCCGGGCCGATGGCTGTCGAAGAGCTTGAGGACGAGCACGGCCGCTCGGTCGACTTTGTCATCGACCGGAAAACCGGCGAATTGTTTTTGCCCGAGCAGCGGGCCGTGGCCAGTGCCGCCGTCTGGCTCGAATATCGCCAGCCAGGCTCATATCGTCTGCTGATCGAAGCCGCCGCGACCGCGGATGCCATTGCGAGAGAGGCCGACGCCTCCGTCGCGTCGCCGACGGCCGCGGGGCAGGCTTGCCGCTTTCGGTTCGACACGGAGCACGACCTGCCGCTCATTCGACCGAGCGCCGCGCGGCTGGCGCGGCTCGACGAGTTCGATCTTTCGCTGCGGGCGGCCCGGTTGGCCACGCACGGCGGGTTCGACCAACTGCTCTGCCTGCCGCTGGTCCGCGACATGGAGCTTCTTGAGCATCAGCTTCGCACCGCCAAAACGGTGCTGCGCCGGCTGCGCGGCCGGGCCATGCTCTGCGATGAAGTGGGATTGGGCAAAACGGTCGAGGCTGGGCTGGTGCTGTCCGAACTGTCGCTGCGCGGCCTGGCCCGCTCGGTGCTGGTGCTGGTGCCTCCTTCGCTCGTCGAACAATGGCAGGGCGAGCTGCGACGGAAGTTTTCGCTCGATTTCATCGCGCACGACGACCCCGCCTTTCGCGCTCGCGGCGCGGCCGCCTGGAGCGAGGTCGATCGCGTGATCGCCTCGATCCACACGGCCAAGCGCGAGCCGCACCGCTCGGCCATCCTCGAGCGCCCCTGGGATTTGGTCATCGTCGACGAAGCTCACCATCTGCGCAATCGCACCACGCAACTTTGGCGGTTCGCCAGCGAACTGAAAAAACAGTTCATGCTGCTCCTGACGGCCACGCCGGTGCAAAACCATCTCGACGAGTTGTTCAACCTGGTGACGTTGCTCGAGCCGGGGCTGCTGAGCACCGCGCGGCAGTTCGAGCGGCGGTTTGTCGACCGCCGCGATAAGCTGACGCCGAAGAACGTCGAGCAGCTTCACGAGTTGCTGAAAGAGGTGATGGTCCGCAATCGCCGCAGCACGGTGGGACTGCAATTCACGCGGCGTTGGGCCCGCACCGAGCGGCTGGCGCTTTCGCCCGGCGAGGCGGAGTTGTACCGCTCGGCCACCGAGTTCGTCCGCGCCCGGCTGCGTTCGCCCGATAACCGCGGGGGGCTCTCGCGCACCGCCTTGATTACGTTGCAGATGGCCTTGGGCAGCAGCACCGAGGCGGCGGCCGGCACGTTGGGCAACATGTCGGAGAACGCGCGTCTGCCTGACGACGTTCGCCATTCGTTGGCCGATCTGCACGACGCGGCCCGCCGCCAGCCCTCGCGGGCCAAGGTCGAGCGGCTGTTGGCGCTGCTCGAAGAGTTTCGCGACAAGATCGTTATTTTCACGCAATTCCGGGCCACGCACGAGATGCTGTCTCGACGGCTGGCCGAGGCCGGGCATCGAGTGGCGCTGTTTCACGGCGGGCTCACGCGGTCGGAAAAAGAAGCGGCCGTCGCACAGTTCCGCGGCCAGGCGCGCATATTGCTCGCCACTGAGGCCGGCAGCGAAGGCCGCAACTTGCAGTTCGCCCACGCCGTCTGCAATTACGACCTGCCGTGGAACCCAATGAAGATCGAGCAGCGCATCGGACGGCTTAGCCGCATCGGGCAAAAGCACGACGTCCATGTCTTCAACCTGGTCGCTGCCCAGACGCTCGAAGCGGCCGTGCTGCACCTGCTCGACGCCAAGCTGAGCATGTTCGAGCTCGTGATCGGCGAGATCGACATGATCCTGGGCAACCTCGACGAAGAAGAAGATTTTCAAGACCTCATCGCCCAGCAATGGGCCGAGGCCGACGACACCGACGACTTTGGCCGGCGGATGGAATCGCTCGGCGAGCGGCTGCTGGCGGCCAAGCAGGCCTATCTCGAACAGCGCAGCCACGACGACCGGATTTTTGGAAACCGTTTCGCGCCCGAAGCGTAATGTCGCCTTTCGCTCCGCGAAAGAACGTACTTTCGCGGAGCGAAGGCCGACAAACCGCTACTTTCGCGGAGCGAAAGGCGACAAACAGCCATGACCAATGCCCCCTCGACCCTTGAACAGTTCGTCCGAGACTACGTGGAAGTGACCGGCGGCGTCTGGGACGAAGTCGAACCGCAGGTGTACGATCTGCTGCTGCCGGCCGGCGGCGATGCGGCGCCCGCCGCGCCGGGCGGGCCTGAGATCCCGCGGATCACCTTCGATCCCGAAGCCCTGGCCGAGCATCCACGGGCGCAACTGGCCAGCTTTGGCACACCGCTGGTCAATCGTTTATTGGACGATGCCATCGAGCGGGGGCGCAACGCGCGGTTTTATATGTTGGGGCTAAACCTGGCGCCGCACCAGCTTGCCTCCCGCGCCGCTCGTTCGCTAAGACTGGCCGAAGGGCTGCGGATGACGGTCGAGCGCGTGCGCCCACTCTATTTTCCGCAAGCCATTTATTGGTTCGAGGCGACGTTCACGAGCGACCAGAAAGAAGAAGAACTGGTACCCGTGGCGGTCGATCTGCATTACGGCCGCCAGGTGCGGCATTTTGAGGACCTGCTCGACCGGTCGCGGCTGTCCGAAACGCCGTCGCTGTGGCTGCCCGACGCTCCCTGCGTCAGCCGGGCCGACGCCTATCGTCTGGCCCGCGATGAAGTAGCGCGCACGCTGATTGGATTGGCGAATATCCGGGCGCGCGAGCTGAGCGAGCACGTCGAGCGGCAGATCGAACGGATGCGCCGGTATTACGACGACCTGGGCCGCGAGCTCGACGACAGCGGCCGCCGGGCGGCCTCGCGCGGCGACGATGCACAGCGGTTCGCCGAGCGCCGTCAGGCGGTCGAGCGCGAGCGCGCGTTGCGCATCGACGAGCTGCGCCGCAAAAGCACGCTGGTTGTAAGTCTGCGGCTCTTGAACTGGCTACTGGTCCGCCAACCGAAATTATCGCTTCGCCTGACCCTCGAAGCCAGCGACGGCAAATCGGGGCAATGCCAGTGTGTATGGGACCCGCTACTTGAGTCGCTCGAAGCCGTGCCCTGCGCCGCTTGTCGGCGGCCCACGCTTGAGCTCGATCTATCGCCTGCCGGCACGGCGGTCTGCCCCGAATGCCGTCGTCAGCCCATCGCCAGGCAGCGCAAAGCGAAGTAGGGCGAGTTGGACGAATGATCGTCGCTACCACTTCCAGCCGGGGCGGAGGTGCTCGTTGACCACGCAGCCCTCGGGCCAGCGACCTTGGTAAAGATCGACCACGCATTGAGCGGCCATCGTCGCCATGTCGCGCAGGCTCAGGTCGTCGAGCCCGCCCATGTGTGGGCACAACAGCACGTTGTCGAGTTTCAAGAGCGGACTATCGAGCGGCAACGGCTCGGTCTGGAAGACATCCAGCCCGGCGGCCATCAGGTGACCGCTGGCCAACGAATCGGCCAGAGCTTGCTCATCGACCAGGCCGCCGCGGGCCGTGTTGATGAGCACGGCGCCCTGCTTCATCCGGGCTAGCGACTGGGCGTTCATCAGCCGGGTGGTTTCGGGCGTGCAGGGCATGTGCAGGCTCACGATGTCGGCGGTTTGCAGCATTTCGTCGAGCGAAACAAGCCGCACGTCGTGCATGCGAGCGAATGCCTCATTCGGCCACGGGTCGTAGGCGATCACCGTCAGGCCCAGGCCGATCGCCCGCGGCACCACCGCCTGGCCAATGCGGCCCAGCCCGACCAGGCCCAGCGTGCGGCCAGCCAGCCGCGGCAGCGCCTTGCGGCGCCAAACGCCGCTGCGCACCTCGCGATCGCGGCCGGGAAAGCCACGGAACACACCGAGCAATAGGGCTAGTGTCTGCTCGGCCACCGAGTGGTGGTTGGTGCCCGGCACGATGGTGACCAGCGTGCCCACCTCGCTGGCGGCGGCCACGTCGATGGCGTCATAGCCGACGCCCATCCGGGCAATGACCCGCAGCCGGGCCTTTTCGAGCACCTCGCGGGTATACAACTCGCTGCCGGCCAGCACGGCTGAGACGCCGGCCAGTTCGCCCAGCAAAAGCTCGGTGTTGGCGACAGATTCCGAAAGATTGGCCTTGGGATAGGCGAAGTCGAGGCCGGCCTGTTCGAGCAGGTCGCGATAGGGGCCGGGCTGGTGTTTGATGACGGTGGGGGTGACGAGGACGCGAGGCATGGGGCAGGGGTCGGGATTCAGGGGTCGGG
>DATFDL010000691.1:0-7615 GCA_035252155.1 Pirellulales bacterium | reverse complement strand
CGTTCCATACGTGGCCGTGGTGCTGGAGAAGACGAGCTTGCCGACTCCGGCGGTCCGCATCGCCGCCAGAAGCGAAAGGCTACCACCCACGTTGTTGTGATAGTACTTGGCCGGATCGCTGACCGATTCGCCGACCAAGGCGAAGGCGGCGAAGTGCATCACCGCCTCGATCTTGTGTTCGGTTAGCGCCGCAATCAGCCGTGGCCGATCAGTCAGATCGCCGATCATCAGCCGCTCGGCCGGCGCCGCCGAGCGATGCCCGGCCGAGAGATTGTCGTAGACCCAGGCCCTATGCCCGGCCAGGTCGAGTAGCCTGACGGCGTGGCTGCCGATATAGCCAGCCCCGCCGGTGACAAGGATGTTCAATGCTCACTCCCTTCGTGAAAACAACGCCGTATCGCGCCCTCATCTGCATTTTGACTTTTGCATTTTGCATTTTGACTTTCCCCCTCAGAGTTTACTCACCCCCAGTGGCCGCGTCAGCCGATGAATACAAATTGGCGAACAAACCGCGAAAAACATCGACGCCCGCATGGCCAAGACAAAAGCCACACCCGATCGCCCCACCGAGCATCCCTGGGTCACCGCCTTTGCCGGTTACTTGCGCAGCGAATGCCATCTGGCCGATAACACCGTTGTCGCCTATCGACGCGATTTGAAGCGCTTTTATGTCTGGCTCGGCGATCGCAAGATACCGGCACTCGGCATTCAACAGTTAGCTGATTATGCCGGTTGGTTGCACAGCAAGGGGCTGGCGCCGGCCAGCCTCGGCCGGCACCTGGTGTCGCTCAAGCTGTTCTTTCGCTATTTGCAGCTCGAAGGAGTGCTGAAAGAGAATCTGGTCGAGTTGCTGGGCAGCCAGAAGCTCTGGCAGCGGGTGCCCACGGTGCTGCCACCGGAGGTAGTCGATGGCCTGCTGGCGGCCCCTCGCCGCGGCGAGCCGTGCTGGCGGCGCGACCGCGCTATGCTCGAATTGCTCTATGCCACCGGCTGCCGAGCGTCGGAGCTATCGTACCTCAAACTGCGCGACGTGCATTTGGAGGGCGGCTATTGTCTCTGCCACGGCAAGGGCGACAAGCAGCGCCTGGTGCCGCTGGGCAAGCGGGCGGCGGAGGCCGTGCACGATTATTTAGAGCACGAACGTCCCTTGCTTGCCGGGCTGCAACCAACGTCGCCCGAGTGGCTGCTGCTTTCGCGACGAGGCCGGCGGTTGCGGCGCGAGCGTGTCTGGGAGTTGATCAAGCTTTATGCGCGGCGGGCCGGCGCACCCGAAGAGGTAAGCCCGCACACCTTGCGACACAGTTTTGCCACACACCTGTTGGCGGGCGGGGCCGACCTGCGGCAGGTGCAAGAAATGCTCGGCCACGCCAGCATTGCCACTACGCAGATTTACACGCACGTCGACCCCGCCCGGCTGAAAGCCATCCATCGCAAGTTTCATCCGCGGGCGTAGTGCAGTAGCTGACTTCGTGAGAAGTCAGGCCGTCACGCGCATTCGAAGCCAGAATTCTTACGAATTCTGCTACCACCTCCTTCGCTCGCCAGCCGCGGCAATCATCACGGTATCCGCAGCACGCGGCAAGTTTCTTGATAGCTCGCTTCCAGGTCGAGAGTCACGGTCCGCGTATCGGACAGCCAGAGGGGAAGCGACGCAAGCGGCTGCCCGATTGCGAGCGGATGAAACCAGCTATCGACTTTAGCCTGCGGGCTGCCAGGCCGTTTGCGGCAGGTTACCGCGTAGATCGAGTGGATCGAACTTAGCACAGCGTCAGAATGTCCGAGCAGCGTCAGTAGCTCGGCGTACAAATTGAATTGGCGGGTCGTGACCAGATCGACGATCGATACGCATACGTCTCGTTGCAGCAAGTTGAAGCATCTTGCCACGAACAACTGTCGGCTCTCGGGCCGGTCTTTGTTGGCCGGGCTGACGATTTCGACGGCCGCCACGAGGCGGCGCTCGCGTTCGAGATCGAAGACCAGCACCTCGTAAGCGTATTGTTCGGGAAACTCGGCATCGATGGTGAGCGTCGGCGCGGGTAACACTTCAGTCGAGATTGCGGCGCCGCCGGTTGCGATGGGGACGGAATCAAGCGCCGGCGTGCGCTCTCCATTTTGCTCGAACGCAGTTACATCGATTTCATAATAGCTGCCCAGATGTACGCGCGGTTCGGCAACGAAACCTTCCAGTAAACTGGATGCGAGCTCCTCAACAATTCCCATCGGCCAGCCGCCGTGAAATCCTTCCCACGAAGAGCGTTTGGAGACCGGCGGGTGGAAATGATCGCGCAGCGGCATGAAATACTCCTCCGGCAGATTATAGCCGCTGCCTCGGGCGCGAACCATGCTCGAGCCATTTGTTGAGTTCTTACCGAAAGCTTGCCGACACCTTGTTATCCAATAGAAACCCACGGCCGGCCAAATGTGGATGATGGCAATGCGGTTTGCCCATTCGCTTCGTGCAGTGTTAACAGCCAGGCGCCGATCGAGGGGTGTTGTGCGAGTCGAGGGCAGACGTGCTCCGCCCATTCGAGCGGCATGGCTTGGATGACGGCGACGCCGGCGCGATCAAATCTTTCGTAGAGCGGCGCCGGCAAGATCTGGGGCATTACTACAGCCGGCTCTTCTTGGGCAACGTCAATCAGGAGTTGCTCAATTTGCGCTTCCACGCCGCCCGAGACAAATGTCGCGCCGATCGCAAACTGCTCAATGCATTCCGATAGAACATCACTCGCCGCCGTTTCCAGCTCCTGCCGCCAAATGGCCTCTCCGCCCGAAATCAGCTTCACCTCGACCTTCGCAAGACGAGTAGGACCGCCGGCTGCCCACACGGGGATGTCGCCTGCGTAGGCCGCATACTTGAAGGGCTGTTCTAGGGTGACATACTCGTAAAGGATTTCGCGTTCCAGCGCGCTAATGACCAGGCTCAGCGGGCCAGCTTCGCCGTCGCCGCGGATTTTGCCGGAGCAAAGCAGTCTGGAGCCGTTGCGCTCTACCGCGATCCATAATGCGAAATCCGCAACGAAGGCGGTTGAGCGGATTTCGAGCCTCACCTGGCCGATTGGACCACCGGGCAGCGCTTCTCGACCAGGTCGAGGCGGCCACGCACTGGAGGCTGGGGCAGAGTCGGTATTGGGCTGCTCAACGTCAAGGCCCAGCAAGTTTCGCGAACCGATGATTTCGGTGATGTCCCACTCGGCCGATAAAGCGTACCCTTCGATGGTTCCCAACGACTGGCCGTTTAAGTGAACGTCGGCTCGCGCATCGGCGCCGTCAACGATCAGCCAGACACGCTCGTGAGGATCGAGATTGCTGGGCGAATTAAAACTCCGCTCATACCGTACGCGGCCGCGAAACTTTTCGCCCAGCGTCGCGCCCCAATCGGTCGGCAGTTCCACCCGCCCCGGCGCCGGCAACGGTCCCTCGCCGAAGCGGATCAGCGGCGTGTATTGCCAGGGGCCTCGCAAACGAATCACATGAGGATAGGGCATGAACTTCAATCGACCGTTGTACCGAACTCGGTCACGCGATTCTTGTGATCGAAGCGAAAGTACAGATACTCATCGTTCAGCGCCCAGTCGTCCGGCCGGATGCCTAATCGGTAAACCATCTCAAACGACCGCACCGTCGGCGGCCGCCAATCGGGCGGACCCAACAGCTCGATCACTTGATCTTTAGACCAGCCGCGCAGCTTGTATCGCTGCAAAAGGTCCTCGACCATTTCGCTCCGCACGGTGAGGCGACCCTCGCTGGTAGCGGCGCGTCGCCACGCGGTTGACTCGAAGGTGGGCTGCGCAACCGGTTCGGGCCCGGCTGGGTCGACGGTGGTAAGCCCCAGCATTAGCACGGGCACTGCCGATCCCAGCGCCGCCAAAAAGGCGATCGTTGCTCGTTCGCGACGCATACGTCCCGGCAGCCGCTGATACACAATCAACGCAGCCAGCCAGATGAACACAATCACCGGCGTGAGCTGCCACGGCGTCTGGGATGCGGCTGCGAAGAGAAGCGCTAACCAAAACACCGCGCTAAACAGCCAGCGCAAGGGAAACTGATCGCCGATTGGCTCGGCCGGCAGTCGCGAGCCGTCAGGTACAGCAGGCATGGTAGCTCAACAGCTTCTCGACGCTGCCTCCCGGCGTCGCGCGTCAATCGTAGTCTTTAGTCAACCGTCGTACCGATAAGTCCAATCAGTCCGAAGGGTACGGCCGAACCGAGCGCGGCCAGGATCGCAATCGTCGCACGTTCGCAATCTATTCGTCCCAGGACGGCTTGGTACAGGATTAAGGCTGCCAGCCAAATGAGAATGATTGCCGGAATTATTTGCCAGGAGGCTCGGACAGTTGATGCGAGGAGAAACGACGCCCAAAACATTGCGCCAAACAGCGAGCGCAATCGAAACTGCGGGCGATCTGCGCCGCAAGGGGCTTTCGAACTGATTTCAGACGCCATGATCGTAATGTGCGAACGCACTCCACCGGCCTCAAATGGCTGCTCTGGACAACTCCGCACTCCGAATTCCGACCTCCGTACTCGATCGACCGGGGCATCGCCAAGGCTCTGCCCCAGCCACCAGAAGTTCGTTATTTCGCCGTCTGCGCCAGACTACCCGGCTTGCGGACGTGCAAGACCACGGGCAGCGAGGCTTGCCCGCCCGCGTTGTTGGCCAAGGCGAAAAACGGCCGGTCAATGTCGGGCACCCATTTGGCACAGGTCAAAAAGATCTCACGCTCGGTCTGACCTTCGGGGATCAAGACGCCGTTCAGGCCGATGTTGTCGACGATCACGCCGTGCGGCAGGTTATCGACCTCGAACTGTACACGATCGTTAAACCCGTTTCGCTCGACTTTCAGCCGGGCGGTGATGGTAGTACCCGGCGAAATGGTCAGCTCCGCCGGCTCCAGCCGCACCAGCAGGTTGGGCTTGTCGGCCAACTTCGCCTGCCCCAGGCTGTTGACCTCTTTCACCACGGTCGCCTCGGAGCCTATAGTAGCCCTCTCGCT
This sequence comes from Pirellulales bacterium, assembly GCA_035252155.1. Taxonomy (GTDB): domain Bacteria; phylum Planctomycetota; class Planctomycetia; order Pirellulales; family JAICIG01; genus JAICLL01. The sequence goes on along the minus strand of DATFDL010000691.1, from coordinate 2,618 downwards.
CCGCGAGAGGAAAGCCGCCGGCGAGCCGCTGGCCGTTAGCTTCACGGCCTGCCATGCTTCGGGCGGCGGCTGGACTGTGTCGGCCGCCGCGTTGAGCACCGCCCGTGCTTCGACATGCCCGGCTTGAATCACGACAGGCGACATCGAAAAACCCGCGGGAAGGTCGGTGACATTCACCGTCACATCGCCGTCAAAACCGTCGCGGCGATCGAGTCGGAAGGTCAGCCGCCGGCCGCTGCCGCGAGGTACGGTGGGATTGACATCGGCCAACTGAACGTCGAAATCGGGCTGGGGCAGTCGGACCGTCAACCGATAGACAAACCGCTCGCCGCCGAAGCCGCGGGTATCGCTGACGCGCACGATGTACGCCCCGTCGGCCGGGGCGGTGAACGTCAGCCGCGAGTCGCGGCCCAGCTTGCGCTCCATGTCGTCGTCGTTGGCGTAGTTGAGTGTAAACACCGGCAAGCCGTTCGGCACCAGCTTTTCGCCCGGTGAGTGCGGCTCGACGGTGTAGGCCGTATCGCCCAAGGCGTGGCTGGTCGGGCTGGTGTCGAAATAATTCCGCCGCCGGCCGCCGAGCAGATAAAACTGCAGTTCGGAGTCCGGTCCCTGCGGCATGCGAAAAATGCGGCAGACCTCGCCCTGCAAATACATGTATTCGTTCAGTTCCATCTCTTCCCAGTTCTTGGGACGCAGGCCGCCGCTGTTGGAGTCGATGCCGCGGAATTCGAGGTAACTGTCGCGCACGGCTTGCAGCAGCACGCGCGGCACAGGCTGACCCGCCGCGTTGAGGACCTCCACTCGCGTGTCGATGGGCGAGCCGCGCCGCTCACCTTCCGTTTCGATGATCCAAGTTTCGCCCGCCTTCGACTCAAAGCGGAATAGGTCGACGTCGGCCGACTGACCCTCGCGCGTTGGCCCGGTGCGGCCATTCACACTGCCGGGCACGGCCATCGGCGTGGCTCCCGCCGGTGCGTCGTTCGGCTCGTTCTCGACCCCTTCGTGACCGGCGCTGGCCAGCACATTGAGCCCGCGCGCGGCGCGGAACCGATTGCCGTCGATCGGCACGGCCCGCTCGCCGGGCAGCCCCGCCGGCAATTTGACGCGCGTGCCGGGCGGCACGTTGTAACCGATCAACTCGACTTCGGTCTCGAGATCGGCAGGTACGCTGATCGGAAAACAGGCTGTTACATACGGCAGCTCGCCGACCGAGAGCTGATAAAAATGTTTCTCCGAACCGTTGAGAGCTAAATCGCTGATCCGCAGCGTGTACCGACCGTCCGCCGGAACCTGGTACGCCAGCAAGGAGTCTTCGCCTCCGTCAAAATCGTTGTTGCGGGCGACGACTGCGCCGGCGGGGTCGAGCAACGTGAGGACGCCATTGAGTGCCGAGCCGAACCGCTTGGCTGCCAGCTCGCAGACGATCGTCTGCCCGGCCCGCGCATCGAATCGCACGTGATCGACTTCTCCGCGGGCCGCCAGCGCGCCCCAAACACTGGTCGGTAATGCCAGAGTTGCCGCGTCGTTCAAGCCGACTTCGGCCAATTGCGGCAGATCGTCGATCTCGATCGGCAGCGAACCGCTCGCGCCGCCAGGCGTGGCAACGGCGATCTGGTACGTGCCCCGCGGCAAATCGGCAGCGGGCGTGAGTTCAATCCAAGCCTCATCGGGTTTTCCAGCGTCAGCCGGCACGGCTTTGCCCGTGATTTGCGGATGGCTCGGCCGTATCTCTTGCACGTCGAGCAGGTTTTTACCAGTCAGCTTGACGCGCGTCGGCACGCCGCGCTGAATGCCGCGCGGCCAGAGCGAAGCCAGCTCCGGCTTGGCCGGCGGCACGATGTTACCACTGGCAATATCATAAAAAGCCAGCGAGCCATCGAGCCGACCAACCAGGAGCGACTTGCTGTCGGCGGCCAAGGCCAAGGCGGTGGGCCAGTCGGGCTGCGCTTCCAGCGACCGCTGTTCGATCACGGTTTCGGCGTCCCAGACGCGCACGGTGCGGTCTTCGGCCGAACTCACCAGCGTCTTTCCATCGCGCGACCAGACCAGCTCGATGATCGCTCCCTCGTGGGCGAAGCGGGTGACCAACAGCGGGTTGGTTCCTTCTTGGGCGGTTCCGCTGAGCTGCCACACGCGAATTCGATTGTCGACGCCGCCGGCTGCGACGCGCCGCCCGTCGGGGCTGAAGGCCACGGCATATTGCTCTTTCAGCGGTTGGCCAAAGGTATCGAGCCGATTGCCGGTGGCTACGTCCCACAGTTTGACGGTGCGGTCGGCGCTGGCGCTGGCCAGCAGCCGGCTGTCAGGGCTGAAGGCCAGATCGAACACCGCGCCATTGTGCCCGGTGATCGTGCGGAGCTCGGTGCCGGTGGCCGCGTCCCACAGCTTGATCTCTTGATCGTAGCTGCCGGTGGCAATCAATTTGCCATCGGAACTGAGCGCGGCGGCGTAAAGCGCATCGCGATGGCCGACAATGGTCCGGAGAAGCACTCCATCGGCGGCATTCCACAGCTTCACCTCGCCAAACACGCCCGGCTCGCCGGCCGCGCTGATGAGCTTGCTGCCATCGGCCGAAAACGCCACGTCGGTCACGTTGCCGCGGTGGCCGGCCAGGGTGC
>DATFDL010000690.1:0-3199 GCA_035252155.1 Pirellulales bacterium | reverse complement strand
CGGTTGCGCCGCGCGGACTCGTTGTTACGAGGCAATGGTGGGACTCGCAAGCTCGTCCCACCCTACGTAGTTGTAGAGGTAAAGGCGTGGGAAGGATTGGCCTGGCGTTTCGTTTGTTCTTTCGCGTGTTGTTCGACGCGGCCTTGGCGCAGCGCGCTCGGCCGCTGTTGAGCACCGAGGCAACGGCGCCCGCAACAGCATCAGCGCCTGAACCCCCGCCAAAAAAGAAAGCCGGCCGCAGCGACGCCCTCAACCTGTTGGCCATGTTGCAGCGCGAGGCCCGGCTGGTCGATTTTCTGCAAGAGCCGATCGCCGAGTATAGCGACGCCCAGATCGGCGCGGCCGTGCGCGACGTGCACCGCGACGGCGCGGCGGTGCTCGACCGCGTGTTTGGTCTGCGCGCCGTGCGCGACGAAGCCGAGGGCACCACGATCGAGGTGCCCGGCGACTTCGACGCCGCCCGTCTCCGCTTCACCGGGCAAGTGGCCGACCGGCCGCCGTTTCGCGGCGCGCTGGCCCATCACGGCTGGCTAGCCACGCGGTGCGCCTTGCCCGAATGGACCGGCGACGAAGCGGCCGCCATGGTCGTCGCCCCCGCCGTCGTGGAGCTGGCATGACCGCCCAATACGCCGTCGGCATCGACCTGGGCACCACCAATAGCGCGCTGGCCTGGCGCCGCTTGGACGACGAGCGAGCGCGCATCGAGGTGCTGGCCGTGCCGCAATTGGTGGCTGCCGGCACGATCGAAGAGCGCCCGCTGCTGCCGTCGTTCGTCTATTTGGGCACCGAGGCCGACGCCAAGGCCAAAAACTTTGACCTGCCCTGGCAGAAGAAGCGCGAGTACGCCGTGGGCGAGCTGGCCCGCCGGCAAGCCGCCGAAGTGCCCACTCGCACCGTGGCGGCGGCCAAAAGCTGGTTGGCCCACAGCCGCGTCGATCGGCGTCAGGCCATCTTGCCTTGGAATGCTCCTGCCGATGTGCCCAAGATCTCGCCGGTGGACGCCTCGACCCGCTATCTCGAGCATCTGGCGGCGGCCTGGCGCGCGGCCTTTCGCGACGCGCCGCTCGCCGAGCAACTGGTGGTGCTGACGGTGCCCGCCTCGTTCGACGCGGCGGCCCGCGAGCTGACGCGCGAGGCGGCCGTGGCGGCGGGCCTGCCCGAAAATCTGGTGCTGCTCGAAGAGCCGCAGGCGGCCGTCTACGCCTGGCTGAACGACCTGGGCGATCGCTGGCGGCGGCAGGTCAAACTGGGCGATACGCTGCTGGTGTGCGACATCGGCGGCGGCACCACCGATTTCACGCTGATCGGCGTGGCCGAAGAACAGGGCGAGCTGGTGCTGCGGCGGCTGGCCGTGGGCAACCACATCTTGGTTGGCGGCGACAACATGGATCTGGCGCTGGCCCATCACGTGGCCGGCGCGTTCGCTCAGAAAGGCGTGCAGCTCGATCCTTGGCAATCGGTCGCATTGTGGCACTCTTGCCGCGCGGCCAAAGAGACGCTGCTCTCGCCCGACGGCCCAAAAAAACATCCGGTGGCCGTGCTGGGCCGCGGCAGCAAGCTGATCAAAGGCACGGTGTCGGTCGATGTCGAGCGCGAGTCGGCGGCCGCGCTCTTGGTCGAGGGCTTCTTTCCGCAATGCGCGCTGGCCGACGAGCCGGCCAAACGGCGAGCCAGCGGCTTCAAGGAGATCGGCCTGCCGTTCGAGACCGACACCGCCATCACGCGGCACCTGGCGGCGTTCTTGCGGGCGCATGGCGAAGGCGACGCCGTCCGTCCCACGCATTTGCTCTTCAACGGCGGCGTGTTCAAGGCCCAGGCCCTGCGCGAGCGGCTGACCAGCGTGTTGGCGGGCTGGTTTTCGGGCGGTCCCGCGCCGCAAGAACTGGCGGGCAACCGCGATCTCGATTTCGCCGTGGCCCGCGGGGCGGCGTACTATGCCTTCGCCAAGCAAAGCAAGGGCGTGCGCATTCGCGGCGGCACGGCTCGCTCGTATTATGTGGGCATCGAATCGGCCGGGCTGGCGATTCCCGGCGCGGCCCGCCCGCTGCGGGCGTTGTGCGTGGTGCCTTTCGGCATGGAAGAAGGCGCCGAGACCGACGTGCCCGGCGACGAGATCGGCCTGGTCGTCGGCGAGCCGGCCCACTTTCGCTTCTTCAGTTCGGCAGTCCGCAAAGACGATCGGCCAGGCACGCTCTTGCCATCGTGGAATGAGGGCGAACTTACCGAGACCGATCCGCTGGTCGCCACCTTGCCGGCCGGCGAGGGGACTGACGAGGGTTACGCGCCGGTGCGGTTTCACTCACGGATTACCGAGCTGGGCATCTTCGAGCTTTGGTGTCACAGCACCGCCGGCGACCACCGCTGGAAGCTCGAGTTCAGCGTGCGAGACGAGGCGGGAGGATAAACGCTGGTCATTTGCTGCAACAACGAAAAGCCGCTCTTAGCCGCAACGCGGCGTCATTCCACAGCCCAGGGCGCAGCCCTGGGTTCCCAACACCATGAATTGTCGTCAGCCCCAACGGGGCGCAATTCGCTCCGGTCGCCGGACACCACTTCAGGAATCGCGCCCCGTTGGGGCTCACGACGATGGTTTTTGGTGCAACAACCCAGGGCTGCGCCCTGGGCTGTGGAATAACGCACCTTCGGTGCTGGAAACCGAGTGACGCTTGTAGGCGACTTCGTGAGAACAGGCGGCCTGCCCGGAACCTCGGCTCTGCCGCAGAATCTGTGGGTAGTTTCCGCGCCGGTTAGGCGCGCAACATTGGTTAACTCTCGTGCATCATTTATTTGCCCGGAAGTGCCTACGAAAACGCACGGCTCAACTACTCTGGCGGCGAAACAACACACCGATTCTGTTGGTGAGCCGGAGATTTATGCTGGCCGAGGAGAGCCGTTTCCGCCTCCAGCGCGCCGCTGTTCTTCTTGCTCCAGAATCGAATCGCAAAGCCGAACGCACTCCCGGCAGATAAATACGTCGCCTGGTCCCTCGACGAGCGGGCCGACGTCTTTGTAGCTCTTGCGGCAGAAGGAACAGAACCAACCGCCCCGAATCCGAAGATGGCAACCGTCAACCGTTGCCATTCCGCCGATCTCGATTCTGGTTCATGCCCTTCAGCAGGCTTATTCGCTTCGGTCGGCGCCCTGTAAGGGTTCTCTTCCATCACCACATGATAGCTCCGCGGGGCGGCATACTCGATTG
>DATFDL010000689.1:0-10305 GCA_035252155.1 Pirellulales bacterium | reverse complement strand
TCGGTAGGGAACGCCCTCCGTGGCGTTCCGCTGAGGGGCGGCGCGACGTCTCCTCGCCATTCGCGGAACGCCACGGAGGGCGTTCCCTACAGATGTTTTCGCGTGTCGCTGCGGACTCGCAAGCTCGTCCCACCCCTACGGCGTTTTGGTTACAATGTCCGCGAATCAAAATTGGCCGTCACGTATCTCTATGGCAACCAACACCGCCGATAGTCTAGGGCCGCCGGGGCCGTCTGTCCACGCACGGTGGCTGCCGGCGGTTGAAATCGCACTAATCTTGATGGTGTTCGCCGCCCAGGCGGCCTGGCCGGCGCCCGATGTCAACGAGCCACATTACTTGGGCAAGGCCAAGCACTACTGGAATACCGCCTGGGCGCCGCGCGACTTTTTCTTCGATTCATCAGACACGCACCGTGTGTTTTACGTCGCCTGCGGATGGCTGACGCGCCGGCTCACGCTGACGCAGTTCGCCTGGGGCGGTCGGCTGATCATCTGGCTATTCTTGTCCTGGGCCTGGCGACGGCTTAGTTGGAGCATCGTGCCGCGACCGGGCTGGTCGGTAGCGACTGCCCTCATCTTCCTCACGCTCAATGTCGGCTGCCACTTGGCCGGCGAATGGGTGATCGGCGGGTTCGAAGCCAAGGGCCTGGCCTATGTGCTGGTGCTGGCGGCGGTCCGCGAGTATTTGAACCAGCGATGGAACATAGCGCTCGTGTTGGCGGGGGCGGCGGCGGCGGTGCACGTGTTGGTCGGCGGTTGGTTTGCGGTGGCGCTCGGCCTTTGTTGGCTGCTGTCGCCCGATCGGCCGCTGTTGGGCCGGCTGTGGCCTGGTTTACTGAGTGGCTTCGCACTCGCGCTCGCGGGCGTTTGGCCCGCGCTGGAGTTGAACTGGGGCGTCGAGCCGCAGACGATCGCCGAGGCGAACGACATCTATGTCTTTCGCCGACTGCGCCACCATCTCGTGCCGCAAGCGTTTGGCTGGCAGGCGCTGCTCCGTTATTTGTCGATGTTGGTTGGCTGGCTGGTATTCACGAGATTGGCTTCGAGAATCTGTAGGGAACGCCCTCTGTGGCGTTCCGCTGCGGCGCGGCGCGACGTTGGTTCGCAGAACGCGGAACGGCACGGAGTCCGTTCCCTACAGGCCGCCATCGGGCAACCCGTCGAACGTTTGCAACGATTAGTCATCGCCTCGTTGGTCATTTCATTGGCCGGGCTGGTGATCGCTGTGACGACCGTCAACCAACCCGAATTATCGGCCGCCCTGCTGCGTTATTATTGGTTTCGTCTGGGCGATGTGATGCCGCCGATCGGCGTTGCATTGTTAGCTGGCGCTGTCGGAGCGAATTTGGTGCGGGGTCGGCGTATTTGGTTCGCCGGTTGTCTGTCGGCGGCCGTCGCGTTGGCTGCCGCGAGCCACCAAGAATACGCGATCGCCGGTTTGTTCCAAAACATTCCGCGGGGCGACCGGCCTCCCAAGGTGCTCGACTACGCCGATTGGCGCGCCGCGTGTGTGTGGATCGCCGCTCACACGCCTGACGACACGTTAGTGCTCACGCCGCGAACGGCCCAGACCTTCACCTGGTATGCCGACCGAGGCGAGGTGGTGAGCTGGAAGGACTTGCCGCAAGACGCGGCGGCGATCGTCGAGTGGTGGCGGCGGCTGGAAGATATTCATGGCACGCCGGTGCCCGACGCGCAAGGCCGCTGGCACGAGTCGCTCACCGAGTTGCCCGTCGCTCGGTTACGCCAACTTGCCGCCAAGTATAGCGCGAGCTATCTGCTCGCCGAGGCCCAGCCGCCATTATCTCTGCCGCGGCTCTACGTAAACCAATCGTACGCCGTGTATGAATTCCAAACGCCTTTTCAAAACGGCCCGGCCAAGTGACGCCGTGGTCTCGTGATTTCGGCATTGTCTTCGGCGGTTTGCGGCTGGAGTTCTGCTTCAGCCACGCGGAGGGACCGCCGGTTTCACTCCCGGCCACAAACACCAAGCAACAGCGGATTTATCCTTCGGCAGTTGAACGCCGGGCCGACGGCGCTGAGGGCATTTCTTCCGGCGGGGCCGCAGGCATCTCGATGGGTTCCAGCTCCGGTAGGGGTTGCACCGCATCCTGCATCACCTGCGGCGGCGTAATCGTGGGTAGGGCCGGCGCAACGGCCGCCGCCGGCGAGGGGCACGGGCACTGCTGCCCCTTGCACAGCGGGCAGGCCCGTTTGCCGAAACACGAGTCGCGCCACGACCGAGTGGCCACGTAGATGCGGTCGCCCGGCATCACTTGATAGTTGGTCGTGGTGTCGCCCAACTGCACGATCTGCCGATAGCAGACCGGCAGCACAATTCGGCAGCCGTCGGGCAGCGACGGGCGGCTGAGAATGATATTGCACATCGACGCCCGGTCGCTCAGTCCTCCCGCCGCCACAAGTGCGTCGAGCACCGTCTCGCGACCGACGAGTGGGAACGAGCCGGGCGAGCTGACTTCGCCCAGCACGTAGTAAACCGCGCTTTGGGGACTCACCAGCCGCACATTAATCAGATCGACCGGGCCGGTTTCTACCGCCCGTACCGCCGCCATGATGTCGGCCTCGACTTGTTCGATGGTCTTGCCCGCCACGATCAGGCGGCCATAGCGGGCCAGGTCGATGGTGCCGTCGGGCAAGATCGTTTGATCGGCCGGAAAGCGCACCGGCGAATCAAGCGCGGTCGGCTCGACCACGAGCACGTCGCCGGGCTGCAAGATGTACTCGCTGAGGACGGTTTTCTCCAGTTCACGCGGAACGGGTACGCGACGCGGCACCTCGCGGCGCACAAAGTCGGTCGATTTCAGCAGATGATCGGCGGTGGGGAAGAGCGTGAATGAGCCGCCCGAGCCGGAGCATCCGCTCAGCAAGGCTGCCACGATCCAGATACCGCTCCGCGCCGCTAAGCCGACCGTAGTACGCGCCGTGCTCATGGCCGATTTCCCCCCTGTGATGGTGCGGCAGGCGGCCGGCATAAAACGCAAACATGTGCCGATCGTTATCCGCGTTACGTTGCTCATAATCGGCAACGCCGGCAAAGACGGCACAACGCGATCGGCCGTGCCGTCGAAGTCGCCCCGGTTTAACACCGCTGACTTTGCGGGATCGGTAAGTCATGGAGGGTGAGCAGTGGATGCCGTCACGCTTGCCAGCAGCAGCGCCGCGGTCTCGATGCGCAAAATGCGGGGACCCAGCGACACGATTCGCCAGTCGTGCGCTGCAGCGCACTGTCGTTCGCCATCAGTCCAGCCTCCTTCGGGACCGACTGCGAACACGAGCGACCATGGCCTGCCGGCGGTTCGCAGAGTTTCGATGAGACTACCAAGATCGTCGCCGCCGAGCGGGTCGGCTGCTAGGCGCAGCTCGTTGGGCACCGCGGTGGCAGCGCAGAAATCGGGCCAGCGTTGCGGCGCCGCGATCTCCATCAGGCGATTGCGTCCGCATTGTTTCGAGGCCTCGATGACGGCGCGGCGCAAGCGGTCCAACGCTTTTTCGACCGGCTGGGCTACGCCGCGGTCGGTCGTCAGCGGCACGATCCGCCGCACGCCCAGCTCGACCGATTTTTCGACCAACCAGCGTTGGCGGTCGCCCTTGGGCAGGGCGACGGCCAGCGTCACGTCGGCCGAAAGTTCGCGGTCGCAGTCGCGCCGCTCGATCAAATCCAGGTCGACCTCGTTGCGACGGAGGCGCGCAACCCGCGCCAGCCATTCACGGCCGCCGCCGTCGAATACAATAATCTCGGCGCCTGTTTTGGCGCGCATCACGTGCGCCAGGTGATGCGCTTCGTCATCGCGCAGCGTCGCCCGATCGGCTGTGATTGGAGGCGTAATAAAGTAGCGATCGGGCATACAGTTTATTGAAGTCGGACGGCGCATCTTACCGATTAAATAAAGAGTATCAACCAGAGCGCCTGTACCGCGCACCGGGCGACCCGAACGAGAAAACGATGTACCAGGATTACTGGGGACTACGCCAACCGCCCTTTCGAGACGGGGGACCGGCCCATTATCTGCCGACTACCGTCCACGAAGAGGCCCTCGCGCGGCTGCAATACCTGGTCGACTCGCGTCATCGGCTGGGCCTGCTATTGGGGCCACCAGGCAGCGGCAAATCGCTGGTGCTCGAAGTTTTTGCCGCGCAGCTCCGGGCCGCAGGTTGCCAGGTGGCCAACGTCAATTTGCTGGGCCGCGACACTCACGAGGCGCTCTGGCACACCGCGGCCGGCTGGGGCCTGAACCCCGACCGAGCCGCGCCGCCGCTTGAGCTGTGGCGACTGATCGGCGATCGGCTGATCGAAAACCGCTGGCAACATCTGCCGACGGTCGCCTTGTTCGACGACGCCGACAACGCCTCGGCCGACGTTCTGGGCCAGGTGTTGCGATTGGCCCATTGTGAGCCGTCGCCCGACACTCCGCTGACGGTGGTACTGGCCGCCTCGACCGACCGGCTGAGCTATTTGGGACGGCGGCTGTTGGAACTCGCCGAGCTGCGGATCGATCTCACGCCGTGGGATCTGGTCGATACCGAGCAATACGTCTGCCGCTCGTTGGAGCGCGCCGGACGAACGGCGCCCACCTTCGGAAACGACGCCGTCGTTCGCCTGCACGAGCTATCGCAAGGCGTTGCGCGGCGCGTGGCACTGCTGGCCGAGCTGAGCTTGCTGGCCGCGGCGGCGGGCGGGCTGCCGCTGATCGACGCTCATACGATCGAAGCAGTCTACGATGAGCTGGGCGTGATGGACACGCTGGCCGTAGGTCAGGCTTTCTAGCCTGACGTCTCAAAATTGCAAATGCGATAATCGTCGCGGTTTGCGTCAACGACTGCGGTGATCGCCGCTGGGCAATTGCCGCCATCGCCTCTCGTTTGGCCCGTTGCTTGCGTTGATCGACTTGCGGCGGAAACGACGCCCTTTGACCAGCCAGCAACGCGAACCATTGCATAAGGAGCAGGACCATGCGTACCTGGATTCATTCTCTGCTGTCAACCAACGGCAAGCGGCACCGTGAGAAAAAGCGACCATTTGCCATCAAGGCGCTCGGTGCGGAACAACTGGCATTTGAGTCACTTGAACAGCGGGCTTTGCTTTCGGCTGATGCCGCCATGCAAGCCGCCAATGCCGCGGCGATGACAGCGCCGGCTTCGACGGGAACGACCGAGAACATTACCATCATCAATAACTTCAATTCCGGCGGCACCTCCAGCGGCGGCACGGGCACGACCGCCGCTTCGAGCGGCATGACGACGAGCCCCCCAACCAACAGCACGAGCGGCGGAGTATCGACCGGCATCAACGGAAGCGTCGCCAACAGCGGGGTGAGTAGCGCCGCCAATGGCAACGTGAATAACGGCACCGGCACCAACGGCCAGTTCGGCCTTCAAACTGGCGTCAACACTACATCGAATGGCCAAGTGACCGGCACGAGCGCCAACAGCACTTTGGGCAGCCAGAATCCGGGTGACGCCGGCACAGGCGCACCGGGTACGTCGTTCAACCCCGGTGTCGGCATCGACACGCGCCCTGGCAGCCAAAACCCCGGCGATGCCGGCTTCGGCGCGCCGGGCACGTCGTTTAACCCGACGGGCGTACCGACTAGCCAAGCCGGACCCGGCGGCAATGGCACCACGTCGGCCAATGCACAGGCAACCGACGCTGCGATGGCGGGCACCGACACTGCCGTTTTCAACCCGGCTATCCTACAGCTTGAAATGGAGCATGCCGCCGCACACCCGATTCGGTAGCCGTAGAACGGAATTTATTCCGTTCCCCATAGAACGGAATCCATTCCGTTAGATGTTGCCGATGACTGATTGACCTGCTCGGGAACGGAATAAATTCCGTTCTACTACTTGCACGCCTGCAAGAAGGCCACCAGATCGGCAAGTTGCTGCGGCGTGATCTGTTGTTCGAGGCCCTGCGGCATGATCGATATTTTGCCGGGCTGCATTTCTTCAATGCGGTCGCGCGCGATGTGAATCTGTTCCGTAGGGCTTTTTACTAACACAACTTCATCCGCGCCGTCCTTCGTCAACAGTCCGTTCTCGGTGCGCCCATCGTCGGTGACGACCATGACCGGCTCATAGCTGCGCACCAGGCTGGCGCTGGGAAAGACGATCGATTCGAGCAGATCGCGCCGGTTGCGCACCTGGCCGATGCGCGTCAAATCGGGGCCGAGCTTCCCGCCCAGATAGCCGATCGTATGGCAAGAGACGCAGGCCGCCTTGGCGCTATTAAACACCGCCTGGCCGCGGCGCACGTCTCCCGTAGGCAACGATTCGAGCAGCTCTTCGAGCCGCGCTTTTTGCTCGGCCGCGCCAGCGCTCAGCCGGGCGTAGAGCTTTTCGGCCTCCGGTTGGATGGCTTCACCGAAACGGTCGAGCCGCGGCTTGAGCGTTTCGACCCGCAACGCCCCCAACGCCGCCGAGCCATCGAGCGCCGCGACGAGCCGCCGACCGACCTCGGCATCGCTGGACTTTTCAAAAGCTGTGAGCAGACGGTCGATTTCGAGCGGGCCGACGGCATCGATTCGCTCGGCGATCGCCGCCAATTGCTCGCCGCTCAAGCGGGCCTTCGAAAACACTTCGACCGCCGCGGCCCGCAGCGACACCGGCCGATCTGCATCGAGCTGTTCGAGCAAGAAGGCAAAAATCTCGGGCGAGACTTCGACCAGGCCGCCGGGCACGGCCGCCAACGCCGCGGCACGTGTGTCAGCAGAGTTTGTGGCGTCGCTGGAAATCTTGATAAGCGCCGCCGGCAGGCCGTCGGCTTTTTCCTTGTTTATCGGCAAGGCACGGACTGTCGCGATCACTTGAGGAACGACTTGGCGATCAGTCGTCGCCAGTTGATGGGTCAACCCGGTAATCCAATCAGCCGGCGGTTCTTTCAGGCCCGAAGCCGCCATTGCCCGCAACACGCTTTGGCGCTCTTCGGACGACGCCGCGGTATCGCTCAGCCGCCGGGTCAGCAGGCTTTGAATGGCCGGCGAAGCGGCCAACCGCGCCAATTGCGCGTCGAGTTCGCCGCGCTCGTCGCCGCTTAGCTGTGCATCGGCCAGTCGCCGGCCGAGATGGCCGGCTAAAACTTCGCCCCACTCGGGATGCCGACCGACGATCCACACCGCCGCCTGGCGCAAGGTCGCGTCACTGTGCGATAGGTAGCTTGCGACTTGCTCGGCCGTGAGTCCGCCTTCGGGCATCTGATCGAGCGCGATCAGCGCGGCACGCACCGCGCGTGGATCGCTAAGCCCCAATCCCCATGCAGTACCCACGGGATCGCCAATCTCGATCAAGGCGAAGGTGATCGAATGCTCGAAAATGCGCGACGAGACTGAATCGCGCAACATCTGTTTGTCGCCGGGGGCGAACTCAGTAAGAGCATAGAGCAGCCACTGGACATGGCGCTTATCACCGAAGCGGCCCAACGCTTCGGCGGCGGCGCGGCGGTGCTGTGGTAGGTCGCCCGCAACAGAGCCGAGGATTTCCGTGATCGCATCCGCATCGCGCCACAAGCTGACCGAATGAATGGCAGCCTGGCGCACGGTATTCTTTGGTATAAGCGCACGGCGCACTACGGCCCGCGCACCAGGATCATCGATCCGCGTCGCGGCCCATACCGCGCCACGCTGCGCCCGCTCTTTGCAGGATCCCGAGACGATACCTTCCAAGATGGGCAGCGCCTCGCGGCCGCGCCGACCTAATTCATCAATCGCACGCTGGTAGACGGCCGGACGAGGATCGTCAAGCCGCTTCGCCAATTCATCGGCCGCGGCCTTGGTCCATTCCAGTTTCAACCCCCGCGGGTCATTCACCGCAGCCGCACCCGGCCGGTAGACCCGATAGACCGCTCCGAGCACGTCGGGCTTCACAAGTTGCGAGGTCGGACAGCAGAGCTTGTACCACCCGCCCGTATCGACCACCACTAGGCTGCCGTCGGCGTCGGCCAGTACGTCGGTGGGATGAAAATCGTGATTGTCGGATACTAAAAAATCTTCGGTGGTTGTCTTGAAGGTCGCACCGTCGGGCGTCAGCACATGCCGCGTCACCTTTTGCATGTTGAAACACGCGGCAAACAGGTTGTCGCGGTAATCGTCGCCGAACACGTTCGACGGATAAGCGGTCAAGCCGCATGGCGCCGCCGGCCCCAGATGTGCGAGCACCGGCATCACGCCGCTGGAGGTGCGCGGATGCCCGTCGAGCACGCCGTGCACCTTGCCATACACACCGCCGTAGATGGCGTGAATCAGCCCGTCGCGCAGGCCGCCACCGGGATGCTGCAAGAAAGTGGTCGTAAAAATCCGCTCGCCGCCGGGCGTAAAGACCACATCGACCGGGTTGTCCATGCCGCCGGTCATCACCGGCTCGATCGGCCCGCCCTCGGGTCGGCGGCGAAAAATGTGCGAAGCCCGTGTGACCAGCGGCGGCTTGCCGGGCCGCTCGTAAGTCTGCTCGGCAAACGCCCCCTTGCACCAATAGATCCAGCCGTCGGGCCCAAGATACGGCCCGTGCAGATCGTTGGCGCAGCCGGTGAGCGTCTGCCCGTTGAACCACTCTTCGCGGCGATCGGCAATGCCGTCGTCGTCGGTGTCGGTCAGCTTCCAGATGCTCGGCGGGGCCGCGACATAGAGCGAACCGTCGAACCACATCGTCCCTTCGGGAAACATCATCGTGTCGGCAAAGACCGTGCTGCGGTCGAAGTGGCCGTCACCGTCGGTGTCTTCCAATCGCACGATACGGTGCGGCTTCTCGGCGAGTTGTTTTTGCACCGGATCGTTGCTGCCCGACGAATCGGAAACATAAAGCCGGCCTTGCTCGTCAAAGTCGGCCGTGATGGGCCGATCGACCAGCGGCGGCCCCGCGATCTGCTCGATGGCAAACCCTTCGGGCAAGCGAAACGCATGGCCATTGAGTTGCACCGGCTCTCCGCCACGAGCGGTAAGAAAAGGAGTAGCGAAAATGGCGATGGCGACGGGCGTGAATCGATTCATAAGCGGCATTCGGTTCGAGGTATGTAGGGAACGGACTCCGTGCCGTTCCGCGCGGGGCGAGTTGACGTCGCACCGCCCTTCAATGGTCGTAGGTCGTAGGGCGGGCCGAGTGAAACGAGTCCCACCATTCGGCCACGTCGCGCTTACCGTACTCGCGCCGCCCAAACGGTCGAAGGCGTGTGCTGGTCCCAGCTTAACATCTCTCAGAGCGCCATGCGACAACTTCGGTGCTCGCAACGGTGGGACTCGCGTCGCTCGGCCCACCCTACGCCCACTTCGACGCAACTTCCGCGTGCGCAGGCGCCTTTGTGAGAAATCAAGCGGATGCGTGACGCCGTCGTTTCGTCAGGCTGGAAAGCCCGACCTACGGCACCAAAACGATTTTACCCGCCAACGTGCCGGCCTTGTGCAGCGTGTTCTCTTCTTGCAAGCGGTGGGCCTCGGCGGCCTTGGCCAGCGGCAGCACACGGTCGATGCGCGGCTTGAGCTTGCCGGCCGCCAACCAACGGTTGATGTCGTCGGCCGCGGCCCGCTGCTCGTCGGGCGGAGCATTGAACATGGCAAAGCCGAACAACGCACAATCCTTGACGTAAAACGGGCCGACCGGAAACACTGGCCGCGCCTCCCGCCCGGCCATCAAAATCATTCGGCCGCGCGGCGCCAGCAGCGGCACGGTTCGCTCGAAATTCGGCTCGCGCATTGTCTCCCACCAGACGTTGACGCCGGCCGGTGCGAACTGGCGGATGGCCGCATCGACATCTTCGGTTTTGTAGTTGATCGCCAGATCGCCGCCCAAGCCGCGGCAGACTCCAACTTTTTCAACCGAGCCAGCCGTGGTGATGACGCGCGCCCCGATGGCCTTGGCCATCTGCAACACGGTCGAGCCGACACCGCCGCTGCCGCCGTTGACAAACAGCGTTTCGCCCGCGGCCAGGTGCGCGCAACGCACCAGGCCCAGATGCGCCGTGATGCCCACCAGCGCCACAGCCGCCGCCTGCTGATCTTCGACGCCGTCGGGCGTGGGATAGAGCCAGCACTCATCGACAGCGGCGTACTCGGCAAACGTGCCCTGCCGGCCGAGCAAGCCCTGGTTGCTACCCCAGACGCGCATGCCCGGCTTCAGCCGCCGCGCGTTCGGCCCGCAGCGTTCGACGACGCCCGCCAGGTCGCAGCCGACGACAAACGGCATCGGCAATTCCATCTTCACGGCGCCGGAGCGCAGATAGGTGTCGATGGGATTTACCGCCACGGCTTTGACGCGCACCAGCACCTGCGAACCGGTCGGATCGGGCGTCGGCAAATCGCC
>DATFDL010000688.1:0-3625 GCA_035252155.1 Pirellulales bacterium | reverse complement strand
GAAGCGCCAGCGAGGAAAAGCCCGGCGGCACAGATGGCCGCCTCGCTAGCGCTTCGGGTTAGCATGAAAACTACTTGGTCACCGAGATCGTGATCGGCACGCTGGGCATCGAGACGAGCGTATTGGGCGCCTCCTTGGCCGCGGGGTCTTTCTTGAAGGGCACCTGGGCCTGGCCCAACAGCGTCAGCGTGTATTCGCCCGGCTGCATGTTGCCGATTTCGAGCACGCACGATTTTTCCGCGGCGTCGGGGGCCAGCTCGGTCTCGTCGAACCGGAAGCCGCCGGGCAGGTTCAGCCCGATCAAGCGAATCGGGGCCTTGAACTCGGGCCAGTAGCGCGTGACTGCGATCTTCAACTCCAGCTTGCCGTTCATCGTTGCCTGGGCGCGCTCGGGCGTGATTCGCAACGCATACGGCGCCTTCTCGACGATGGCCGCCGCTAGCTCGCGCGTCGGGCGGCTCGAACCCATGCTTGGGTTGTTCCAGACACGAGAGTATGGCCGCACCTCGCGCACCAGCTTGCTCTCGCCCCGCATGCCGGTCGCCAGCAACCTCAGGTCGCCATGCCACGGCGCGGCATCGGCGTCGGCCCAAATGACCAACGGAGCGCGGGTATCGTTGGGCACCTTCACCTCGGCCACGTGTAAGCCGGATGGAAGCTCTTGGGCCGCAATCGCGATCGGCCCGCCGTAGCCGTCCTCGCGGTGAATCACCAGGTCGAGATACGCCGCGCCGCCCTGCCACACCGTCAAGCCGCTTGGTCCGGGATTCGCGCTGTGAATGGCCGCCACAAAAAAGTCGGGCCGCGAGCGATGCACGGTCAACACATATTGATAGCGCGCTCCGCCGCGGCCGTAACGGTCTTGCACCAGCAGTCGATATTTGCGGCCGGCGGCCAGCTCGACGGCGCCCACCGGGTCGCGCAGGTGCCCGTCAAAAGCGTTCATGCGATGTCCGAAGTCGTCGATCTCGCTCATCCGGCTTCCTTGATCGTCGAGCACCACGACAAACGGGTCGGCCTGCCCGGCAATCCGCTCGGAATAGACCTGAATGTCGTAGCGGCCGGCCTCGGTGGGCGCGAGCTCGTACCAATCGGCGTCGCGCGGACGATCGAAGCGTCCGCTCACGGTGGCGGGCAGCACCAGCGGCTGCGGCTTTTCGGGCGTGTCGTTGGCTTCTTGCTCGATCGTCACTGGCCCGTCGGCGGCCAACAGCGTGACCGGCGGCATCGCTCCGCCGCCCACCGGCACGCGCACCTGCATGCCGCGCAGCGTACACGTGGCCGCCGTCGGCAACACCGTATGGTCGGTCGGATGTTCGAGGAACCGGTAACCGCCCAGCGCGTCGGCGGCAGGCGGCGTGAACGGAAAGCGATATTCTTCGAGCGGACGCTCGTCGATCTGCCAGGTCGAGGGCCGCCCGGCCGTGCCGAAGTTGCGGCCCAGCGCCGTTAGCTCGACCGACTTGCCCAGTTCGACCGCCCGCGGAAAAACATTCTCGACATAGGGTCGGTCGGTAATCAATAAACGATAGGGATAGCCACCGCGATACGAAAGATCATGCAGCTCGACCAGATACTCGCCGTCGGCCGGGCAGATGAAGTCAATGAGCGGATCGCGTCCGTGATAGTCGCTGCTGGCCGCGAGCACCGCCCCGCCGGCCGCGAGAACGTTCATCGAGCCATCGAGCTCGCTATCGAGCTTGCCGGCCTGGCAATCGAGCGTCAGCCGCTGGCCGGCGCGCGCCGTAAAGCGAAAAAAGTCTTGCCCATCACTGTCTATCGCGCCGTTGATGGCCGAGTTGATCGCCACGGCCTGCGCTTCAGCCGGCGTGTTATTCGGTTCTTTCTCGGCAAGATCGGTCAGACCCTGCGACACCGCGAACAGCCGCGGGTTGCTCACGCCGAAGCGGCCGAGCAATCGTACATCGTAGGTTCCCTCGGGCACGCCGGGCCCGACGCTCACTTTAAACTTGCCCGGCGAAACAAACTCAGCCGTCAACCCCGGATGATCGAAGACGAGTTGCTTGGCGTCTTCGGCGTCATTGGCCGAGATCTGCAATTCGACAGTCGTACCTGCCGCGGCGCCCAGCGGCTGAATGCGATCGAGCCGGACTGACGGCAGCTCGCCGCGTGCGGTGGCTGTCAGGAGGATCGCCAGCACGGCGAATTGCGAAAATTTGCTCATGAGAAGAGTTGCTTTCATCGGTCATCTAAATCAGCTCCTCGATCGCGCGGCCTTCGTTGAGCACGGGCATGGGGCGCTGGGCGGGATCGTAAAACGTGTGGTGGATGTCGATGCCCAGCACGTGATACATGGTGGCCAATAGGCAGCCGGGCGAGCAGGGACGCGAAGTGGGATACTCGGCCCGCGAATCGGTCGAGCCCACCACTTGGCCCATCCGCAAGCCCCCGCCCGCGTACACCACCGACATCGCCCCCGGCCAGTGGTCGCGGCCGGCGGCCGGGTTGATCCGCGGCGTGCGGCCGAATTCGCCCATGACGATCACCAGCACGCGGTCACTCAGGCCGCGGCGGTCGATGTCGCTGACCAGCGCGGCGAACGCCTGATCGTAGACCGGCAGCAGGTTTTTCTTCAGTTCATTAAAATTGTCGCCGTGCGTGTCCCAGCCGCGACCGGCCTGCACCGAGACGAATGTCACGCCCGCCTCGACCAATCGCCGGGCCAGCAGGCAGCTTTGGCCGAAATCGTTGCGGCCGTAGTCTTCGCACAGCTTGGCGTCTTCTTGCTTGATGTCGAACGCCTGGCGGGCCTTGTCGTTGGTTACCATCTCGACGGCGTCGGCGTAGAACTTGTCGAGCCCGGCGATGGTGCCCGACGTGTCGAGATCGCGGCGCATGTCGTCCAGATCGCCGAACAGCGCCCAACGGCGGTGCAGACGATCGGCGTCGATCCGGCCGGGCAGCCGCAGGTTGCGCACCTCGAAGCCGTCGGAGTTGGGATCGCTTTCGGGCGAAAAGGGATTGTACGAGGCGCCGACATAGGCGGCCTTGGCAAAGGCCTGGCTGCGCGGCAGCGTGACATAGGGAGGGATGCCCGGCACGTTCGCACCGCGCAGCCGGGCGACGATCGAGCCGCACGAAGGATAAATGTTGTCGTTCACCTCCAGCGTCGGCTGATAACCGGTGCGCATCCACTGCGAGCCGATGCCGTGGCCGGCGTTGGTGTGCGTGCCCGAGCGGACGATGGCCAGCTTGTCCATGATGGCGGCCTGCCGCGGCAGGTGCTCGCTGATCTGAATGCCCGGCACGTTGGTGTCGATCGGGCGGAACTCGCCGCGAAACTCGGCCGGCGCCGAAGGCTTCAGATCGTACATATCGATGTGGCTGGGCCCGCCGGCCAGCCAGAGCAGAATGACCGAGGTGTCTTTGACCGGCTGCCCGGCCGCGCGGGCCAGCGCTTTGTGCCGCAGCAGATCGGCGAGTGTCAGTCCGCCCAGCCCGAGCGCCCCCACGCGCAGCATGCTCCGCCGGGTGACGGCATCACACAGCCGAAATCGTTCACCAAGGACATTCAGCATGGCATCACCTAATGGTTGAAGATAAACTCCTTCGAATTCAGCAAGCTCCAAAGCACGTCTTCCAAGGCCGGCCGCGGGTCTTTTTG
>DATFDL010000687.1:0-4073 GCA_035252155.1 Pirellulales bacterium | reverse complement strand
TTGGACGATGCGCCGCATTTCCGACACGCCGCCGTTGGCATAGGCGCGGGCCGTGGCCGGCCCCAAAAGATTTCCTAATCCAATGATGAATGGGTTCAACAACAACACGACTGTCATCGCCGCGGCGAATTCGCCGGTCGCCGCGGCGCCGAGCAGCAGCGCGAGCAGCCAGTGCGGCGAGTACGCGTTGGTGATCCCACAAAGGTGCTCGGCAAAGATCCATCGGCTCAGCGACCAATTGCGAACCCAGTCGCCCAAGATGCGGCGCCGCTGAATTCGCAGCCCGTGCCGCGAGCGCAGGAGCCAGGCAACCGCGGCCACGCCGCACGCCAGGCCGGCCGCCGTGTGGGCCGTGACGGCCGACAGCCATCCGGCGGCTGACAACCACGCGATGAGCGCGAGCTGGCAGGCGGCCACGGTCAGGTCAAGAAGCAGTGCCCGGTGCAGATTCAGATCGGCAAACAAAAACCGCCGCGCCAGGTCGCGCAGCAGTAGCAGCGGCAGCATGGCCGCGAGCATTCCGAGGACGGGCGCGAGTCGCGGCAAGCCCACGACCGCCGAAAACGCGACTGCACCAAGGCCCACCATCAGCATCGAGATCAGCGCCGCCAGCCCGCTGTGTACCAGAACGCTGCCGGCGTACGAAGCGTGGCGGCGATTCGACAGCCGGGGGCTGAGAATCGTGTAGGGCGTGAGAACCAGCGATTCTTGTATGCCGCGCACCAGGATCAGCAACGTGAACCCGAGCGAGTAGAGTCCCAATGCCTCTTCGCCGCAAAACCGGCCGACGAAGACGCTGGTGATAAAGCTGGCGGCGCTGACGACGGCCTGGTCGAGCATGGCGGCCAGCCCCTTCGAGTAGCCCCGACACTCCGTGGCGGGGTTCGCCGTCGCCAAGGGCGACCGCAAGTCTCCGCCACGGAGTGTCGGAGCTACCATCGCGCTAGCGGCCAAGTTGCCCATCATATGCCCCATATCGGCGACCCGCGGTCAATGCGCACCCGTGCCGCGCACGACCGCCCATACTGTCTGGATCAAGAGCTTCAAATCGTGGCGCAGCGAACGCGAGCCGGAGTAACGCAGGTCCATCCGCATCCACTCATCGAAGCTGACACGCGAACGGCCGCGGACTTGCCAGATGCAGGTCAGGCCCGGAGTCACTTCCAACCGCCGCCGCCGCCAGCCAATGCAGGCATCCGATTCGTGGCACGGCAGCGGCCGCGGCCCGACCAGCGACATATCGCCCCGCAAGACGTTGAACAACTGCGGCAGCTCGTCGAGGCTCGTTGCCCGCAGCAGCCGTCCGAGCCGCGTCACGCGCGGGTCGCGCTTGATCTTAAACGCGGGTCCGTCTTGCTCGTTCAGCGACAATAGCTCGCGCTGCCGCGCTTCGGCGTCGGCGACCATTGTGCGGAACTTGTAAATCACAAATGGCCTGCCGCCGCGGCCCGCGCGACGCTGTCGGAAAAACACCGGGCCGGGTGAGCTGAGCTTCACGGCCGCCGCCAACAGCGCCATCAGCGGCGAAAGCAGCAGCAAGCCCGTCCCCGCGCCGAACACATCCAACGCCCGTTTCCAGACCGGCAGCGGCCGCGTCAAGAACGGTTCGAGCGGCACGTAGCACTCATGGGGTGAGTTGGCCGGGCTGTCGTTGGAATCGTCCGCCAACCAGCCCGAAGGGTAGACAAACACCTCGACGACAGGCGGCGCTATCCGGTCGGGCAACCCCAGACAAATATCGTCGGCCACTTTCCAGGCGCCTTCAGGCGGGGTATACGGCAACAACGCCGCCAACCGTCCGTCTGCGAGCCAGCCGATCTGGTCGATTGCGCGCAACCGTCCGGCGAGAGTGGTCGCCAATCGCCGCGTCATCGCTCCGACATGTTCGATTTGGCCCGACGAAAACGCCACCAGCGAAAACTCGTGGCCGCTGCGATCCGAACGAGCGCGCTCATAAAGCAGCGCCTCGCGAAATTGCTCGACGGAGCGCACCGTGGCGACTCGCGGCCGGGCGCGGCTCAATGGAACGATTTGTGATTCGGCGATCGACATGTTACGGCCAGAATTCTCACGAATTCTGCTACGAAGTGCCCTCTACCCGCCGGCTCGTAAGTCCTGAACCCTGAACCCTGAACCCTGAACCCTGAACCCTTTCGGAACCCTGAACCCTTTCGTGGACCCCATTCGAGCCGTTCAGCCGCAATACCCGAGACGGCCGCTGCCCCTCGGCCGCCAGCGCCAGCCCGACCGCCCCGCACGAGCCGACCACAAGTCCCAGGGCCATGGTCAGCAGCCGCCGCGGCCGCACGGGCTTCAGCTCAAAACTGGCCGGCTGAACCACGCGAATGTTCGAGATCCGCTCAAGCTGCAGGGCCTCGTCGATGCGGGCTTGCTCAAGCGTCTCGGAATACTTGCGGTAGTTGGCTTCTTCCAGCGCGACTTCGCGGGCCAGCCGGGCGACTCGCAGATCATTTTCGTTCATCACCTTCAGCCGCTCGCGGGCCCCGGCCAGTTGCTCGCGCAGCGCCTCGGCCTTGGCGGCCAGGGCGGCCATCGCCGGCTCGCGGTCGAGCAAGGAAAGCTGGGCCTGCTCGTTCGTGCGGCTGGGGCCGGTGGTGACTTGCGTGCGCGAGCGGTCTTCGCGTTCCAGAATCGCCCGCGATTGGGCGAGCTGTTCGCGCAGCCGCCGCAGTTCCGGGTGGGCGTCGGTAAACTTGGCTTGCAGCTCTTGCTCTTTCATCTCCAGCTCGTAGAGCTTTGCTCGCATCGTGTCGGACGCCATGTTGGCGTAGCCGGTGGTGTGGGCGGTCACCTTGGTTTCAGGAAAATCGGCCAGCTTTTCAGTCACCGAGCGCACCTCGGCGCGGGCGGCCGCCTCGGCGGCTTCGGCCGTGAGCAGCTCGTCTTCGAGCCGGGCGATCTGGGCCACGATCAACTTGCGTTGCTCCTCGGGTGCGGCCAGACCGGTCTCGTTCTTGAGCTGCAGCAATTCGCCCTCCTTGGCCGCCAGCTCGCCGCGCAGTCGCTCAGTCTGCTGCGTAAAAAACTGCCGCGAGCCGGGCGTGCGGTTGGCCTCGATGTGCTCGTCGAGATAGCGTTCGATCAGTGTTTCGACCACCCGCTGCGAGAGTTCAGGCGTGGGCGATTCGCAGGTGATCTGCACCACGTCCGACTTTTTGATCGTTTCGATGCGGAGCGCCTTGAGCAGGGCGAGCACGGCCTTTTCGCGGGCCGGCAATTGGTCGAGCAGCCTGACGCCGCCCCACGGCGCCAAGCCGGCCTTGGCCGCCTGCGTCGCCTCGCCAGAAGTTCCAACCGCAGACATTGGGCCGGGGCTTGCTTGCGCCGGGTGCAAGATCACGTCGGCGCCGAGTTCATCGACCACTTTTTCGGCCAGCGCGCGGCTTTTCAAGAGCGCGACGACCGAGTTGATTTCGCTTTCGCGGTTGATGGGAACGGCCACGGCGGCGGGCCGCCCGAGCGTGGCGGTGGGATCGAGCGCGACGTTTTCGCGCCCCAGCCGCACGAACAACCGCGCCTCCGAGCGATAACTACGCGGTGCGAACAAGATCACACCGACGCTTACGGCGATCGCCGCCAGAAAAAACGACAGCATCTTTCGCCGCTGGCGGACGAGGACGCAATAGACATCGCGCAGGCTGACTTCCGACGCTCGATAGCGAACGACCATGGGGCTGCTCCGATCGACAGGCTTTTTTGAATCGCTTTGAGCAAAAAGCGAAAAAGAACGGTGATTAGTCGATCTTAATCAGCGCCGGAAAGCTGGCAACGGTTTGATGCCCGCGAACGCGAATCGACGTTGCGAACTGACGCGAGACGCCCGCACAACCGATACAGGTTGTATCTCCGGCGCTCCGCGGGCCGGTTTGGTTTGCCCACTCTAGCGTGGCGAAAGACAGACGGAGTATGATGGATGCGTCGCCCCACGGAGCACCGGCCATGAGCAAGGTAATTCACGCTATCTATGAAGAGGGGGTATTTCGACCCATCGATCCGGTAGACCTACCGGAGCGTACTCGTGTAGCATTTGAGCCGCGCGTCCTGCACGACCC
>DATFDL010000686.1:0-2260 GCA_035252155.1 Pirellulales bacterium | reverse complement strand
AGGCTTGGACCGCCGTGCAGCCGACGTCGAGATCTGGCAACAATGCCAGGACGACGGGTGGCTGCTAATTACGGATAACCGGAACGAGAATGATGAGAATTCCCTTGAAGCCACCCTCCGTACCCGCGGCACGGGCGACAGCTTGCCGGTCTTAACGATTTCCAACTCCCAACGGCTCCGACAAAACCGCGAATATGCCGAGCGAGTCGTGGAGAGCTTGTTTGGCATCCTCATCGACGTCGAAAATCTTCGCGGTACGGGTCGATTATACCTTGCCTGAGGAGTTGCCCCGCCATACCACCACCCCATCGGGTGGTTGCCGATCGCCGGCAAACCGAAAACCGATGCACCGGGGAATAAAAAACGCGCAAAGTGCTGGCATCGGCGGGGGGTAGTTGGTAGAATCAGACCGGCCAGTTCTCTAGGTCGGGCATCGGCATTTCCAAGCAGCCAGGAAGGGGATCGTTCCACTATGGCACGTGCAAATCGAGCGTTTCGTCGTCGTCGCGGGTTCACATTGGTTGAGTTGCTGGTGGTGATCAGCATCATCGGCATGCTGATGGCCCTCTTATTGCCCGCCGTCCAGCAGGCGCGGGAGAGCGGCCGCCGCAACACCTGCAACAGCAACATGCACAATCTGGCCCTGGCGGTCACCGGCTACGCCGGCGCCAAGGGCGTATTTCCTGGTTACTGCGAGCCGTTGCAGATTGTCCCCCTGGGTGCAGGCGCTAACCCCAATCAAACCCCGCCAACCTACCCGGTGAGTTGGGTTGTTCCGCTGCTCTCCTATCTGGAGCGCACCGATGTCTACGACATTTGGCGCGATCAAAACCAATGGTCGTCGGCCACCGCTCTGGCCGCCTCAACGGGCAATTCAGGGATGCCACCCCAGATCTATATGAACATCTTGACATGCCCCAGCACTCCTCCAAGCTCGACGCTGAATAGCACCCCGTGCGTTTACGTCGCCAACAGCGGGATGGTGGACTACAACAACGGGCAGGGTGGAACGCCGACGGGGCTTCCCGCCGACTGGCAAGCCAACGGCGTCTTTTTCAACCACTTCGACTCGCAAAGCTACAACGTCGCCGCAGCCGGCGCGTTCAACCCGGCGCCGCTCTGCTCGCAGGTGCCGAACTTTTCGCCCATCGTCAACATCAGCCTCGATTTCATCACGGTCCATGACGGTAGTTCGCTGACGCTAATGCTGTCGGAAAACAATAATGTTCCCGCCATTACCGTCGGGACCAGCGGCGTGACAGCAACGGGTTTGAGTCAATCGACCGGTTCTTGGGGCGCCCCAAATACGGCCGCCACGCCGATTCCGGCGGCCGCGGGGATTGAGTTGCAGAACTGTTTCGTCTGGTGGCCCGACGCAAATCCGAACCAGCTCATGAAGATCAATGCCCAGCAAACGATCAATGCCTCTGGCACGGCGACGGCGCCTAATTACAACTTCTTTGCCCATCCGGCCAGCAACCATCCCACCGGCGTGAACGCAGCGTTCTGCGATGGGCACACGCGATTTCTTAGTCAAGATATCGACTATTCCGTGTTCTGCATGCTGATGAGCCCCTGGAGCAAGTTCGCAAATACTCCCGCGTACGTGCCCACAGCCGGTGCCCCGTTAGACGTCGGTGGCTCGGCTTACGCATCGACGTATTATCCGAGTGGGACCCAGAATTACACGGTCATCCGCCTTCGTCCCATCGACGAATCGCAGATCGGGCAATAGCCGAGAGCCGATCAATCCCTTGCCGATCACCCGGTGCCGCACGCTCGTTTCGGCGAGCGTGCGGCATTTTTTTTGCGCCCGTGGGATAACTCGCCTGCGCAATCCGCACAATTACACCAACCCGAAGCGCTAGCGAGGTGCTACGATTGTGCGGGTTGTTTCCGCAGAGATTTGGCTGAGAATCGGCGATGGACAGTAGCGCCGCCTGGCGGCAATTCTTTCAAAACTGGCCGCAGGGCGCGCCGCCGCGCGGCGTGCTCGTCACGCGGTTCGATGAGCAGATTGCTTTCGACGGCCTGATGGCCAGCGATGCCATGCTGCTGATCGAACGCAAAACGCCCGACACCACCGGCGCCCGCAAGGTGTTGTTGGCCTATCAAGACATCGCCGCGCTGAAGTTTGTCGATGTCGTCAAAGGCAAGACCTTCGAGTCGGCAGGCTTCGCCGGAAAGATCAAAGATTAAACTCCGCTGCGTTCTGTAGGGAACGGACTCCGTGCCGTTCCGTGAGGGGCCGGTGGACGTC
>DATFDL010000685.1:0-19094 GCA_035252155.1 Pirellulales bacterium | reverse complement strand
GTAGCGTGAAGCCCATCAAGCCGCCGATCAGGGCACGCGTTTGAAAGGCTTGGGAATCGCCCAGAAACGAGACGTACAGGCCGTAGAGCACCAGCGCGGTGCTGACGACATAAAACGGATTGTGGTTGTAAAGCAGCCGGGCGATGCGGCGGATGGCTGCGGCAAGGGCGAGCGATGGCGCCGCGGTTGACCGAGGCGCAGCAGACAGCCCGCCCGTGGCGCCGAGGGCGCCGGGCTTCTCAGAAGCTTGGTCCATGATTTCTTACCTCACGTTGGTCGGCCGAGCGCCGGTCGCGCGGTGACGTAAAACAAAAATCATGGCGGAAACGCCGGCAGGTACGAAACGTGACCTGAACCGAATGCCGTCAACCGGAACTTGCCGAGGGCCTGGGAAACAAGAACTAGACGAATGGAACGAATGATGATCGCAGACCGATACGGTCTCCGCTGGTACGTTAGTATTATCGTCGCGATGCTGAAGTCGAGCAAGTGAGCGCGAGGCAATAACGATTTGGCATCGGACTTGGCAGTGGTATAGTGGCAGTTGCCTGGTGAAACTGAGTCAGGCTCTTCTGGCGAGCAACCTGACAAGGGATTACCAAGTCCGGAAGGTTAAATGACTCGGCAAGCGCTGGTCCGCTGCCGTGGGCCAGCGTCTTTTCCGCAACTGCCGATCGCTCATTTACTTGCCCGGCCATGCCTTAGAAAACGCAACGTCGCTCGCCTCACCGGTGCTGAAACTACGCATAGATTCTGCGGAAGAGCTAGATCAATTGCTGGTCAAGCGAAAAGGACCAGAAGAGAAGTCGCCGGTACTTTGAACCGAGAGTTATCCAATTATGTGGCCTCAATTCACCAGCATGTTGTCGCCCTGGCTGTGGCTGCCGCTGGCGGCGGTGCCCCCGGCGATCGTGCTGCTCTATTTCCTGAAGCTCAAGCGGCAGCCGCTGGAGGTGCCCAGCACGTATCTCTGGCACCGCTCGATCGAAGATTTGCACGTCAACAGCATCTGGCAGCGGCTGCGGCAAAGCCTGCTGTTGTTCCTGCAATTGCTGCTGATGGCCCTGCTGATTTTCACGCTCACGCGGCCGAGCTGGCAATCGACGCGGCTGATTGGCAACCGGTTCATTTTTCTCATCGACAACTCGGCGAGCATGGGCGCCACCGATATCGAACCCACGCGGTTGGCCGCGGCCAAGCAGAAGACGCTGGCCCTGATCGACGAGATGACCTCGGGCGACGTGGCGATGGTCATCAGCTTCGCCGACAACGCACAGGTGGAGCAATCGTTCACCGACAACCGCAACGACCTGCGGCGGCATGTCGAAGAAATCAAACAAACCGACCGACCCACCTCGCTGGCCGATCCCCTGCGCGTCGCCTCGGGGTTGGCCAACCCCGGCCGCAGCTCGAATCAACAAGACAGCCAGGATTTTCAGGTGGCCGAAGCGAAGCCCGCCACGCTCTATATCTTCAGCGACGGCAAGTTTCCCGACGTGAAAGATTTCTCGCTGGGGCATTTGCACCCAGTGTACGAACCGATCGGCACCGAAACCTCAGAGAACGTGGCGATCGCCGCCTTCACCGCAGCGCGTCACGAGAGCAATCCCGACGTGCTGCAGGTCTATGGCCGGCTGGAAAACCACGGCGGCAAGCCCGTCACTGTCGAAGTCGAGCTGCATGCGGGCGAGCAGCTTATCGACGCCCAGCGCGTGGAGGTCGGCCCAGACAAATCGGAAGGCGTGGCCTTTATCGTCGAGGAGATGGAAAAAGGCGTGCTGCGGTTGAAGGCCAACCTCAAAGACGACCTGGCGATTGACAACACGGCCTGGACCACCATCAATCCGCCGACGCGCAGCAAGGTGCTGCTGGTGACGCCGGGCAACGAGCCGTTGGCCCTGGCCCTGAGCACCGAGCGGGTACATGAACTGGCCGATGTCAGCGAGCACAGCCCCGATTTTCTCACGCGGCAAGAGTATCAGAAGCAGGCGGCCACCGGCGGCTACGATCTGGTGATCTTCGACCGTTGTCGGCCCGAGCAACTGCCACAGGCCGATACGCTCTTCATCGGGCGGCTGCCGCCGGGCGATGCCTGGAAGGTGGGCGAAAAAGTCAACCTGCCGCAGATTATCGACACCGACCGCGCGCACCCGCTGATGCACATTGTCGAGCTGGGCGATGTCTTGATTACCGAGGCCCAGCCCCTGTTTCCGCCGCCCGGCGGCACGGTGCTGATCGACACCAACGCCGGGCCGGTCTGCGCCATTGCCCCCCGCGAAGGGTATGAAGACCTGGTCTTGAGCTTCGCCGTGTACGACTCGGACCACATCGACACCAACTGGGTGACGCGGGCAAGCTTTCCGGTGTTTGTACTTAATCTGATCGAGTATTTGGGCGGCAACCGCTCGGCGCTGTCCGGCGGCAGCGTGTTGCCCGGACAAACGGTCAACTGGCGGTCCGACACGGCCGGCGAGTCGATCGAAGTGGTCATGCCCAGCCAGACCAAGGTCGAGGTGGCCCGCGGCAAGCTGAACGCCTTTCATTTTGGCGGCACATCCGAGGTAGGCGTCTATGAGGTGCGGGAAAAGGCACAAGCGGCAGGCAGTTTCGCCGTTAACCTGTTCAACAGCCTGGAAAGCGACCTTCGGCCGCGCACCGAGTTGACCGTGGGCGACTACGGCGTGAAGGGCAAGGCCGAGCGCGAGCCGGCGCGGTACGACGCCTGGAAGCTGATCTTGCTGGCGGCACTAGTCGTTTTGCTGGTGGAGTGGTATATCTACAATCGCCGCGTTTACGTGTGAGGAATCCGACGCCGAAAGCCGATCTTGCCCGATATGCTCAAAAAGGCGCTCCTCACCAAGGCGAAAAAACGACGGCTTCCGCGTGAACGGCGCTCGAAACGCAAGGCGCTCAACAAAATCGTCGAGAACGACCTGATTCGGCGGGTCAGCTTCGAAGAATATCGCGACAAGGTGCGCGACGTCTACGACGGGCCGCAGGGCGCGCTCTTGGCCACGTGCAGTATGCTGTCGCTGCACATGACGTTTGGCGAACGGTTGATCCGCGAGCGGCGCTTCGATCTGCGCGGGGCCAGACAGATTCTCGACGTGGGCAGCGGGGCCGGACAGATCGCCAAGCATCTGTTGAAGTACGCCGACGCCGATGCCCAAATCACCTGCTTCGATTTATCGCTGGAGATGGTGCGTCGGGCAAGGCAACGGCTCAAGAGCGCGGCGCCCAGCCACCTGGTGGCCGATGTCACCCGGCTGCCGTTTGCCGATGCGGCCTTCGACTGCGTGACGTGCGGCTATGTGATCGAGCATCTGCCCGACGCTCGGCTGGGCCTGGCCGAGCTTTCGCGCGTGATGGCGCCGGGCGGGCGGATGTTGCTGTTGACGAGCGAAGACACCTTTTCTGGGGCGTGGACCAGCCGCATCTGGTGCTGCCGCACCTACAATCGCCGCGAGCTGCGCGAAGTTTGCCACGATCTGGGGCTGGATTGGCGCAACGAGCTTTGGTTCACTCGGATGCACAAAGCGCTGCGGGCCGGCGGCATCTGCGTCGAGATCGAAAAACGCCGCTGATGCGGTGTCTTGGTTGTCTCAGCGGCGTCTGACTACGTCATTCGCGCGTAGCTGACTTCGCTGAGAAGTCAGGCCGCCCAGGAAAGTGCGGGCGCACTTCCGCGTCGATGCCCGCCCCGAACCGGTACGCCATCGCACTCCGCGTTAAGGGCCAGTACCCGTCCCCGTTCCGGTTCCGGTTCCGGTTCCCGTTCCGGTTCCCGTACCAGTGCCGGTCCCAGTGCCCGTTCCGGTTCCAGTTCCCGTCCCGGTTCCAGTTCCCGTCCCGGTTCCAGTTCCCGTCCCGGTTCCTGTTCCCGTGCCGGTTCCAGTACCAGTGCCGGTTCCAGTGCCCGTCCCGGTCCCGGTTCCCGTTCCCGTTCCAGTGCCCGTCCCGGTCCCGGTACCCGTTCCCGTTCCCGTTCCGGTTCCCGTTCCAGTGCCCGTTCCAGTGCCCGTTCCCGTTCCGGTTCCAGTTCCAGTTCCGGTCCCTGTACCCGTTCCAGTGCCTGTACCGGTCCCTGTACCGGTTCCGGTTCCTGTTCCGGTTCCTGTTCCGGTTCCTGTTCCGGTTCCTGTTCCGGTTCCTGTGCCCGTTCCAGTGCCGGTCCCTGTGCCCGTTCCCGTTCCAGTTCCTGTTCCCGTTCCAGTTCCGGTCCCTGTTCCGGTCCCTGTTCCGGTTCCTGTTCCGGTTCCTGTGCCGGTCCCTGTGCCCGTTCCAGTTCCCGTCCCTGTACCCGTTCCGGTTCCTGTACCCGTTCCGGTTCCTGTACCCGTTCCAGTTCCGGTTCCAGTTCCGGTTCCTGTTCCCGTTCCAGTTCCCGTCCCTGTACCTGTTCCGGTTCCTGTTCCCGTTCCAGTGCCGGTTCCTGTACCCGTTCCAGTACCGGTTCCTGTCCCGGTTCCTGTCCCGGTTCCTGTACCCGTCCCAGTTCCCGAACCCGAACCGGTTCCAGTACCGCTGCCGGAGCCTGTACCCGTGCCCGAGCCAGATCCGCTGCTAGAACCCGAGCTGCTGCCGGACCCCGTGCCGGAGTTCGATCCGGATCCGGTGCCGGGGCTGTTCGGGTTTTGATAGAACTGCGAGCTGGTGGTGATATCTTTGATCAGATCGTCGTACGACTTGTTGCTTCGCAGGCTGTTGAAGAAACCGTCGTCGCCCGCGCTCGATCCCTGCAAGTAAAGGTTTTCATATCCGCCGCCGGTGATGACCGAAAGGGCGTAACTAGCGCCGGCCGGCGTGCCCGGAGCCGGCAACGTGACGCCGCCGGCGCCGCCCGCCGCGGGATAATACGAGTTAAGGATTTTGTGCGCGCCTTCGTCGCTGTTGAGCAACGCCCGCACTAGGCCGTCGTGGTCCATCGACTGCGCCGCCTGCGACCAGAAGGCCATGCCGGTTTGGTCGGGCGTGCGCCCGAGCAGATCAGTGTAGAGCGCGTTCGCATAGCCTTGCGGCGTGCTGCCCGCATCGAGGTAATATTCATCCGAGCCGGCAAACGCGGCGATCACATAGAGTCCATCCGCGCTGCCGTTGTGCTGCCCGGTGGTGCCCGGATTGCCGAGCTTGTCGACCCAAAAATTGAGACCGGCCTGGTCGGGCGCGCGATGTAACAACGTCTCGTACAGCGTGTCGACGTAATGGGTCTTGTATTCCGGCGAATTCAAAAAGGTGCTGATGACGTTGTTTCGACCGGCATCGCTGTCGTTCTGACTCAGGTAGGCGTTGAAGGCGGCTTGGCCGGTGGGATCGGGCTGGCGACCGAGCGTCTCAAGATACAAGTTCGTGATGAAGGTCTGATTGGAGCCGTTGTTCGGCGTACCCGCCAGATAGCCTGCCGGCGCGGCGGCGACTGGTTGCGTATTCGCGGCCGCGCTTGCTTGGTCTTGCGTGGAGATCGTATCGACCGGCGCGGCCGAATCGATGGGATGGAGCGGCGCGGCATTGGCCGCGTTGCCACCGTCGCCCGAAGCCGCCGCGGCGACGCTCAGCGGATCGGCGTTCAGCATGCCGCGCGTTTCGAGCGCCTGATAGCGAATGCCGTGATAGGGCAACCACGAGAAGTGACGGGGCCGACCAAGCGGCGCGCCGCGGCCCTCTTCCTTGCGCCGGGGGATATAGAACCGCGTGACTGACTGCCAGTAACTGCTCTTGGCCGACTCAAACCAACGCCTCAGACGCATCCAACTTCGAATCGGCGTAAACATGGCAGCACCTGGCTCTGAGAGAAGGGTCCTTTACCGCAAAACGACGCACGCACCGTGAGAAACTACGCACGCACTAGCCCGATTTTTGAACTCAGCCGGTCGCTGACTTCGTGAGAAGTCAGGCCGTCAGGTTGCCTTGCGGCCAGAATTCTCACGAAATCTGCTACGAGGCGTGGGCGACTGATCAAGAGCTGACGATGCGGCCAGCGCGGCTGCATCACGCGATTCGACGGCCGACCTGGCCATCCGTTGCCGACCCATCCCGCAGGTCTGGCCTTCTTCGCTCAGCGGCCCTTCTTAGGCGGCGAGCGTTCGACGAGATTAAGACGATCGTGAAATTACCAAGTCCACGAAATCTGTCAAGATGCCCCAAACGGATTTTTTTGCCGCCCGTAGGTCAAGGCTTTCCAGCCTGACAAGAATCAGCGACAGGCGCGGCAGCCCCGGCCTGGACTGCGCAAACGTGCGGTTTCCGGCCTCGGAACGAGCCGAGAATTACCTCGAATCTGTTCCGCTCCGCCACCGCCGGGCTCGTCCCAATGGAGCGATGACTGACAAGCTAGACGAATGCGTTCCCGGCCCTCGTGGCGGTCGTCGCCGCAACCTGCCGCGCACAAGGCCCGGAGCTACCGTTGGACGTCAGGCTGGAAAGCCTGACCTACGGATAGTCGAATGTCTGGGGCGGATCTTGAACGATTTTCAGGCCCCGCGAGAGCGGCAGGGTCAGGCCCGGGGCGGCTTCGGTGTAACGAATGTACTCGAAGCTGGTCGAGACGCCGTATCGAATGCTGCTCGTGTCGTGGAAGACGCAGACGGCCCCCGGCGCGAGTTTGCCGCGCCGGCGGAGGATGTCGTGCTCGCGGGCGCGGCAATGCACATCGGAATCAAAAAAAGCGAAGTCGTACGGCGCGCCTAGCCAAGTGGCGCAGTGCGTGATGGAATGATTGGCCACCACTTCGACGTAGTCTTCAAGCCCGTAGTTGCGCAGGTTGTTCCGCAGCCGATCCGAAGGTTCCAGATCGACGCTGTAGAGCTTGCCAAAGCCGTTGGCGGCGATTGCGCAGGCGATCGCCAAGGTTCCCATGCCGCGTTCCGAACCGGTTTCGAGCAGTGTTTCCGGCTTCGTGGCCAACACCAGTGCATGGATAAGGTTGAGGTATTCCACTTCGGTCGTGCCACCGTCGCCCGTGCCGTGAAACAGGTGAGCGTATTCTTCGGGGGCGTGCGGATGGCTGCCCGCCTCACTGGTGGCGGCGAGTTGTTGCTCGTCGATGATTTTGTGCCAGAGTTGCAGTGCGGTGTTCATCAGTGTGTCGTGGGTTGTGCCGTCGCCAGGCCGGCCGGCATGGCAGGCGGGCGGAGGTTGATTAGCGCCAGTTCAGAAAAGATGCGCCCCAAGACTCTGTGCGGCTTCAGCGCAAACAGCGCCTGGCAACCCTGGTCGCAGGCGGCCCGGAAGGGCGGCTGGAAATGGCAGCCGGCGCAAAATGGAGTTTCGTCGTTCGTGATGCCAATTACTTCGGGAACATGACCAAAAACGCAGTCGGCCCGCGTGGGACCACAGAGGGCGATGGTCGGCACGCCGATGGTTCCCGCCAGATGCGCCGGACCACTATCGCTGCTCACCACCATTTTAGCCACGCTCATCATGGCGGCCACCTGGAAGAAATCGAAGCCCCACATGAAGCGCGGCGTGTTGGTGAACTGCTTATCTTCGTCGGCCATCATGATCACCACGGCGACGTTGCGAGCATTCAGCCACCAGGCGAGCTCGACCCAATAGGCGGCCGGCCAGGCCCTGGTCTTCCAAGCCGTCTGGGGAAACAGCAACACCATATCGTTGTCGCCGAGTCCTTGCTTGTTTTGCCTCGCCCACTCCAGCGCGTCGGGCGGGATGCGCACCGGGGGGCGCTTGGGCGGCGCGTCGATTCCCAGCAGATCGCGAATATAGTCGAGCCGCAGCCGGGCGCCACCCTCGGCCAGCTCGGTCGTATAGGCGGGCGAAAGCTCGATGCCCGAGCTGTCGCCCTCCGGCTGATCGGTCACCTCTTGGCCGAGAAGCTGCAACACGGTGCGGTTGGCGCCCCGCGCGTAGAAAGTGATCGGGTCAGGCAAGCCGCGCGCCCCTTCGGCGATCCAGGCGAGCGACACCATGTCGCCGATGCCGACGTAACCTTTGCCGAGCGTGGTATTGATTCGCGGCATCGGTTCAACGATCGCCGCGTTGGGCGGCCAAAATGTTGGTGGTGCTGAGTCCGGGCACCAGCGGCAAGGTGACGACCTTGCCGCCCCGGCCCGTGACAAACTCGGCGCCGGCGATCTGTTCGGGAGAATAATCGCTCCCTTTGACGAGAATATCGGGGGCGAGATGCCGAATGAGCGATTCAGGCCGCTCCTCGTCAAACACCACCACCACATCGACACAGGCCAGTCCGGCCAAGAGCGAGGCTCGATGGTCGTGCGACAACACGGGCCGCGACGGTCCCTTGAGCGCCCGCACCGACGAATCGGAATTGAGGCCCACCACCAGCAGGTCGCCTAACTGACGCGAGCGCTCAAGGCACGACAAATGGCCGGCGTGCAAAATATCGAAGCAGCCGTTGGTGAACACCACCTGCTTGCCGTGCTGCTGCGCGGTTTGCACCAGCTTTTTGGCGCCCGCCCAATCGACGACTTTGGGCGAGAGACCACGATGCACCGCGTCGAGCTCGGCGCCGTGAACGACGTAGGTGCCGGGCTTGCTCACGGCGATGCCCGCCGCCAGCACCGCCAACCGGCAGGCGTCTTCGATCTGCCATTTCTCGGCCAGGCAGGCTGCCAGTACGGCCACCACGGTATCGCCGGCCCCGGTGACGTCGGCCACTTCGCGAGTTTCGGCGGGAATGCGAACAGCGCCTTCCGCCGAGGCGACCGTCAGGCCGTCGGCGCCGCGCGTGATGATCATGTAGTCCAGATGCAGCCGCTGGCGGAGATCTTCGGCGGCTGCGGCGATTTCGGCGTCGCCCGTCAGCCGCCGGCCGACGGCGCGTTCGACTTCCATTTGGTTGGGGGCCAGCAAGGTCGCGCCCGCGTAGCCGGCGAAGTCGCGCTTCTTGCCGTCGACCAGGCAGGGAACTCGCAGCCCGCGGCAGCGCTCGATGCACCGCTGCACCAATTCTTCGCTGAGCGTGCCCTTGTCATAATCGGCCAGCACCACCACGCCTTGCCGGCCGATCTGATCGGAGAGTCGCTCGAACAATCGCTCGGCGCCTTCGGCCAGCAAGTGCCGCGGCCCTTCGCGGTCGAGCCGGGCCAATTGCTGGTGCGTGCCCGCCACCAGCCGCGTCTTGCAGACCGTCGTCGCACTATCGTGGACAAGTAGATCATCTTTGAGCAGCGGGTTTTGCCGCAGCAGATCGCGCAGGCTGCGGCCGTCGGCGTCGTCGCCGATGACGCCGGCGACGGTCACGTGGCAGCCAAGTCCCGCCAGCGAGGCGGCGACATGTCCGGCGCCGCCGGGACAGCTCAGCTCTTGCCGGACGCTGAGCACCGGCACCGGCGCCTCGGGCGAAATGCGATCGACCAAGCCGGCAATGCGGCGGTCGAGCATCACATCGCCAAAGACCAACGCCGCGACGCGGCCTTCGAAATCACGAACGGACGGCATGGATGGGTTCACGGGACGAGGCTGTGGGCCGCACGGAATCGACGGCGGGTTGCGGCGCGTTCAGCTCCGAGAGGACTCTCGACAGGATAACATCCAACTTTAAGGCGTAAAGCACCTGGCACCCCTGATCGCACGCGGCGCGATAGGGCGGGCGCTGAAAATGGCAGCCCGCGCAGCCGGGAGCTTCGTGCGTGGTCAGCGGCACGACCTCGGGAAGATGGCCAAAAACGCAGTAGCCCTTGGTCGGGCCGCAAATCGCGATCGTCTTGACGCCCAGGGTTCCGGCCAGATGGGCTGGTCCGCTGTCGTTGCCCACCACCAGCCGGGCCACGGTCATCAGGGCGGCAGTTTTGTTCAGGTCGTGCCCCCAGATGCTCCGCGGCGTGTTCGCGTATTGCCGGTCCTCGTGCTGAAGCACGGTGAGCACGGCCACGCCTCGGTTGTGAAGCTGCCAAGCGAGATCGACCCAGTAACTGCTGGGCCACTGCCGGGCCAACCAGTCGGTCTGGGGAAACAACAACACCAGGTCTTCGCCCAGCTCTCGCGCCGTGTCGGTGGCCCACGCCAGGTCTTCGGGGGCGATTTGGGCCATGGGCCTCACGAAGCTCGTGCTAAAACCCAACAAATTGCGGAGGTACTCCAAACGCAGCTTCCGGCCGCCATCGGCGAGTTCTTTCGCATAAGAATCGGGCACCAGAAAAAGCTCCGAGCGGCCCGGACCATCGCTCACGGGCTGCCGCAGCAGGTTCAAGATGGTGTGCTGCATGCTGCCGCGCTTGGCGTGAAACGTCAGCGGGTTCGGCAGGCTGCGTGTTCCTTCGGCGAGCCAGGCGAGTCCCACGGTGTCTCCCAGACCTCTCCAGTGAACGCTGCGCTCGGTATCAATGACTGGCATTCGTAAACTTTCTCTACATTCGCCCCAAAATCGGCTTTCGCTCCGCGAAAGCGCGTCCTTTCGCGGAGCGAAAGGCGACCATGGCGCGCCCGGCTACTTACGCCGAATCAATACAAGCGTCCTGCCCCAATTCTCTCTGAATCTTGTGTCGCTCTTTTTCCCAATGCAACAGGCTGCGGCGCTCGACGAAATGCCGCCGCTCGACGGCGCGTTGCGCCTTCTGAAAAGCCCACAGCAAATGATCGAACGGGCCGGTGCTGGTCCTGCCGTACTCGCGCAGCCACGCGGCCCGTTCGTGGCCGAGGCCGACGGCCAAAAGATCGTCGTCGAGCGATACATACTGCCGATAGCTGCCGGGGTCGCCTTGCCGACCGCAACGGCCGATGAGCTGGCGGTCGATGCGGGCGGCCTCGTGCATCTCGCTCAGGATGACGTGCAAACCGCCCGAGCGGGCCACGCCTTCGCCCAGCTTGATGTCGGTGCCGCGGCCGGCCATGTTGGTCGAGACGGTTACCTGCCCGGGCTGGCCGGCCCGGGCGACGATCTCGGCCTCCTCGGCGATGCGGTAGGCGTTCAACACCTGGTGCTCGATGCGCGCTCCAAACAGCAGGTCGGAGAGCGTCTGCGACTTATCGATCGACCGCGTGCCCACCAACACCGGCCGGCCCTGCTCGTGCAACTGGCGCACCTCGTCGACGATGGCAGCCCATTTTTCGCCCGCCGTGCCGAAGACGCGCGGCGTCCAGCCTACGCGGACCGCCGGACGGTGCGTCGGCACGACCAGCACGTTCACTTTGCAGATTTTGCGCAACTCGCGGGCCGAATCGCTGGCCGTGCCGGTCATGCCGCACAAGCGGTCGTATCGCAGAAAGAAATCTTGCACTGTGATGTGGGCCGCCCGGCCGGTGGACATGGTGATCGGCAGGCCCTCCTTGGCTTGCACCGCCTGCTGCGTGCCATCGAACCAGATCCGCCCTTCGGCGGGACGCCCTGAGTACTCGTCGACGATGACAATCTGATCGTCGCGAACTACGTATTCGCGTTCGCGCAGGTAGAGCCGGTTTACGAGAATCGACCGCTCGAGGTACTCATAGATAGGAAACGTGCCGACCGCGTTCATTTGGTCCGGCTTGGGCAACAGCCGCGACTGCTTGCGGCCCGCCGCGGTCAGCTCGACGGCGCGCTTCTCGGCCCGGTACACGTAATGTTCGTTCTCCGCGAACCGCGGGGCCACCTCCGCCGCCCAGCGGTAGCAGGCCACTTCGACCGCTTCGTCGCCCGGCGCGGCCGCCGAAATGATCAGCGGCGTCCGCGCTTCGTCCACCAGAATGCAGTCGGCCTCGTCGACTAATACGAAGTTCAGATGCCGATGCACGGGCTGTTCGGCGTCGGCTTCGGCGGCCGCGCCCAGCATGCCGCCCAGCAAATCGTTGAGTCCTTCGGCCACGCGGCGCGAGAGCAGCCGATCTCGCAAGAAATCAAAGCCAAACTCGCCCGCTGTGCCATAGGTGACGTCGCAGGCATACGCTTCGCGCCGTTGCGACGAGCTCATGCCCACCTGGATCGCGCCGACTTTGATTCCCAGCAGCTCGTAGATCGGCCCCATCCATTCGGCGTCGCGCCGGGCCAGATAGTCGTTCACCGTCGCCACGTGCACGCCACGTCCGGCCAGCGCATTCAGGTACACGGGCAGCGTGGCCGCCAGCGTTTTGCCTTCGCCGGTCTGCATCTCGACGATCGAGCGGTGGTGCATCGCGATGCCGCCCAGCACCTGGACGTCGAAGTGCCGCATGCCCAGCGTGCGGCCGGCCGCTTCGCGCACCAGCGCATAAGCTTCGGGCAGCAACCGCTCCAGCGGTTCATGGCTTTTCGCCCGGTAGCGCAGCGAGAGGCTGCGCTTGCGCAAGTCAGCGTCGGCGAGCGGCGCGAGCTCGCGCTCGTGTGCCTCGATGGCGGGCAACAGCGAGCTCCACCGCCGCAGTTTGCCCGACAGCGCCGTCTGGCCGAGAGGGCTGACTTGGGTGGCGAAACTCATCGTTATTTGCCCGACCAACGTGAAAGACCAACCTGCCGCCTGCTAACCGTGTTTGTATGTTCGTCTGGATCGAAAAAGTTTGCAAGCGACGCACTCCGTAGCTCCGACACTCCGTGGCGGAGACTGGCGGTCGCCTTGCGCGACCGTCTCTTCCCGTCACGGAGTGCCGGGGCTACTTTGCCGTCCGGCGGCACTTGAGGAAAAGCTGCACCTCTTCATACCGCACGCCGGGCAGGCGGGCGAGCAAGCGGCGAATGCTTTCGGGCTCTTCCGGGCCGATGACTTCGGCCAACCGCGCCAGCACTTCGCCCGGCAGCAGCCAGCCCGCCTCGACCGCCCAGCCACTGTCGGCGGCCCGTAGGACGTGGTCGAGCACCACGTCGCGTTCGCAGCCGCGGATGCACATGCACTCGTCCACCGTAAAGCCCGCCGCCAAGAGCCGCCACGTCCAATAGTGGCCGGGCAGTTCGCCCGTCGGGCGGCCGGCCAATTCCGCCGGCGAAGCTGGCGGCCGGTGATTGATCGCCGCCGCCGGCAACTGCGGCTCGAAATTCGTCGGAGTAGAAGTAGTCTGTGCGTCGACGCGCGGCCGCGCATCGGCTCGCGGCGCGCGTACCTGAAACCGCCGCTCCAGGTCGGGACTAAGCGGCAACAAACCAGGTGGCGCGGCGCCGGTCATCACGCTCGTGCCCCGGTCAGTCAATTGCACGGTTGGACGTAGGTGATCGGATCCGCCCTGCGACAGGTGGCCGACCAACAACAGGACGTCGAGCAGCTCGACCACCTGGTCTTGCTTGAAGTCGCGCAACAGCCCGTGCGTGCTCAATCGTTCGAGGCCGAATTTTTTGATTTTCGCGTTCGTCGAGCCGCACAGCATCTGCGCGATCAGGTGCTTGCCGAAGCGGCCGCGCGTGCGGGCCACACCGCTGAGAATTTTGCGCACCACCAATACCAGCTCGTCGCTCTCGATCGGCTGCGGCGGCGCGTCCGCGCGAGTGGGCAACTCGCCCGACGCTGCCGCGGCGGCTCCGGGGCGCAGACCACGGCGCTGGCAGTTGTCGCAGCGGCCGCAGGGTTCGGCGTCTTTTTGCCCGAAATAAGCCAGAATCTCGCGCTCGCGGCAATGCGAAGTTTCGGCGAAGGCGATCATCTGGTTCAACTTGTCATACTCGGCCGCCTTGCGCTCTTCGAGCGTTTTGAAGTCGAGGTCGAGCTTCGCGAACGGCGTGTCGCGCACCAGCATGCGGATGGCCCGCCCGCGAAACGGCGGAATGTAGTCGAAGGCTTTCAGCTCGCGCAGTTCGCGCAGGGCGCGGGCCAGGGCCGGCTGATCCATTTCGACCTCGGCCAGCAGCTCGCGCGGCGGCAGATCGACCCACTCGCCGCGGACGGCGCCCACGAACCGCTCAATGGCCTGCAACACCCGCCGCTGTGTCTTGGCCTGACGGGGCAAGAGGTCGACCAGCGTCGGCAGGTTGCTGTCGAGCTTCACGCGGGCCATGTTCTCGCGGCTTTCAAGCCGTTCGAGCACGCCAGCCCGCTCCAACAGTTGCTCGCAGGCGCCCACGCCGTCGGCGCTGATTTCCAGCGAGAGCGCCTCTTTGATTTCCTGCTGCGTCAGCTCGATCACCTCGCTCGTGATGCGACGCAGATAGTTGTACACCGATTCCACAACGTCGCGGGCCGGGTAGCGGCTCTCAATGAAAAACTCTTGGATCTTGCGGTCGCTGTAGCTGTAGAGCAGCAAACACCGCGAGGGCAGCCCATCGCGGCCGGCGCGGCCTGCCTCCTGGTAGTAACCCTCGATCGTGCCCGGCAGATTGTAGTGGATCACGAACCGCACATCGCGCTTATCGATGCCCATGCCGAACGCGGTGGTGGCCACCACAATCTCGCACTTGCCTTGCATGAAGCGGTCTTGGGCCAGGCGCCGCTCGTCGTTTTGCATGCCGGCGTGGTAGACCTCGGTCGAGCGGCCCGTGGCCTGCTGGATGCGCGCCGCCACTTCTTCGCATCGCTTGCGCGACGACGCGTAGACGATCCCGCTGCCTGAGTTCTCGCGCAGAAAGCCTTCCAGGTAACGGTCTTTCAGTCCCTTGCCGTAGGGCAATTGCACTTCGTACCGCAAGTTGGGCCGCACGAAGCCCGTGATGAAAATCCGCGGCGCTCGCAGGGCAAGTTGCTCGATGATGTCGCGCCGCACTCGGTCGGTGGCGGTGGCGGTCAGGGCGATCGTCGGTGGCATGCCCAGCATCGCCCGGAATCGACCCAGCCGCGCGTAATCGGGCCGAAAGTCGTGCCCCCATTGGCTGATGCAGTGTGCCTCGTCGATGGCCAATCGCCGTAGCCCGCGAGCCCGCACCGCTTCGAGAAACCGCGGGCTGCGGAATCTCTCGGGCACCACATAAACCAGGTGATATTCGCCGCGGGCCATGGCCGCGAGCCGGGCGTATTGCTCGTCGGTCGTCAGCGAACTGTTGACGAAGGTCGCTTTCAGGCCGCGGGCTTGCAGTTGATCGACCTGGTCTTTCATCAAGGCGATCAGCGGCGAGACCACCAGCGTCAAACCGTCGTCGGCCACGGCCGGCAGTTGATAACATAGGCTCTTGCCGCCGCCGGTGGGCATGACGCACAAGCAATCTTGCCCGGCCAGCACCGTTTCGATCACTTCGCGCTGTCCCGGCCGAAAGCTGCTCAGTCCGAACCGCGGCAACACCGCGGCGGGATCGGCCGCGCCGGCGTCGGGCGAAGTTCGAGTTTCCAAGTATTCCGTCACGAGCGAGCAGAGCGAAAAGTTGAGCCTCAGGCTGACTGGTAAAGCTTCCGATTATACTGCAAGCGGCGAGCGTTGGAGACGGGGTGACCAGCCTATCAGCGCAGGGTGCCACGGCATCCACCGCGGCGCATTCGGCACCGGCCCGGTGCGCGACGCAAATCGCCGCGGTGGACGCCGTGTGGAGTTGGCTCTAAAGTCGGGCCGAAGAGCAGATCCGCACGGCGTCCGTCGCAGCGGCCACGCTTCTCAAATCACGACGCAGCTCGCGCTGCGACGGATGCCGTGGCACCCCCGGCGCACCCTTCCCCTGCAATGCGTGACTGAGCACTATTCGCAATCGGAACCGAATAACCGCTGTTCGATGTGGCGGCGGCGCTCAATCAGCAATGCCAACAGAGCATCGCGACTCTCGGCTTCGGCCATTACGGTGACCACTGGTTGGCCTGCCCGAAGCTTCGTTCCGGCAACGGGGATATCGGCAATCGTTGGCCAAACGAGCCCCTGATTCTCTCGCAGCAATTCGGCGGACTTCTCAGCCGATACGCAAAGCTCGCACGACGCGTAGACCACGAGTTTGCCGCACCAGGCTGCCGCGGACGGCGGCGAAAAACCAGAGAGCACGCCGTGCTCACATGCGGCCACGTGCAGCGCGATGGTATGCGCGCCCGTCGCACGTTCCAACACTTCGATCGACGCCGTATAACGCGGATTGATCTCGACGGGCCATATCGCGTCGCCATTGATGACAAGATCGACGCCAAACAGCCCGCGCAACCCAAATTCGGCGGCGAGTGCCCGCCCCAATCGTTTCAATCGTTTGTCTTGTTCGGCGGAGACGGGTAATGGGCCGAGCGAGCCAGCATAACGGAATGGATGAGCGGGTTCGTCCGCAATCAACAACTGCTCGGTGATGCCGATGAACTCCGCATTTCCGCCCGCCACCACATAGACGGCGCCACACGATACTCCAGTCACGCGCCGCTGGAAAAACCACCCCGATCTCCGACCACAAGGCGGGAACGACGATCCAGCGTCCCACACGCGCACTAATTGCCCGCCGCTGGAACCGCGATGCTTGAGCAGCCAGCCACCGTCGCGCGGCGGCGGGTCGGTCGGCGACCGGCATTCGGGATACGCAATGCCCCACTTCGAGAACGATCGGCCCAGTACGAACGGATCTCGCACGCATCGCAACACTTCGGGCGGATTGCCGTAGAGCGTACGCCCAGCCGAGATGCGCCCGACCAGCGCCGGCTGGTTTTCCAGGCCGCCCGTGAACAGCCATGGCCCAGCGGGACATCCTTGGGCGATTCGCTCTAGGTCGTACGGGTAACGCCGAACGACATTGCAGTGATGCTGGCTGCGCAAGTCCGCATCACCAAACAAATCGCCGCAGATCGGCGTGAAGCCGGCCCGGGCGGCCGATTGCGCGGCCGCCCGGACACTGGCGCCAAGAATGAGCAAAGATGCCATAAGGCGTCGCTGCTGCAGAAACGGAATAATTCCGTTCTGCAGATTACCTATTGTACCAACTGTGTACGGTACACAGTTGATCTGTGCGAGCGGCTTATTCGAATTGCTGGCACCAATAGATCTGCCCGTTGGAGGCCACGTAGGCGGCCACGCCGATCCGGCTCCAGCGGTAGCTGAGTATATTGGCCCGGTGGCCGGCCGAGTGCATCCACGAAGAGACCGCCTCTCGGGCCGACGACTGGCCCTGCGCGATGTTCTCGGCGCTGGCGGTCGAGGCGTGCTGCAGCCGCCGCCGCGAGGTCATCCAAATGGTGTGCTTGCGGGCCGAGCGGACCAGCGATTCATCGGCCGCCAATGGTGGCAGCCCGCGGCGGGCCCGCTCGTGGTTCGTGTACCGGATAATATCGCGTTCGACCGCGAAAAGTTCGAATGCCGCCGGCTTGGCAGGCGTTTTTTCCATCGTCTCAACGGGAAACATCAGCGCGACAACGGCTACGAGCGACTCGATCATGGTTGCTCCTTCAATAGGGGGAACGTGTTCGTCGTCCCGACTGCCTCCCCCGTGCGGAGAGGACTTGGTGGGCTGGCTTGAAGGACGTCCCTTCAAAAACCCCGACCGGGCACCGACCTTGGCATGAAACTGGATAATCTGCGTAGACTTTTCCAGCGAACGTGCCAGCATAGCTAGCGTCTGCTGAGTTTCAAGGCCCCCGTAGAACGGAATTCATTCCGTTTTTGCCCGGAGGATGGCCTTCCTGGGCCGTCATGCACAAAAACGAGACGGCAACCGGGGCGGCAGTAGGGTGGTGGGCACCGCCCACCATTGAACTAGCGGTGGGCAGTGCCCACCCTACGATTTGCTAAAAACTTGGCCGGCGACACGCGCGGGCGCGGTCGACCAA
The DNA here is from genome assembly GCA_035252155.1 of Pirellulales bacterium. Lineage (GTDB taxonomy): Bacteria > Planctomycetota > Planctomycetia > Pirellulales > JAICIG01 > JAICLL01. The sequence goes on along the minus strand of DATFDL010000685.1, from coordinate 1,599 downwards.
AGAGGGAAGAACGGAATAAATTCCGTTCCACGAGGGGCCGATTGCATTTCGCCGGGTGTGTGATATGGTTTCCGTTCTCCCCCCAACCCGCTAGCAACCATGAGTCAGGAGTAACGACAGATGTCCATGTTTATTGGTGAAGCACTTGTCGGCGAAGGCAACGAAGTGGCCCATATCGACCTGCTGATCGGCAGCAAAGACGGCCCAGTGGGGCATGCCTTTGCCAACGCCCTTGCTCGGCAGAGCGAAGGCCATTCAAATCTGTTGGCGGTGTTGGAACCCAACCTGGCCGTCAAGCCGGCGACGGTGCTCATCACCAAGGTCACGATCAAAGGCGCGAAGCAAGCGGTGCAGATGTTCGGCCCGGCGCAATCGGGAGTGGCCAAGGGGGTGGCCGACTCCGTGGCAGCGGGCGTGATCGACAAGAAGCAGGCCGAAGACCTGGTAATCGTCTGCGGCGTGTTCATTCACTGGGAGGCCCAGGACGACAAGAAGATTTACCAGTACAACTACGAAGCCACCAAGCTGGCCATCGCCAGTGCCATGAAGGGCAAGCCCTCGGCCGACGAGATGATTGCCGGCAAGGACAAGGCCAAGCATCCTTTCCGCGGCTTTTAGCGTAAAACGGAATTCATTCCGCTTTCCTGTTGTAAAACGGAATTCATTCCGTTTCCCTCGCGTGAAACCCAAAATCCTGCTGCAGCTCGACACCGACGAGCAGCCGAGCGTGTTCGACAGCGTGGTGGCGATCGACTCGGGCGTCGATCATCTGCTGCGCCATCACGGCATCACGGTGGCCAACGTGCGCGACCGGGTGCACGGCGCCATCTTCACGCGCGGGCCGGCCGATCTGCGTTCGACGGCGATTTTTATCGGCGGCTCCGACGTGGCGGCGGCCGAAGCGGTGCTGGCCGAAGTCCGCCGGTCGTTCTTCGGCCCGATGCGGGTGTCGGTGATGCTCGATCCTTCGGGGGCGAACACAACGGCGGCCGCGGCGGTCTGGACCGCCCGGCAGCACGTGCCGCTCGAATCGGCCACGGCGGTCGTGCTGGCCGCCACCGGACCGGTCGGGCAACGGGTGGTGAGGCTGCTCGCCCGTGCGGGGGCCGAAGTGCGAGCCGCCTCGCGCAGCTTGCCAAAAGCCCAAGCCGTCTGCGACGCGGTGCGAGAGAAGTTTGCGGCAGCCCCGCTGACGCCCTGCGGCACGGCGTCGCCCGCAGCTACCGCAGAGGCGCTGAACGGAGCGAGCATCGTGATTGCCGCCGGTGCGGCGGGCGTGCAACTGGCGTCTCGCGAGGCACTACGTCAGGCAGGTGGCCTGCGCGTGGCGATTGACTTGAACGCCGTCCCCCCGGTCGGTTTGTCGGGCATCGAAGCCGGCGACCGCTCTGTCGACCGCGACGGCATCATTTGCTACGGAGCGATCGGCGTCGGCGGCGCGAAGATGAAAGTACACAAGGCCGCCATCCAGCAATTGTTCGAATCGAACGACCTGGTGCTCGACGCGGAAGAGTTGTACGAGATCGCCTGTCGATTGAACTAATCGCCAACCGTCGCAGCGAAATTCAAATCGGGCATGTGGCACAGCCGCCCTCGGCT
>DATFDL010000684.1:0-21125 GCA_035252155.1 Pirellulales bacterium | reverse complement strand
AAATTTCGCCCGCCCCCAATTGAAAGAGTAACATGATTCAACGTCTGATCGTCATAATAATAATCTGCCTGGCGGTTTTTCAGCCCGTCGCCTCATACGCGGGCATCAGCAGCAAGGCCGCCCGAGAAGCCGCCGAGTTTGTGCTGCGCAATTTCGGCAAGGAGGCCGAAGAGCAAGGGCTGCAAACGCTCACACAAAAGATCGAGTCGCTCGGCCTGCGATACGGCGACGACGCCGTCGCCGCCGTGAAAAAAGTCGGCCCGCGAACCTTCCGTTATGTGGACGAGGCCGGCGAAAACGGCCTGCAATCAGTCAAGCTGTTGGCCCGCTATGGCGACGATGCGGTGTGGGTTGTTGCAAAAAAGGACCGGCTGGCGCTCTTCGCGCGGTATGGCGACGACGCCGCCGAGGCGATGATGAAGCATGGCAAAATCGCCGAGCCGCTGATCGGGTCGCTGGGTAAGCCGGCGGCCGGCGTGCTCAAAACAGTTTCTCGGCAAAACGGTCGGCGGCTGGCCATCATGGCCGAAGACGGCACGCTCAAAAAGATCGGGCGAACCGACGAGCTTTTGCGCGTGCTTGGCAAATACGGCGACCGGGGGATGGACTTCGTGTGGCGGAATAAAGGTGCGTTGGCCGTGGCCACGGTGCTCACGGCCTTTCTGGCGAACCCGCAGCCCTTCATCGACGGCACGGCCGATCTCACCAGTTCTGTCGCGGAAGGCATCGGCACGCCGCTCGCGACGGAAGTTGGCCGCAGCGCCAACTGGACGCTCGTGTTGCCCATGCTCGCCGCGACGATTGGCGTATTCCTGGCCTTCAAAGTCTGGCTGCGGCATCGGCTGGCGATGAACCTCAAGCGGTGTCCGTAGGGCTTACAGTAGCCATCACGCTCCGCGCGATGTCAGCCCGGCGGCACGTCAGCGGCGCGTGTCTCGGTGGGGGCTGCCGCTTCAAGCGGCCACCTCACGCGGAGCGTGAGGCCTACTATACGCCGCATGGCCGACCTTGCTCCTTCTCGCCAATTAATCGCCTCGCGCGACGGTGCATGGCCCGCCCTCACTGCTACCGCGCCAACTCGCCCCAGTCGAGTTGAAATTCGTGCCCGCAACGTTTGCACTTCACCCGCCGACATAAAAGGCTTGTCTGACAGCGGAGCGTTTCGCCACAGCCGAGACATCCCGTCACGATGCGCAGCTCCGCATCATCGAGGCCGCGAAAAACTTGCTTCGGCACGTCGCTCAGCACAATGTCGGGCGGTTCAATCGTCGTGAGCAGCTCGGCGGTCAAAGGCGCCACGTCGGCGATGCGGTTGGCCAGTCGGCGGATGGCGGTCTCAAACACGTTGCGCGCCAGCCGCCCGTTGCCGAATTTCTCGTCGCGCCGGTCGCGCAGAAATTGAAACCCGGCTAGCAAACGCAGCCGCGTGCCGACGGGCAGCGTGTAGTGGTTCGTGTCGCACATCGCCTGGAAAATGCGGCCCAGTTCAATGGTCGAGTAATCGGGAAAGTCCAACCGACGGCCAAACCGCGACGCCAAGCCGGGGTTCGAGTCGAGCAACCGGTCGATCGGCGCCGGATAGCCCGCCAGAATCACCACCAGACGGTCCCGATCGTCCTCCATGCGCTTCAGCAACGCCTGCACCGCCTCGTTGCCGTAAGGATCGTCGCCGTCTTCGGCAATCAGGCTATACGCTTCGTCGATGAACAAGACACCGTCCAACGCCTCGTCGATCTTCTTGTGCGTCTTGGTGGCGGTCTGGCCGGCATAGCTGGCCACCAGGCCCGAGCGATCGGTTTCGACCAGGTGGCCGCGCGGCAACACGCCCAGCCCGCCCAAAATGCGCCCGACGAGCCGGGCGACGGTCGTCTTGCCCGTGCCGGGATTTCCGCCAAAAACCATGTGCAGGCTGATCTTGGTCTGCGGTAGTCCATGCCGTGTCCGTTCGCGCTGCACTTTGAGAAAATTGGTCAACTCGGTCACATCGCGCTTAATGCAATCGAGCCCGATCAAGCCTTGCAGCTCGTGGAGAGCGGCGGCCAACTGTTGTTCACGGGCAGCCGGCGCGAGCGGCTCATCGGCGAGTCGTTTTGCCACGCCCGGCGAATGGCTTTCGTCTCGCTCTTGGGCAAGCCGCGTGTCGGTCGTTGCGTGAGCCGGTTCCCAAAGTTCGTCGTCGTCCAGTGGCAGGGGAACGAGGGACCGCTCCAACTCGGCGTCGATCCATTTCAGCCGCTCGGTTTCTTCGGGCGAGACGTAGCCGTCGATCTTGGCCACGACATTGGCGATCCGCAGCACGATGGTGCGCAGTTCGCCGACGCGTTTTTGCAAGACGGGAAAATCGGCGAAGGGACGGCAGAGGCTGTCCCAGCTCAGCTCGCTCGATCGCGCCGCGACTTCTTGCAATGACTCTTTCAGCTCCGCGCGGTTGAGCCGGCGGCCCCAACAATGCTCCAACAGCTCGGCCGCCAGCAGGTATTCGTTCTCGGTCCAGCGCCAATCGCACTGCGCGATTTCGACCAGGATTTTGACGAGCAAGCCGCGATGGAGCTCGCGCATCCGGTGGCGGAAGTCCTTGGGATCTTGCCGTAACGCCCGCGAGTGGCTCTCAATGCACTGCTCGGCGCCATCGTGAAAAAGCTGCTGGCAACGCCGCAGTTCCTCACGGAACTGCACGAACAGCGTGTTTTGATCGGCCTCCGCGGACATTGCAAATTATCGCTGCAAGAACTGCTCCGCCTGACGGTCGTCGTTGAGCCGCTGCAACTGCCCTTCGACCCAGGCGGCGACGCGGGACCGCGTCGGCAGGTGGAGAGCGATCGTGACGATCAGTGCTCCGGCTACCCCCAATGCCAATAGGTTGCGCTCGATCTGGTAGGCCGTCACCAGAAAAAAGGCGGCGCCCTCCAGAATGGCGATGGCGATAATCGTGCGAATGGTGTAGAGAGCGCACAGCTTGCCCGCGTCATCCAACGGCGCCGCGTGCAGATTGCCCGGCTGGCCCGGCGGGGGCCATGTGCCCGCCGCGATTTGGCGACGAAACCTCAGGGCAACGAGCGGCGGAACGAGCAGCCGGGCAACGACCGCGGCGGCCGCCAGCCCGCAACCCAGGTAGGTTAGCAGCGTCTTGTCGGCTGCCGCCTCCGGCTTCGGCGGTATCGAGAAGACCACGCCGAGAAACACCAACGGCCCGAGCGTAATCGCCCCCACGATGATCTGAAGCACGCGAACTTGCCCGGCGAACGGGTTTTGCACATCGTTGCTGTTTGACATGAGCCTATGACACCAATTCCACCAGCGGTTGGGCGTGGTCTTCCACCAGATATTGCGGGCGGCCATTGAGATCGTTGATCGTCGTCCGGCCGGCATCGATGCCTAAATGCCGGAACAAGGTGGCGTAGACTTCGCCGAATGTCACGGGCCGGGCGACGGCTTCGCCGGCGATGCGGTCGGTCGCGCCGATCACCTGCCCGTGCCGCATCGCGCCGCCGGCCATGAGCGCGCAATTCACCGGCGGCCAATGGTCGCGGCCCACGATCGGGCTGATCTTTGGCGTCCGGCCAAATTCGCCCCAAATGACGACGGCGCAATCGTCGGCCAGACCCCGCTGGTGCAGATCTTCGACCAGCGCGCTGACGCATTGATCGAAGACCGGAAAATCTTCGGCTTCGCGCAGGAAGATCGAGTTATTGGCCCGGCCCTCGGCGTTCATGCCGCCGTGCCAGTCCCACTTGCTGTAATTCAGCGTGACGACGCGCACCCCGGCTTCGATCAATCGCCGGGCGAGCAGCAGGCTTTGCGGCACGCGGGGAGCACCGTTGCCGTCCATCATGATCTTCGGCTCACCGGTGCCGTAACGCGCCACAGTGCGTGGATCTTCCTGCGAAAGATCCAGGGCGTTGGCCAACTTTGACGAGGTGAGCAGCCCCATCGCCTGCTCGGTGAAGGCGTCGAGGCCCGTCATCATTGATGTTTGATCGATGTCGCGCCGCAGAAGATCGAAACTCGCCAGCAGCGATTTCCTGTCGGCCAGACGGTCCAGCGTCACGCCGTTCAGCACCAGGTCGCTTCGCGTATCGCCCAGCGGCCGGAACGGGCTGTGCGCCATTCCCAAAAATCCCGGTCCCGGTTCGTTGTAGGGGCCGTGCGTGCAGGTGTAGCAGAGGCTGACGTAGGGCGGAGATTCACGGCGGGCCGGTCCCTGCACTTTCGACACCACCGACCCGAACTGCGGCCAGCCGCCCGAAGGCTTCAGCTTCTTCGGATCGTGCCCGTTGAAGACCTGGATCGCATCGTGATCGTGCTGATTGCCGACCAGCGAGCGAATGACCGTCAACTTGTCGGCTAGCTTCGCCAACTGGGGAAACGCCTCACAGATTTCGAAGCCGGGCACGGTGGTCGCGATCGGCCGCCACGGCCCCGCGATTTCGCTGGGGGCGTGAGGCTTGAGATCGAACATATCCTGATGCGGCGGTCCGCCCACCAGGTAAATCATGATCACCGACTTCGGCGACTTGCGGCCGGCCAGCGATTCCGCCCGCAGCAGCTCCGGCAGTGTCCATTCGCCGAGTGTGCCCATCGCGGCCAGCGTGCCGATCTTCAGCAGATCGCGCCGCGACACACCGTCGCAGAAATCGCCCGTGGAATGTGAACGGCCCGCAATCGTCAACATGCTCAATCTCCAGCAAGCAGCGATGTTTTAGGAAGGTGTGCCAGCGGCGTGGCCGTACCCTTTATACCAACAAATCTGCGTAGATGACATAATGATTGTCGACGGTGTGCGATGCGGAGAACTCGGGCCAGCTTGACTTGCGGCGGGGCTGGCACATATTCGGCGTGGCTGAATACTCGCGGGGCCGATCTTTGAAGAGAGGCAGCACCTTTTTGCGTAGCCCAGGCATTTATGCCTGGTCCTTACCGTGATTTCCTAACGCTCTTTTTAAATTCATAGCCGACAGCGCGGGCACCGCGGAGCATAAGGTGAAGTTTTTCCCAGCCACGCCAGATCGTTATCCATCCCGGTTCGCCATCGCATTTTCTAGCGAGAAAGCCGCCCAGCTTCGCCAGCGCACGATAAAACTCGTAGACCGTCATTGCAGCGTGGCTGTGCTGTTTGCGAACCGCAGCGAGCATCTCGATCCAAACCGACGGCACGACCTGCCGGGCCGGACGATCCGGATCCGTTCGAGCGACCGATTTAATTTGCAACAGACGAACCGCCTCGATGGACATCAAGCCGGCCATCGATTCCAATCGGTCCGCAGTTTTCAGTTGTCGGTCCTTCACGCGGCATCCCGATTTAAGCCCTTTGTGCCACTCCTCAATAAGCCACCGGGTCGAGTAGTCGCCGAGACGACCCCGCGCGATCTCCAAGCTGCTAACCGGTTCCGAACCGTAGAGGATCCACTCCAATCCTTCCTCACCACGTGGCGGGTTCACTTCGTGGGCCCAAACGCACCAGGTCGTAATCGGGTCCGGCTTGAGAGCCTTCAGGTAAGGGCTTTGATGCTTGGGTGGTGGGACCATCAACTTCCCGTAACGGACTTCCATGCGGGCGACCCGACGACGGCGTTTGTGCCGCGCGGGAACGTCTTGGTTGTGAGTTCCCGCAAGCGAAAGTGTCTTCAAATAGTCTTGCAGGGGCTGCAACTTGCCGTCGGGGCGAAGGATGCTTCGCTTCTTCTGGGCGACACGCACGATCCATCCAGTGCCTTGCTGCAACGCGTGACAAAGAACCTCGAAATTATCCGCGCCTCGGTCCATGACATGGATCCAGGCAGCCCCCTCAGGCGGCCGACCGATCTGATCGATAACGTTTCCCCAAACATCCGTTTCTCTCGGCCGCTTAAGCCGATCGACGCGGCAGGTGTCTTTGCGGTGGGGCTTGCGATAGTGTGTCGTTTGGCCGGCCAGGCCGATCAACTCTTTCTGCGCGGGGCGAACCATCAGCGCCGAGTGCAGCAAGAAGCCGTTGCCGCCTCCGTTGCCCGTCGGGAAGGTGCCGTCAATTTCACCGGAGCGCCCGAAGTCAATTTCGCTCAAGTCCGACAGGACCAAGCAGCGTCCGGTAGCGGCTGCACGGGTCTGTTGGCAGTGCGGCTCGATGATTGCTTCACGGGTGACGTAGGCGCTGCCAAACAAGTCATAGGCGGCCTTCAAGTCGCTCCAGCTTTCGAAGATTTGGGGAAAGCTGCCGGACGGGTTTCGGGCGACTGCTGCGCCTACCTTCACCAGTCGCTTGCTGCGGCGTGCATCATGGAGCCGGGTGGTGCCGAATTGCTCTTCCGCCCATTGTGCGGGATTCAACGTTACAGTTGTCATGGAATTACTCCTTTTAGCGAAAACCTGTTGCGGCGCGCCCGAGGCCGATGGCACTCGTCGAGGTGCGCCTACAGTTATCCGCTGCACCCGGCATTCCATGTGAACTGACCATTCCTAAAATCGTTATGAAATAAATGGATAAGAGTGCTATCACTTCACTGCTAGCATCTCATGTGCTGTCAAAAATCACGGTAAGGACCAGGCATTTATGCCTGGGACCATTGAGCCGCGCCCAATTTTATGCGGCGTCAGATCGCGGGCCGCCTACGGCGGCCCGCGATCCGACGCCGCAGGGGGGCGATGGCGATCGTTTTCCCAGGCATAAATGCCTGGGCTACGCAAAAAGGTGCTGCCCGGTTTCAAACCTCAGCCCCGCGAGTATCCAGAACGGCTGAGCAATCCGCAGGTGGCTGAAAACGCCGGCATCTTGCCGGAACACAAACGGAATCAAACACGGGCCGCGATGATCCCGAATTCTGCGCAGGCGAGTCATGCCACGATGCCTTCGATTGGCTGGGACTGACGAGTCATGCGGCAAAACGCCTCGATCGCCGCCTGGGCCTCCGGGCGAATGACGATCGACGGCCGCACGCTGCGCAACTGACGAATGCATTCGTCGGCGGTTTGCGCGATTCGTTGCGATGCCAAATACGCCGCCACCACGGCGGCGCTGCGCGAATAGCCAACTTTGCAATGCACGTAGACAACGCCGCTCGCGGCCCGCTCTTCGATGAACTCGACGCAGCGAGACAATTGCCCAGGCGTCGGCGCCGTCAAATCGAGAATCGGCACGTTCAGATAATCGCAACCGAGAAAACTCTCTGCCTCCGCAAACTCGGCGGTCAGGTCGAGCACCGCCGTCACGCCCGAAGCGATCGCCGCTCGCGCCTCGTCTTCGTTGAGAACTCGCCCGATGAACACCTGCGCGGTGACCACGTCCCAAGGGCGGCATTGCCGCTTGTAGTAAACGAGCGAGAGCCATTGCCCCAGCAGAATGGGCGCAAGCACGAAGCGCGTGCTCCACGGCAATTTGCCCGCCGATTTTCGATAGATGTTTGGGCCGGCGCCAAAATAACCCAAGGCCGCCAAGCCGCAGCTTGCCGCCGGCCACAGCAGCGGCTTCATCGCCGGTGTCCTGAACATCGCCAGGCCGGCCAGCACGACGGCTGCCGCCAGATAATACGAGCTGACGCGGCGGTTGGGCGTCACCGGCTCGCGTGCGGGCAGCGCCGGCACCAGATAAAAGCAGCCGATCGCCAGCAAAAAGCCGCCGATCACGTCGACCACGTGGTGCTGATAGAGCAAGAGCGTCGAAAAGCCAATCAGGCTGAACCAGACGAGCGCCGCCAGCTTGAGCCATCCCCGCGTGTAGCGAGCATAAACCGCCGACAGCAGCGTGCGCAGTGCGATGTGCAGCGAGGGACAGAGATTGTAAGGCTGGTCCATGGCAAAGAACCAGCCGAAGGCCGTGCCCATGAGCCCTTCGAGCTTTGGCCGTTCGACGGCGAGCTGTAGCGGCATGGCCAAAAAGAAAATACCGGCGACCACGATGGCCAACGTCACCCGCTGGGCAAAGACCACCAGCTCGCGGCGGTCGCGCATCACGAACGGCGCCGACAGAAAGAACAGGTCGATCGACATGTAAGGCAGCGCCATCCAGGGCACGAACGGAATCCAGCGCTCCCACTGGTAATACCAGGTGCCCACGTCGGTGCGCAGCGAGGTGAACCAGCTCGTGCCGCTGTAAACGACCACGAACAGCAGCGACAATCCCGCGGAAGCCGCCGACTTCACCCACAGCGACGGCGGGCCATCGACACCGTGAAGATCCCCCATGGATCGGTCTCCTGTCGCACTTTCTCGAAGCCCGCTTCGCGCACCAACTCGTCCATCTCGGCCTGCGTGCGCCGCCGCATGACCCAAGGCTGGCCCTCGCGGTTGGTCAACACGCGGGCGATGAACTCGACCTGCGGATGCCACGGCTGATTGGTATAGAGCAACAGGCCGCCCGGCTCGACGGTGTCGGCCAGTCCGGCCAGCGAGCGGCGCACCGGATCGTTCATCGGGAACAATTCATACAGGCCCGAAACCAGGGCAATCGTCGGCTTGGGCGTCACCGCCGCCAGCGAAGCTCGGTCGAAGGCGTCGCCCAGCGCGGTTTCGACCGATTTGAGGCCCAAGCGATTGGCCAACCGCCGCGAAGCAAGCACGTTTTCCTCTTTGTAGTCGCGCAGCAACGCCGAGCAGGGTATGTCCGGAAGTCGCTTCATGGTTTCCAGCACATAGCGGCCAGGCCCAGAGGCAATATCGAGCAGCCGCACGGGCCGACCGGCCTGGTGTGTTTCAGTGATTGCGCTGTCCAACATCCGCTGCAAGATGGCGCCCCGTTGCCGAATGCCCGCCCAACCGATGCTGTTCAAATAGAGTTTGTCGAACCAGCGGCCCAGCGGCGTGGTTCCGGCGGGCTCGTTTTGATAGACGTAATCGAGCGTGCGTCCCGAGTCGAAACCGGCCTCCCAGCCCAACCGCACGCCGTGGCTCAGTTTGCCCGCTGTCCGCATGCTCAACCGCACCAGCTTGTACCAGGACGAGCCGGGCGAGAGCAGCCGATCGTATTCGCCCCGCGTATAGCCGTAACGGTCGGCGTCGACGAGCGACGTCGATTGCCGGCCGCGGTCGCGCCATTCACAAACGAACTCACGCACCTTTTGCACCACCAGGTGCCGATCGCGCTCGTGAAACACGGCGTGGTACATGCCGGGCAACGCTTCGAACCGCTTCAGCGGCGACGAAAGCCGGTCGAAAAACGTGCGCTGGGCCGATTGCTCGACAATCCAGTCATCGCCGGCCGCCAGCATCAGCGTTGGCACGGTGATGGCCCCGGCGTCTTCGATGAGCCGCGTCGAGGTGTCGTACAGATCGAGCAGGATGTTGACCGCGATCTGCGGAAAGATGTGGCGGTCTTGCTTATAGAGCCGGGCTTGCTCGCGATCGTGCGTGAGCATCGTCGCCTTGACGTAGCTCTTCACGTAGCCCGGCCGCAGGAGCTTCTTCTTTAATCGCAGCAAGGGAACCGCGAGCGGCACGTACAACTTCACGCGGAAGGCGGGCGTGGCCAGAATCAACGCGCGAATCGGCGGGCCGTAATCGTGAACCCACGCCGCCACCGATACCCCGCCGACACTATGCCCCAGCACGATCATGTCTTCACGCGCGAACCCATGCTCGCGGGAGACATGGTAGACAAACTCGTCGATGTCTTGAATGACACGCGCCAGATTCACAGCGCTGCCCCGTTCGCCATCGGACTGCCCGTGGCCGCGGGCATCCCAAGCGAAAACGGCAGCGTCGTCGAGTTGCAGGTCTTCGACGGTCTCTTGCCAGCGCCCCGAGTGTTCATGCCCGCGATGAAACAGCAAGAGCGCCACGCGGGCCGGTTTATCGGGCAGCCAGGCGCGGTAAAAGATCGCCGCGCCGTCGCTCATTTTCACGCGGCGTTCGAGCGGCTCGTAGGAACGTGGCGAGTTGTTGGTGCTCATCGTAGGTCAGGCTTTCCAGCCTGACTTAGTAAAGATCGTGAAACCAGCGCACCATGTGCAGGAACAACGGCGCGACGTAAATCAGACTGTCGATCCGATCGAGCACTCCGCCGTGACCGGGAATGGTCGTACCCATGTCTTTGATGCCGATATCGCGCTTGATGACGCTGATCGCCAGGTCGCCCAATTGTCCGCCGATGCCCACGAGCAAGCCCAGGATCACCCGTTCGACGGCGCCGAAGTGCGGCAGCGTGAACGCCAGCAGCCACGGCAACACCAGCGAAACGACGACCGCGCCGAGCGCGCCCGCCCAGGTTTTCTTGGGGCTGATGTTGCTGCGCAATTGCCGCCGTCCCAGCAGCTTGCCGAACGTGAACGCGGCCACGTCGTTCAACTCGACCGCGAACAGCAGATACAGCAGGTAGCTATAAGCGTGATCCGAGTTGGCCAGGAAAGCAAGGTGCCCAAACATCCAACCGAAATAGAGAAAGCCGATCACGGCCAAGGCCAGATGCTGTAATTGGCCAGCGGTCCGATTGGCCAGGATCGGTATGGTGAGGATGGCCGCCACCACATACACCGGCAAGGCCATGAAGAGCCCATACCAGCCGGGCACGTGCAGCCGCGGATCGGGCAGCAGACAAACGACGCCCAGCGCCGGCACGCCCAACTGCGCCGCCAGATACATGGCGCGATCTTGCCAAAGGCCCGTGGCGCGGGCGAATTCGTGCAGGCCCACGGCGCCCAGGATCGTGAAAAAGACGATCGTCGCTTCGCGGCCGAGAAGCAACACTCCCAGCAGCACCGGAATCATGATCAACCAGCCGCAGTACGATCGCCAGGCGTGATCGACGTTGCGGCCCAGCCCAAACCGCAGCATGGCCAACAGTGCGCCTGCCACGAGCAACGCGCCGCCGGCCAGCGCGGCGTAAAAGCGAAACGTGGGATCGGCGAGCGCGGCGTGGATGTTCACGAGCGGCCTCGCGGTGGATCGTCGGCCTGCAACGCCCGGACGATGCGCGTCAATCGCACCCCAATCGTTTGCAAACAGCCGGCGACGATCGCCAAGTGCGTCCAATCGAGAATGGTGAGGGCGCCCAGGTAGACGTCGCTATCGCCCCATAATTGAGCCAGGGTCCACCAAGCGCCGACGTTCAACGTAACCATGCGCCACGGCTTGGTCATGATGCCGCTAAACTCGCGCTGCACGCCGACGGCTTGTCCGAGGATGCCGACATAGGCGACCAGCAACGCGAAAATGGCCACCCAATATCCGCCCAGCACGTGGCACAGGCCGCTATGGGCGACGCCCACGAAGATGACCACGTCGGAGATGCGGTCGGGCAATTCATTCACGATCTCGCCGATGCGGCTGGCCTTGCCCGAAGCGAGCGCCACCATGCCGTCGAGCATGTTCAGCCACAGCCGCAGATAGCAAAACCCGACGGCGGGAATCAGCAGCGCCGGCAGGTGCGACGATTGCCAAAAGCAGACGCCGGCCGCCGCCGAGGCGACGATCGACGAATACGAGACGTGATTGGGGTGAATGTTCCAACGAACGCATAACTGTACGGCCAATTGCGCCGTGCGACGAAAAACATCGGCGATTGGGCGACGCCAAGTGGGTTGGTACGGATCGGGCATCGCTAACACCCATCGGCCGACAGCCCGAGCATCAGCTCGATGTTTTGCACCGCGGCGCCCGAGGCGCCTTTGCCGAGGTTGTCGAGCCTGGCCACCAGCAACGCTTGCCGCACGGCGGGATTATCGAAGACGTAAAGCTCCAACAAGTTGCTGCCATTGAGGGCCTGGGGCGCCAGCACGCTGGGGCGCGATTCGCGGGGCATGACGCGCACAAATTGCTTTCCGTGGTAGCGTTCGGCCAGGACCTGGTGCAGATCATTGCCCGTCACGTTGCCAGGCAGCGCCCACAGCAGCAGCGGCACTTGCACCAACATGCCCTGCCGAAAGGCGCCCACCGCCGGCGTGAAGAGCGGTTTGTGCGCCAGATGCGAGTGAACGCGCATTTCTTCGACGTGCTTGTGCGCCAGCTCGAGGGCGTACATGCGATAAGGGTCGTCGATATGATTGTCGCCGGGCTGCTCGAAGGCTTCGATAAGCTGCCGCCCGCCGCCCGAATAGCCCGAGACGCCTTGGATGGCCACCGCCGCGTCGGCAGGCAGCAAGCCGGCATCGACCAGCGGACGTAGCAGAGCGATCGCCGCCGTCGAATAGCAGCCGGGGTTCGAGACGCGCTGGGCCGTGCGAATCCGCTCGGGCTGTTCGGCCGTCAGCTCCGGGAATCCGTACACCCAGCCTGGATGCACGCGGTGCGCGGTGCTGGCGTCGAGCACCCGGACCCGCGGGTTGTCGATCATAGCCACGGCGGCCCGCGCGGCGTCGTCGGGCAGGCAAAGCACCGCCAAGTCGACTGAGTTCAACAACCGCCGCCGCTCGGCGTCGTCCTTGCGCTTGTCGGGAGCGATGCTGATCAGCCGCAGGTCGGCGCGCTCAGCCAGCCGCGCCCGGATTTGCAGCCCGGTCGTGCCCGATTCGCCGTCGATGAAAATGGTTGGCTTTTCTTCCATGTCTTGGTTCAGCGTAAGTTGCCCGCCACGGCCGTTCAAGGGCCGCGCAACCGAGGTATACTAAGACGCTTCGCTGAATCCATCGACAAAACTGCCGCATCGCATGGTTACAGAGCAAACCACCATCCACGTTCGCGACGCGACCCCCGCCGACGCCGCGATCATCGCCGATTTCAACAGCCGCCTGGCCTGGGAGAGCGAGGGCAAGCGGCTCGACGCCGAAGTGCTGGCGCGCGGGGTGCGGCTGGCACTGGAAAAACCCGAAATGTGCCGCTACTTTTTGGCGGAGGTCGATGGCCAGGCCGTCGGCCAGACCATGCTCACCTACGAATGGAGCGATTGGCGGGCCGGCGTCTTTTGGTGGATCCAAAGCGTCTATGTTCTCGCCGGGCAACGCGGCCGCGGCGTATTTCGCGCGCTCTACGAGCATGTGCGGGCCTTGGCCAAGTCGACACCCGACGTATGCGGGCTGCGGCTCTATGTCGAACATCAAAACGCGGCCGCCCAGGCCACCTATCAGCGGCTAGGCATGGCCCCTAGCGGGCATTTCTTGTACGAGCTCGATTGGTCGGGCGCCGGATCGGCCTCAACCGCCGCGCACTGATTTGTTATAGTGAAACCACGAATGACACGAATCACACGAATGCGTCCTGCCCCTTCTTTATTCGTGTAATTCGTGTCATTCGTGGTTTCTCACCCCCCTCAAAACCGCGTGACCCGCGAACCCATCCTGAGCAACGAAGACGGCGCTGAGCCGGACGATCGCCGCTTCCGCTCGCGCGTCGAGCCGGAAGAAGACCGCATGCTGCGCCCGCAGCGGATGGGCGACATGGTGGGACAGCGTGAAGTCTTCGCGCGGCTGGAGATCGCACTCGACGCCGCCCGCAAGCGTCGCGAAACGCTGGGGCACATCCTGTTCGACGGTCCGCCGGGGCTGGGCAAGACGACATTCGCCACCGTCATCCCGCGTGAACTGGGCGTAACACTGCAAATCGCCAGCGGCGCGGCGATGACCGCCCCCAAAGACCTGATACCGTATCTGACCAACGCCGAGGAAGGCTCGGTGTTGTTCATCGACGAGATTCACCGCCTGCCCAAGGCGGTCGAGGAATTCTTATATCCGGCGATGGAGGATTTTCGGATCGATATCACGCTGGGCGAGGGAGTGAACGCCCGGACCATCAACATGTCGCTGCGGCCCTTCACGCTGATCGGCGCGACGACGCGCAGCGGGCTGCTGTCGGCCCCGCTGCGCGACCGCTTCGTGCTCCGCGAGCACCTCGATTTTTATACGGTCGATGAACTGGCCGAGATCGTCCGCCGCAACGCGGGCAAGCTGGGTTGCCGGATCGAAACGAGCGCGACCACCGAAATCGCCTCGCGCAGCCGCGGCACGCCCCGGCTGGCCAACAACCGCCTGCGCTGGGTGCGCGACTACGCCACCAGCAAGGCCGACGGGCACATCACCTTGCCGCTGGCCCAGGCGGCGCTAGAGATGCAAGGGGTCGATCGGCTGGGGCTCGACGGCCAGGACCGCCGCTACCTGGAGACGATCATTCGCGTCTTTCACGGAGGTCCGGCGGGCGTCGAAGCCGTGGCCCACACCATGAACACCGCGCCCGACACCTTGATCGATGAAGTCGAGCCATTCTTGCTGCGCAGCGGCCTGATTGTGCGCACACCGCGGGGCCGTCGCACCACGCCCGCCAGCTACGAGCATCTCGGTTTGGAACCGGGGCAAGTGGGCGATGCGCAGGGCAGGTTGTTCTAAGGATTCAGGATTCGGGATTCGGGATTCAGGGACGGGCCAGCGCCCGTCGCCTCGCTGACGTGGCAGGCTTTCAACCCTGAATCCTGAATCCCGAATCCTCATTCCCTTTCAAGCGGCAACTGAATCTCGGTCGCGTATTTCTTGGGATTGCCACGAAAGATCATGCCCGGTCCTTTCAGATAAACCTCGCGGCACGGGGCCGCGATCTCGCCGCCGCCCTCGCGGACGTTCTTTAGGATTTTGGCATACGACCGGCCCAGCAACTCGTAGGGACCGCGGTGCAGGAGCGCGGCGACCTCGCCGCCAGCCAGCTCGCGCACTTCGACGCCGTCGGCGGTGATCGGTTTTCGCAGCGGCATACAGGCTTCGATGTCAGCGTCGTCCTCGCGATATTCGTCGTCGTAATAAAGACAGAGCGGCGGGCCGGCGATGTATCGGCCGACGGCCCGGCCGAGCGCGGCGAACCGGCTGCCGCAGTCGCTGTACTTGCCCCGAAAGCGGATGCCGGCGATCCACTGCGGCGCGATTGTCTTGGTTTCGACGCGAGAGTTGGCCTGTTGCATGATTCCACGGGCGGCGTTCTCATTGGCGATCAAACGATCCAAGAGCGAGACGACGTCTTCTTGCCGGCGGATGCGCTCGACCAACTCGGCCTTCCGCCGCTCGAAGTATTCTACAAGGTCGCTTTCGTCGGCGAATTCGCGGAGAACCTCCGCGATTTCGTCGAGCGAAAAATCGAGCCCGCGCAACGCCACAATGGCCCGCGCTTTTTCGAGATTGGAGTCGTTGTAGTAGCGGTAGCCCGACGCCGCATCAACCGCGGCGGGCATGAGCAGCCCTTTCTCCTGATAGAACCGCAGCGTCTTGATCGACAATCCCGCAAGCTTTGAGAAATCACCAATGCGATACATGGCTGGTCTCCGTGAAAAAGGCGTGACGGAGACCAGCCTACGGCCTCCAGCAAGGGGAGAGTCAAGGGCTGCTTGCTTGCCGGACGCCAGACTCGCTAAATTGAATCATCGGTAGTTCCCTGCGGGCAAGAGGAGGTCTGGCCATGGTAGTGCGGGTCGAACTTATCAGGCGCGGCTTTTTCGCTTGGCTATTCGCTTGGGGCATGACCTGGCCCGCGCTGGCTGAACCGCCGCGCGTGCCTGCCGTCCCAATCAAAACCGTCGCGCGTACTAAGGCCCGTGTCAAAGAGCCGGCGGTTGCCGAGCTACGGCGATCGCTCCGCCAGGCTTCGAATCAAGCGTTCCCGACGGCGCCGGACGACGTTCAACGGCAGGCGCGCGAGTTCGTTGCGCTTTATCGCGAAACCGCCCAGTCGTCGCTGGGCGCGGCCGAACGCAGCCGGTCGCTCGCGCGGTTGCGGGGCCGCCTGGTCGGCCTGAGTAAAGCGATCGCGCGGAACGAGGCGAGCCATGCGCGAATCGCAACGGCGTCTTTGCGCACCGCAAGCTTGAGCGACCAGGCTGACGCTGTGAAAACGTCAAAACTGCGACCGGCGGAAGATGCTGGGCGAGGAGGCGCGCCACGGTCGAACGCCCAAGACCTGATTGACCTGATTCAAAACACCATCGCCCCCGAAAGCTGGGATGTGATGGGCGGGCAGGGTACAATCATGTACTGGGAGCCCGGCTTCGCCCTGGTGGTTCGCCAGACCGACGACGTCCACGAACAGATCGGCGGGTTGCGACGCCTCCTCGGCAATTGAAACGATGTTGCACCTTGCTGTTTTTCTGCTGGCGTCTGCGTTGCCCACGGCCGCCGAACTGAAGGCCGGGGCGGCCCAGGCCGACATCACGCCGCCGTCGGGCTACCGCATGAGCGGATATTTCCGCGAGCGCTTGAACACCGGCACGCGCGATCCACTACACGCCAAGGCCCTTTACCTGGAGCAAGGCAATGAGCGTGCAGCGTTGGTCTTTTGCGATTTGATCGGCGTGCCGGCCGAAGTGGTCGCCCAGGCACGCAAGATCATCGAACAGCAGATACAGGTGCCCGGCGACCATGTCTTGGTGGCCGCCACGCACTCGCACACGGGCCCGTTGTACTACGACGTGCTGCGCGAACACTTTCATCGGCTGGCGGTGGAGAAGCACGGCAGCGATCCACAAGAACCGTTTGATTACGCCGAGCAGTTGGCAAAGAACATTGCGGCGGCCGTCCAGCAGGCCCGCGACGCCGCCCAGCCGGCGAGGCTGGCAGCGGGAATTGCGCAGCAGACCGGCCTTTCGTTCAATCGCCGGTTTCACATGAAGAACGGCAAAGTGGTCTTCAATCCGGGCAGGCTCAACCCCGATATCGTTCGGCCCGCCGGTCCCATCGACCCCGACGTGGGGCTGCTCTTGGCGCGCGACACGGCAAGCGATCGGCCCGTGGCGCTGCTCACCGTGTTCGCCCTGCATCTCGATACGGTCGGCGGCACCGAGTATTCCGCCGACTACCCGTATTATCTTGAGCGCGATTTGCGGCAGCATTTGGGTGAACCCTTGGTGTCGCTGTTTGGCGCCGGCACGTGCGGCGACATCAACCATATCGACGTGAGCACCCTGCGTCCGCCGGGCGACCGCTCGGAAACGGCGCGGATCGGACGCCAGTTGGCCCAGACGGTGATTGAGAACGTCGATCAACTCACGCCCATCGGCCAGGTAGACTTGGCGGTACGCATGCAAACGGTCGATGTGCCTTTGCAGCGCTACTCGCCGGAGCAGGTTGAGTCGGCCCACCGCAACATGGCGAAAATCGGGAGCAAGGAGTTGCCGTTTCTCGACCAGGTCGAGGCGACCAAGATCGTGGCGATCGAGTTGCGCGGCAAGTCGTCGTTGCCGCTCGAGGTGCAGGTATTTCGGTTCAGCTCCGAGGTGGCGCTGGTTTCTCTGCCGGGCGAAGTGTTTGTCGAGTTGGGCTTGGAAGTCAAGCGGCGCAGCCCGTTTCCCACCACGCTGGTGGTTGAGTTGGCCAACGACAACCCGCATTACGTGCCCACGCGGAAGGCCTTCGCCGAGGGCAGCTATGAAGTGGTCAATTCGCTGGTCGAGACCGGCGGCGGCGAGCGGCTGGTCGAAGCTGCGGTGGATCTCTTGAAGGATTTGAAACCGTAGGTAGGCACTGTACGTCGACAGGCAGCGGCTTCTGTAGGGAACGCCCTCCGTGGCGTTCCGTGACCGGCGGGCGGACGTCGCGCCGCCCTGCGGAACGCCACCGAGGGCGTTCCCTACAGACTCTTCCGCATCGCTGGCCGTCGCGTTGACCCCTATTCTGCGTGTTCGTAGAATCGACAGTTCATTGCGGTTTCACTCCCCCACTCGACTATCGCCATGCCAGCCTCGCGCAGCGGTTCGATCGATACGGTCATGCAAGAGGCGCGGCTCTTTCCGCCGCCGGCCGAATTCGCAAGCCGCGCTCGCATCGGATCGCTCGCGGATTACGAGCGGCTCTGGAACAAAGCGGAGAAAGACCTGGAAGGTTTTTGGGGCGAGCTGGCCGCCGAGTTGCATTGGTTTAAGCCGTTCGACAAGGTGTTGGAGTGGAATGAGCCGTTCGCGCAGTGGTTCGTCGGAGGAAAAACCAACGTCTCGTACAACTGCCTCGATCGGCACTTGGACCCATCCGGCAAACCGCCGCGCGGCGACAAGCCGGCAATCATCTGGGAGGGCGAGCCGGGCGATACTCGTGTGCTTAGCTATCGTGAACTGCACCACGAGGTGTGCAAGTTCGCCAACGTGCTGCGGTCGCTGGGCATCAAGGCGGGCGACGTGGTGTCGATCTACATGCCGATGACGCCTGAACTGCCCATCGCCATGCTGGCCTGCGCCCGAATCGGCGCGGTTCATTCGGTGATTTTCGGCGGCTATTCGAGCGAGGCCATTGCCGACCGCAACAACGACGCCAAGGCCCGGCTGGTCATCACGGCCGACGGCGGCTGGCGGCGCGGCGGAAAACTGCCGCTGAAGGCCAACGTCGACGCCGCGCTCGAAAAATCACCGACCGTCGAGAAGTGCATCGTGTTGCGGCGCGTCGGCAACGAAGTGTCGATGCGCTCGGGCCGCGACTTCTGGTGGCACGAGTTGATGCAAAACGCCCCGCCCGATTGCCCGGCCGAGCCGCTCGATAGCGAGCATCCGCTTTTCATCCTTTACACCAGTGGCTCGACCGGCAAACCCAAAGGCATCAAGCACACGTCGGCCGGTTACAACTTGTACGTCAAAAAGACCACCGAGTGGGTTTTTGATCTGCGTGAAGACGACGTCTTCTGGTGTACGGCCGACTGCGGCTGGGTGACGGGGCACAGCTATGTGGTCTATGGACCGCTGGCCGCCGGCGCCAGCGTGTTCATGTACGAGGGCGCCCCGAACTGGCCGCACGAGGACCGCCTCTGGCAACTGATCGAGAAATACCGCGTCACTATTTTTTACACGGCGCCTACGGCCATTCGGGCGGCGATCAAATGGGGCGATCGCTGGCTCGATGCGCACGACCTTTCCAGTCTGCGGCTGTTGGGCACCGTGGGCGAGGGAATCAATCCGGAGGCCTGGATGTGGTATCACCGCAAAGTGGGCGGCGAGCGCTGCCCGATCGTCGATACCTGGTGGCAGACCGAGACGGGCGGCATCATGATGAGCCCTTTGCCCGGCGCCATCGCCACCAAGCCGGGCAGTTGCACCAAGCCGCTGCCGGGCATTGTGCCGGCGATCGTCGATGAGCACGGCCGACCTGTGCCGGCGGGCCGCGGCGGCTGGCTGGTGATCACGCGGCCTTGGCCGGGCATGCTGCGCAGCATTTGGGGCGACGATGCCCGATACAAGGAACAGTATTGGAGCAAATCGCCGCACAACTATCTGGCCGGCGATAATGCCCGTTGTGACTCCGACGGATACTACTGGATCATGGGGCGGATCGACGACGTGCTCAACGTCTCGGGGCATCGCCTAAGCACCATCGAGATCGAGAGCGCGCTGGTCAGCCATCCGCGGGTGGCCGAGGCGGCGGCGGTGGGCCGGCCCGACGAAATCAAGGGCGAGGCGGTGGCCGTGTTCGTGACCGTCAAAAGCGGCGAGCCGGATGACGCCTTGCGCGAAGAGCTGAAGCGGCACGTACGCAAGGAGATCGGGGCGTTAGCACAGCCCGACGACATCCGGTTTACCAGCGCCCTTCCCAAAACCCGCAGCGGCAAAATCATGCGGCGCCTGCTGCGCGACATCGCCGCCGGCAAAGAGACCGTGGGCGATACGACGACGCTGGAAGATTATAGCGTGCTGGCCAAGCTGCGAGAGCAGGAAGAGTAACGTGTCACGGCAGGTAGAGTCGGCCCGCACCCCGGACTGTTTCAATTCGGATGAGCACATCCACCAAACTTTCGGCGACACGCTGGGCATAACTATGGCTCGCCCGTAGCCGTTCTGCGTTGGCAATCGTCAGCACAGGCAAGCTGTCCTCCGCGTTCCGCTCGCGAATCGTCGCTTCAAGGGAGTCGGGGCGATCACGGTTACGATTGCTCGTAATAAGCACGTAACCAAGGTCTTGGCAGCGTTGCCAAATCTCCGCATCGGTCGCTTGGGCTGAGAGACCAACCTCGCCGAATGTCGCGTAAACAAGATCAAGCTCGTCCCACAGGTCCTTCCACGGCGCAGCCCTAACAAGCGCCATGAGATAATCGACATGCCCTTCGATATTGACGTCAGCTAGTACGCCCGTCACTGGCGGCATCCTGCGGGCGGCGATTTTTACGGGACTTTAGCCAAGCCAGCCGTTGGTTGCGACCTTGCCGAATGGCTTCCTGCGCTTCCGGTGGGTTTTTACGGCTCGCGTTCCACTCGCGAATAAGCTTATCTTCTTCCAAGACCTCGTGCTGATGCTCTTCCACGTATTGGCGGACGACCCCGATCTCGGCCGCCGACAGACTCGGCATGACGTCGCGAATGATCTGCTCGTCTGAATATCCCAGTCGAAAGTAGGGAAATAGATCCTGCACCGTAATGCGACTCGTGGAAAGCTGGGGGCCGCGCCCATGATCGACAATCATGATCTCAGCGTTCATGAACCACTTCTCCAAACAGGCAACACCCCATCCTGATTTTATCTTACGCCGAGGTGATGCCGCTGTCCATTTTGTAAGCGGTTATTCGACTCCCGACGATCGAACAACTCAATCGAGCAGGTGAAAAGCTATGACCGCCGATGCCTCGCCGCGCTGGCTAAGACCTCTTCGATTTTTTTGATATTCACCGGCTTGACGAGGTGAGCGTCGCAACCCGCCTCTTGCGAGCGTTTCCGGTCCGATTCTTGTCCGTAGCCGGTTAAGGCCACCAGCAGTACGTCGTCAAACGCCGACTTCTGCCGGAGACGCCGGGCCACTTCGTAGCCGTCGATCTCGGGCAATCCCAAGTCGAGCAGCACCGCGTCGGGGCGATCGATCAGCGCGGCATCCAGCGCCTCGCTGCCGGAATAGGCCGTCCGAACCTCGTGGCCGGCGCGACGCAACAGCAGCGCGGCGGTGTCGGCGGCGTCTTGGTTGTCGTCGACGACCAGCACTTTCAGCCTTCCCAAACTGGGCCGGACGGAATGGTCGGCCGTGGCCACGGGATGCGGCGGCGACATCAACGGCAGATGCACGACGAACTCGCTCCCCCGGCCAGGCCCGGCGCTGAACGCCTCGGCTTTGCCACCGTGCAATTCCACAATCCTTCGCACCACCGTCAGACCAACCCCCAGACCGCCTTGCGAGCGATCGGGCGGCCGAGGCGCCTGCGTGAAAAGATCGAAGATGCTGGGCAACAGATCACGGGCGATCCCCATACCGGTATCGCGCACACGCACCACGGCATCCTGCCCCCCTTGATGGACGCTCAACTCGATGCGGCCTGCCTCATCAGTATATTTGGCGGCGTTGGAGAGCAAATTCAC
>DATFDL010000683.1:0-8416 GCA_035252155.1 Pirellulales bacterium | reverse complement strand
CGCGTCGGCGGGCAGACTTCGTCGAAAAACGCCACCACGCGCAGCAGCTTGACCAGAAAATATCGCAGCGCAAGCTCGTTGAGATACGCCAGCGTCGGCCGGTCGTCGTTGCCGGCGCTTGGATACCGCTGCGCCAATCGTTCAGCGTGTTTCGCCGCCCAGCGATCGATCCATGCGAATCGCGAGTCGATCGCATCGTCGAGCGACCAGCGGTCTCTGCCGCGTTCCTCGTCCGGCCAACTTCCTTCCAACAGCAGGGCAGGCTCATCGGTCGGTAGCCCCGGGCCTTGTGCCCGGCTGGTGAGACCACCCGGCGGCCGGCCACAAGGGCCGGGACTACCCGACCGGTCCGCAAATTCCACCGGCGGCCGGCCACAAGGGCCGTGACTACCTTGTGGCGGCTCCGCCAATTCGCGCCGCGCGAAGATCTGCATCTTCAGGCGGCCCCCGTAAAAGCGCCAGCTCGCGCCAGGCCCGGCTCGACCAGCCCGAGCAATTCGTCGAAGCGATTCAGATGATGGCGGGCCGCCACACCGGCCGCCCGATGGAACGCCACCGTCCGCAACCCCGCTCGCCGAGCGCCGTTCAGGTCTTCGGCGCTGTGACCCACAAAGGCCACGTGATGAGGCTCCAATCCCATCAAGGCCAAGGCCGAACGATAGCAGAGAACGTCGGGCTTGGTGTGTTCTAAATCGAGCGACGAGAGCACGACCGAGAAGCGTTCGCCGAGTCCCAGCCGCACCAGCGTCTGCCGCAGTTCGTCGCCGCGGCGGTCCGAATCGGTCAACACACCCAGCGCCACGCCGCGTTCGGCCAGACGAGCAACCGTTGTTCGCACGCCCGGCAGCGGACGCAACGTGGCATCGAGATGCCGCTTGCGGGCCTGCCCAGCCGCCACCACCTCGTCGATCTGGGCGTGCGTCAGCCCCGCCGACAACAGGAACGACCGAAACGCCTCGCCCATTTCGCGCCGGCCGCAATGCACGTCGTCCAGGTACTCGCCGTCCCAGACGCGGAAGAAACTGCGATACCTGGTGTTCAAACCCATGCGGGACAAGAGCTGCAACAGCCAGCGCCGCCAGGCGGTGGCGTCGTGCAACACGTCGTCCATCTCGAACAACAGCCCCCGCAGATTGGCTTGGCTCGGTGGTTTCATTAGGCGATATCGTCGAGCGAAAGTTTTTCATCGGCGGGCAGGTCGCGCTTCAGCCGGCGGCCGACCACTTGCCGGCGGTCGAACCACGACAGCCCGTCGCCGGGACACTTGAGCGTGAGCATCGGCTCTTCCAGCCGGGTGCCGGCCGGCAGCGGCGTGCGGGTAACAAGGCTGCGGCCCAGCTTGGCGCGGACGGTTTCCACGCCATCGGCCACGGGCTTATCGGCCCGCCCCAGCGCCGCTTCGACCCGCCGGACGTCATGAACAAGCTGCCGAAATTCATCCGGCTCGAGCGAGCAGGCGTGGTCGGTGCCTTTCAGATTGCGGTCGAGCGTCAAATGCTTTTCGATCACCGCCGCGCCCAACGCCACCGCCACCGGCGGCAACAACACGCCGGGCGTGTGGTCCGAAAAACCAACCAGCGAGCCGTATCGCTCGGCCAGGGCGTTCATGCTCCGCAGATGCACCTGCTCGAACGGCGTCGGGTAGAGCGACGTACATTGCAGCAAAATGAAGCGGCAGTCTTGCTCGCGGAGCACCGCGACGGCCGCATCGACTTCGTCGAATGCCGACATCCCAGTCGACAGAATCACGGGCTTGCCACGGCCGGCCACATCGGCCAGGAGCGGCAGATTGGCCAGATCGCGCGAGGCGATTTTGAAGGCCGCCACCCCCAGCCCGTCGAGCAAGCCCGCGCTGGGCAGATCGCAGGCGGTGGCCAGATAGATCAGCCCGTGTTCAGCCGCTCGGCGCGATAAACGGGCGTGGTCGTCGGCCGAAAGCTCCAGAGCCCGGCGATGGTCGCCGTAGGTGCGGCCGAAGGCATGCCGGCTGTCATAATGCCGGCGGCGGGCTTCGCGCGAAAGTTCGCTCTCCAGGTCGCGCTTGACGAGCTTTACGGCATCGGCGCCGGCCCAGGCGGCAGCGTCGATCAATTGCTCGGCCAGGGCCAGGCTGCCGTTGTGGTTTTGCCCGATCTCGGCGATGACCAAGGCCGGCCCGGTGTGGCCGATCACGCGCTGGCCGATCACGATCGCCGCTGGCTGCATCGCCGGAATCCTTTCCCGCCGTGGTCCCCTTGTCCCCCGCCGAGCTCGTTGGCTAGGGCGGCATTCTCATCCGCCGGGGGACGGCGAGTTTAACAACCGTCCAAATCAGCCGTCAAGATTACCATCGCAAAACCGGCGATATCACCCGCCTCACCTGCCGTCAGATGCTCGCCGCTGGGTTTCCTTCCCCGTCCAGCCGCAATCCATGTTCCTCAAACGACTTGAGTGAGGCGTCTATTGCTTCGTGACTATCTGCTCGCGCAACCGTGCATCGGCCGCGCGCAATTCACCTGAGGGATCATTCGGCGCGAAGTCCTCGAAATCGAACACCGGGCGAATTTCGATCTCGCCCTCGGAGTGGTGCGGATTCGGGCAACGCATCATCCACTCGACGGCTTCCTCCATCGAATTCACCTTCCACAACCAGAAGCCGGCGACCAGTTCTTTCGTTTCGGCAAAGGGACCGTCCATCACGGTCCGCTGCTGGCCGGAGAACCGGACACGCTTGCCTTGAGCGGTGGGGCGTAGTCCTTCGCCCGCCAGCATCACGCCCGCCTTGACGAGCTCCTCGTTAAATTTGCCCATCTCCGCGAGTAGCTGCTGGCTGGGCATCACGCCCGCCTCAGAATCTTTGGTGGCTTTGACGAGAACCATGACTTTCATCGAACATTCTCCATTCGTGTAAGAGTTAAGAATTAACGGTCGCGCCGCCAGGGAACTAACGAGCAAAGCCGATCGTCTCGCAAGACGAGCCCGAGCCACAACAGCGCGCCGAAGATCGCCGGGAAGAAGATTTCAAACCAACTGTCGCCCGCGCGGAGATGGCTGGCGACGGCCCCGCCCAAATAGCCCGTGAGCAGGATGGCGCCCAGCACCGCGGTCGACGGTACGAGGTAGAGCACCGTACAAGCGATCACGATCGCCCCCAGCGGAAGAATCACGCTTTCGGAATATCCCAGTCCGGTGGTGGCCTCCACCACCTCCGCCGGCTGCACGAATTTCAGCACGCCGTCGAAGAGCAGTAAGAGCGCCAGCAGTATGCTGATCACCCGCCCGGTCCAAAGCCGGCCTTTCGAGATCGAAGCTTGAGATGGTTCTGATTGCATAGGAGATCCTCTTATTTCTTGACAATCGTCAGGCTAGAAAGCCTGACCTACAGTTGATCGGGCAAACCGGCTATCTCCAAGATCGGACGGATTTCGATCGTGCCCACTGTTGCCACCGGAATCCGCTCGGCGATGCCGATCGCTTCGTCGAGATCACGAGCATTGACGACGTAGTAGCCGCCGAGCTGCTCGCGCGTTTCGGCAAACGGCCCGTCGGTCACCAGGCGTCGGCCTTCGCGGACGCGCACGCTCGTTGCCGTCGAGACCGAATGCAGCGGCGAGGCGTCGAGGTAGTTGCCCCGTGCGTGCAGATCGCGTGCGAGCTGCGTCGATTTGATATAACACTGCTGTCGCTCGGCGCCGTTCAAGGCCTGCTCGTCCAGATAAACCAGCAACATGTACTTCATCAGTCACTCCCAGATGGATAGCAAACTGCTGCCGATAGGCTCGATCATGTGCTCGTAGCAACACTATGAGTCGAACGGCGCAAACCCGAATCGACATTCCCCCAAAAAAAACGCTCATCCGGAGGCTTATTTGAGCAACCCATTGATTTGCCCGGCCCATGCCTCGAAAAATCCAATGTTGAGCCCCCCAAAATATCAGCGCCTTAGGCGAACGGTTCGCGCCATGCGGACGAGCCATATATGATTACAATGTGGCATGCTTTACAACACCGATGCCGCCGTCGACGAGGTCTACCGGTCTGATTGGGGCCGGATCATGGCTACCTTGATCCGGCTGGTGGGCGACTTCGACGTGGCCGAAGAGGCGGCCCAGGAAGCCTTTGCGGCCGCGGTCGACCAGTGGCGAACGTCCGGCGTTCCCGGTTCGCCGCGCACCTGGATCATACAGACCGCCAAGCACAAAGCAATCGACCGGCTGCGGCGGCGGACACGCCTGACCGAAAAGCTTCAGTCGCTCGCCGAATCGGGCCAGATTCAGACGATTGCGATGCCCGACGAAGACACGGGCGATATCCCCGACGATCGCCTGCGGTTGATCTTCACTTGCTGCCATCCCGCGCTGGCCGGCGAGGCCCAAGTGGCGCTGACGCTGCGCACGCTGGGCGGGCTGGAGACCGACGAGATCGCCCGAGCGTTTCTAGTGCCCACGGCGACCATGGCCCAGCGGTTGGTGCGCGCCAAGCACAAAATCCGCGACGCCGGGATTCCCTATGTCGTTCCCGCCGCGAGTGACATGCCGGCACGGATCGATGCCGTGCTCACAGTGATTTACTTGATTTTCAACGAGGGCTATTTGGCCACGCGGGGGCAGGCGCTCGTCAGGACCGACCTTTGTGCCGAGGCGATTCGACTCGGGCGTCTGGTGCGGTTGCTGATGGCGCCCGAGCCGCCGGCGGAAGTGACGGCCCTGCTGGCGCTCATGCTACTGCAAGATTCTCGCCGTGAGGCTCGTTTCGATTCGGCAGGCGACCTGGTTGTTTTGGAAGAGCAGGACCGCCGTTTGTGGAACTGGCCGCAGATTGCGGAGGCATTGCCGCTGGTCGAGGAGGGCCTGCGGGGCGGTCCCGGCCCGTTCGCTTTGCAGGCCGCCATCGCCGCCCTGCACTGCCAGGCGGAGCGGCCCGAAGAGACTGATTGGCCCCAGATTCTACAGCTTTACGATCTTCTCCAGCGCGTGCAGCCGTCGCCGATCGTCTCGCTCAATCGCGCGGTGGCAGTGGCGATGGCCGAGGGCCCACAGGCGGCCTTGGCGATCATCGACGACCTAGCTGCGAACGGTCACCTGGAGGACTATCATCTCTTGCACGCTGCCCGTGCCGATTTACTGCGCCGACAAGGTTCATCCACCGAGGCGGCAATCAGCTATGCGCGGGCACTTGAGCTTGTCACCAATGACAGCGAGCGGCGATATCTCCAGCGACGGTTGCATGAAGTGCAAGCGTAAGGTGGGACCTCGCTTCGCTGGTCCCCATACGCATCTAGTTACCGCAAAAGTCTGTAGGGAACGCCCTCCGTGGCGTTCCGTGAACTGCGATTCGACGTCGTTTGGCCCTACGCGGAACGGCACGGAGTCCGTTCCCTACAGAGTCCAGGCGGCGTCGCGGAACCAGCCGAGGGCGGCTGGACCACGTGCCGATTTCAAATGTCAGGGCCGACCGATGGTGAACTCTTCCATCGGGCGAACCTCTACTTTCCCGCCCGTGAGCAGGCAGGGACAGCCTTTGGCAATCTCGGCGGCCGCGTCGATCGTGGCGGCCTCAACGATCGAGAATCCGCCGATGACTTCCTTCGCCTCCACGAACGGGCCATCTGTGACGACCTTCCTCGCGTTGACGACTCGCCCTTCCTGCTTCAGGCCGTCGCCGGGGTTCACCATCCAAGCTTTTTCGAAGCCCTCTTTGATCCAGACGTGCCATTTCTGCATGTGCTGCTGCTTCTCTTCCGGCGGCATTTGGCCGAAGTTGGCGGTCTCGTGACGATAAACAAACATGAACTTTGCCATACGAATCTTCCTTTGCCAGGTGCAACGTGGGGTTGTTGTCGCTGTCGCTGAGAGGTTACTCGCCGCCGCAGCCCATCGGGTCGGTTTGACGAAGTTCCACCCGGTAGTCATCCAGAAAAGGAGCATCGCGCATCAGCTCTACGGCCTCGTCGTAGTTGGCGGCTCGGAACACAAAATAGCCGCCGACGACTTCCTTGGCCTCGCTGTAAGGTCCATCCGTGACGCTCAGTCGCTCTTTTTGGCGTGTCAGGCGTTTGCCGCCTTCGTCCGCCAGCTTCTCGCCCGACACATAACGGCCGGAGGAGCGGATTTCAGTCATCCAAGATTGATAACCCGCGACTTTCTTCTGCAGGTCGTCGGGCGTAAGTTCCTGCCAATTACCGGGAACGCCGTGTAAGATCACCATAAACTTAGGCATGTAAGGCTCCTTGATCTGGTTGTGATATCGTTGCTACCGGTCGTCAACGGCGTGTCGCCTACTTCTGTTTGCGCACCAGGTCGAGGACCACTTGATGGCACGCCGCGCCGTTTTTGTTGGCGATCCACTCGGCCTGGAAGCGGTCGGCGCCGTCCAGTTTAAACGTGGCCTGATGAATGTGCATTTCGTCTTCCGACTTGAGGTTTGTGGCGCCGACGAACTTGAACACGATGCGATGCGAATCCTCGTCCGGCTCGGCCCGCAGGCGCGGCTGATTGCCCAGGCTGCAATAGTGCGTCAGAATCAGATCGTCGCCATCCAGATGATACATGGTGACCATTTCTCGGTCGCTGCCCGGAAACAGCGTCTCCTCGACCGCGGTTCCGCCCGACGTCACGCGGATGGTGCTAACGAGCTTGTCGGTTGGTTTGCCGTCCTTGCCGACTTCGACCCACTCGCCCGCCAGCTTTTTGAGCGCCTCGAATCGCTGTGCGTTGGTTGCCGCGGTCTTTTCGTCAGCACAGGCGGTCTGGGCCGCGGCCAACAGGGTAGTCAAAAAAATGGTGCAAACTGCGGTCGATTTCATGGCTTCTCTCCTACATAGGTGGTGATTGTCGGCCTCGCGACAGAGGCCGTTCCACCCTATAGACGAACGGCGAACCTGGAAATCGACAACGATCTGAAGAATCGCCAAAAAAATCTGCGGGCCGCCGATTTTGGCCGTTTGACCCATGATCGCGGTTTATTATTCCGAACAGCCAGCCGAGTCGGCGCCGCCAATTTCGATCTGCAAGCGCTGTGTTACACCTTTGCCAAGTTCGGAGTAATCACGAACCCGCACCGTAAAGTCGGAGACACCGCGCTGAGTTGGAACACCGCTGATGGCTCCGGTGAACGAATCCAACGCAAGCCCGGCCGGCAGTTGCTCGACGACCTCCCAGCAATAAAACGGGATGCCGCCCGATGCTCGGAGCCGCGCTGAATAAGGCGCTCCAACGCTTCCTGGGGGCAGTTCGGCCGCCGCGAAAGACAACGGCGTGAAGGCGCTGGTCTCTCGCAGGTCGTACCCGATCGCCTGAGCACAGAGCAGATCGAGCTTGGTGATCAGCCAGCGGCCCCTGGGCATTTTGCCGTGGTATTCGTTACCAAAGGCCCCGCGCATGCTATCGGGGTCGATCGTGCCCTCCAAGTGATCCGATTGGCTCACGGTCGGCAGATTGCCCAGATAGGAACGGATCCGCGCATCGTCGATGGCGGCGCCGCGCCGCACGAGCGAATTGTTCGGATTGAAGATCAGCGCATGGCCAATTTCGTGATGGGCGATGGAATAGAGATCGTTCTTAACGTCACCGTGGTTTGTGGCTTGCCACCAATCGTCGTCGGCCAGCGTCAAACGCCATCCCAAGGTGTTGTAATTGCCCTGCACTTCGAGCTCCAGACCGCCGGAGCGGCGGAGGGGCTTCGCCTGGCCGGCGGCGACTTGAAATCCGCCCGCCGGAGAAGGCTCTCCTCCCGACCGAATGGCTCGCGCCGCCGGGTTCCGCTTGAGCAACCTCCAGGCGGCCGAGATCGAAAGGTCGGCGTTCTGCAATTCATTGCGGATTCCATAGGCATAAAGCAAATAGCCCGAGTATTCTTTTTGGTTCAGCACGTGCGAGGCTGTTTTGAATCCGTCGGGCCCCCAAATCATCGTCTTCTCGGAACCGGCGGCGACCGGACGTAGCCGCATGTCGGCGAAAAAGTACGCCCAATCACGCGCTGCCTGAAGGATGGTTGCCCGTGCGGCTTCATCCTTGAAAAAACCGGTCTGGTCCTGGGTGAAGTCGACGGTCACGTGAAAATCGTCGGCTCGATCTCTGTCCTGGTCGATCACGCGCAGCGGCAACACCAGATGTTCGCGTTTCTCGCCGGCATCGGTAAACTCGATTTCGAACTGATGCGTTTCATCGTCGCCGTCGCGGTCCGGAAAAATCGAGACGTGTACCGGAATTGATTCGCGTTTTCGCCAAACGATCTCTTTGCGAGGGCCGTTCGCGCCGGTCGCGCTCGGCAGATCAAAGTACAGGCGCGTCTGTTTGGAGGAGAGGATTGCCGTGGCGGGAAAAGTCGTGTCCCGCGGAGGCGTGAGAGAGAACTTGATCGCGGGGTCAGCCAGATATCCCTCCCAATCCACCAGCATCAGACCCTCGGTATTGATCGTTCGGCCAAACAAGTCTTG
>DATFDL010000682.1:0-5038 GCA_035252155.1 Pirellulales bacterium | reverse complement strand
CACGATCCGGGCCAAGTGCAAGGCGCTGCGGATCTCGGCCGAGCAGGCCGAAAAGTTCGTCGAGGAGGGACTCTCGATCGAGGCCGCCAACGAGCGGCTGATTGCTTACCTGTCCGAGGGCGGCCGCGGCGAACCGATTCCTCAGCCCGATCGGTCCGCCGAGGCCGGCGCCTACGGAGAAATCCGCCTGGGCCGCAGCGAACGCGACAAGTTCGCCGTCGCCGCCGGCGAAGCCCTCACCGCCCGCTGCATGCTCACGGCCAGCGGCGCCTGGCGCGAAGGCCGCGAGCTCGAGGGCCAGCGCGTGGCCGGCGTCAACAATCTGTCGGCCGAGGCCCGGCCGCTGATGGCCTACCGGCTGCTGGACCTGGCCGCCCTCTCGCTTGCGCAGATGGGAATCAACACCCGCGGCATGGCGCCGGGCCGGATCGCCGAGCTGGCCCTGGCCAGCGACCGCCCCGAGCTGATGGCCGCCAACGGTGGCACCGCGTTTTACGAAACGGGGAATTTCGCGCAGCTCACGCTCAACAGCGCCCGCAAGGTGCTGATGCGGGGCTACATCGAGGCCCCGGTCAGCTTCCGCGAGTGGTGCCGGATCGGAGAGCCGGTGATCGACTTCAAGCTCAACTCGATCGTCAAGTTCGGCGAGGCGAGCGATCTGGAAAACATGCCGGAAGGCGAAGAGACGCCCACCGACACCGGTCTGTCGGACGACCGCGAATACTTCGTGGTCGAGACCTACGCGCGTAAGAGCAGCTTCACGCGGCAGATGATTTTGAACGACGATCTGAGCGCGATTTCGCGCTTGCCGATGAAGCAAGGCATCGGCGCGGCGCGCACGTTCAACAAGCTGGTGTACGACATTCTGGCCAAGAACCCGAACATGGCCGACGGCCACGCCCTGTTTGACGCCACGAACCACCAGGGCAACCTGCTGTCCGCCGTCGGCACGCCGACGATCGCGGCGCTGAACAAGCTGCACGCCACGTTCCGCACCATGCACGGGTTGAACAAGGACAGCTTCCTGAACAACCCGCTGCGGTGGCTGATCGTGCCGGCGGCGCTCGAGGCGACGGCCGACCAGCTCTTGCGCAGCCAGACTGATCCCGCCCTGACGAACGTGGGCGTGATCAACCCGTTCTACGGCCTGGTGAAGCCGATCGTCGAGGCGTACCTCGATCACTATTCGACGACGCAGTACTACGGCGCGACCGATTACAACATGGTCGACACGATCGAGGTCCGCTACCTGCAAGGCGAAGACACTCCCTTCTTGGAGTCGTGGTGGGATCTCGACAAAGACGTCCGGTATTTCAAGGTCCGCCAGACCGGCGCGGCGCTGCCCGTCGATTACCGCGGCCTGGCCTTCGTTCAGAGTTAGTTTTCAGTTTGAAGTGTGAAGTGTGAAGACGTTTTTGTCTTCCAACTTCCAACTTCCAACTTCCAACTTCCAACTTCAAACTTCAAACAAGGAATAAAATCATGCGTCTGGCCACCAGCCGTCACTTCGACGATTTCATCGGCGCGCAGGCGATCCCGCTCACCGCCAGCGACACCGCGGCCCCCTGGGCCAAAAAGCTCACCAAGACCGCCGGGTCGCCCACGTTGGCCGGCCTCTCCGGCGGCCAGCATTGCGTCGAGGCCGCGCTCGACGCCACCAACGAGGTGCAGGCCGCCACGCTTTACCATGGCGACGTGCTGTCGATCCTGATGGACAACGTGCAGTCGGTCGCTTTCCGCCTTCGCACCAACAACGGCGGCAGCACGCCGATCGCCGTCAACCAGGTGCTCTGGGCCGGCCTGATGTCCGCCGAGAACGACGCGCCCGAAAGCGCCAGCAAGTATTGCGGCTTCCGCGTCGACGGCGCCAACACGCCGACCAACGTGATCGCGGTCGACGCCAAGGACGGCACCAACGCCACGCTGAACGACCAGCAGAGTCCGCTGCTGTTGCCCGACGCGACCTGGTTGGATTTTGTGATCGACTTCGCCAACGGGCTGGGCGACGTGCGGTTCTTCGCCGGCGACAGCAACCGCAACGGGCGGCTGACGCGGATTCTGCCGACGACCACCTTCAACCTGGCCGCCCTGACCGGGCAGTATTTGCAGTTCGTATTTCAGCTCGCCAAGGCCAGCGGCACCGGCGCGCCGAAGGCCGACCTGGACTATGTGGAGCTGCTGTACAAGCGAAGTTAGTGGGAAAGGGTTCAGGGTTCAGGGTTCAGCACTTTAGTGAACTTCAACTCTGCGGCCAGCGCGAGCTTGCCTTCCTGAACCCTGAACCCTGAACCCTGAACCCTTTGCATGTCCAACCTCGCCACCAATTTCGCCGGAGCCAGGTCCGAAAACTTTTCGTCGATCTGGCTCAACACCGACCATTTCGCCGAGACGGTCACTCAGTACCCGCTCGGCGTCAGGACGGCCGCGGTGAGCGTGACGGCGATCGTGCACAAGGCCGAGGAGGGGGAAACGCCGGTCGACGACCGGGACGGCAGCCAGGTCATCAGATACCTGCTGCTGACGCTGCCGACGACCGTCACCGTAACCGTCGCCGAGCGGGCGCAGCAGCGGGATGAGTTTTTGATTGACGGCGAGATCTGGCGGGCGGAGAAGATTGTGCGGCGCACGCCCTACCGCCAGCAGGTCCGCTGCCGCCGCACCGAGGGCGCCAGCACGAAGCGGACGCGGACGCGATGAACGACGACGACGAATTGGACGATCCGGCCGACGACGGCCCGGAAAATCCGCTGACGGAATAGGGACAGTCGGAAGTTTGAAGTTGGAAGTTTGAAGAGCAGAACTTCCGGCCGCTGACTTCCCACTTAAAACTTCACACTTCCAACTTCCAACTCTCATGGGCTTCGCACTCGTCGCACACACGAAAGCGCAGGGCACCGCCAACGGCGTGACCTCCGGCGCGATCAACACGACCGGCGCGACGCTGCTGGCGATCTTTTTGGCGAGCTACGAGGGCGATCCGCCGCCCGAAATAAGCGATGACTTCAACAACGAATGGTCGCAGATTCAGATCGTTTTTGAGACGAATATCCGGGCGAGCTGGTATTTCTGCCCGGACCCGGTCGTAGGCCCGAATCACACCTTCACGGCCAACGGAACGAGCAGCTTCCCGGCGATCGGCGTCAGCGCCTGGAGCGGCCCCCAGGTCGCCGTGGTCGATGCCGCGAGCGGTTCCTCGAGCGCGCCCTTTCTCACCAGCGCCCAGCCGGGCAGCGTCACTCCCACCGTCGCCGGCGATCTCTGTCTCTTCGGGCTGGGCTGCGGTAACGCCGGCTCTCCGTCCGCGCCGTCGGTCGATAGCGGATTCACCTTGCTCGGTTCGGTCGCCGACACCGCCAGCTCGGCCGGCCTTGCCCATGCCTACCTGGTGCAAGGCGCCGCCGCGGCGATCAATCCGAAGTTCACTTGGACGAATAGCAGCGACGAAGCATGCGCGCTGATCTGTTTCAAGGCGGTGTCGAGCGGCGGCTCGGGCACGCCTCCGCCGCAGCCGGCCCTGGCCGTCACGGACAAGGGCGACGGCACCGGCGCCACGGCCACGATCTCCGGCGGCGACGCGGGGGCCGTCAACACGGTGCTGGTCGCGCCGCTGCCCAGCGGCACGGGCAACGTCGCGTTCGCGCAGAAGGCCAGCGTCAACGGCAACAGCTCGGGCGCGCTGGCGCTGACGCCGGGCAGCTACCTGGCGAAAGCCTATGCGACGGAAAACGGCCTCACCTCGCTCGACAGCAACGAGGTGCTCTTCCGCACCACCGGCGGCGGCCTCTCGACCCGCACTGTGGTTCCGAGCGGCCATGAAGGCATCTTCATCGCCGGCGTGGCCTATTTGATCGCCAGCTCTGCAAACTTCCAAAGCCTGGTCGGCGCGCCCGACGCCGCCCATGCCCTGCCCTTCGTAAAACTCGAGGCGGACGACACCGAGGAATCGGGCAGCACGCGGCCGCGCGTGATCGTCACACCGTCGCCGCAGTTCGCGCTCCGCAAAGTCGCCCTCCAAAAATTCCGGCCGCAGGGCGGCGTCTATGTGTCGTTCGAGCTGCCGCCGACCGCCTCGATCCTCTCCGAAGGCAATCGCGAGGACCGCCTCTGGGACGAAACCTTGGATTTTTATAACAAGGTCGATCCCATCCTGCTCGACTGCATGAATCTGCAAGGCACCAGCCCCGGCGGCATCGCCGGGCTGAGCCAGGTGGCGATCCACCAGATCCAATTGCTCGACGGCCCGACCGCCGTCAACGAGGTCCGCGAAGAGGGCCACGCCGGCGAAGTCGCCCAATACTTTTATGGGGCCACCTACCTGTTCGAGTTCAACGGATGAGAAGAGTTGGAAGTTTGAAGTGTGAAGTGTGAAGCGATGCAAAGTGGTGCGAAGTGGTGAACCGTGCAGTTGAGCTTTTCGATCGAAGTGCCGAAGTTGGGCGACTTTCTCGTCGAGAAGTCGCGCCGCGCGCACAATCGGATCGTCAAGCAGGTGGTGACCGAAGTGCTCACCACGCACTGGCGGAAGCGCATCCCCGGTCACTTTCAACGGCCCGCGCACCAAAAGTACGGCTACGCCGAGCGGAACAAACGCTACCGAATTCAAAAGCAGCGCAAGTACGGCACGTCGATCGACCTGGTGCGCACCGGCCGCACCCGGCACGCCATGACAACGCAGTATCGCATCACGATCGGCGGCCAGGGCGACGGCGTGGTCGGCAAACTGCACCTGCGGTTTCCCTTCGCCGGCGGCACGCGGCGGTTCAGGAAACCAGGCTCGCGGCAAGCCATCACGATCGAGCAGATGGCCCGCGAGATCGAAACGATCACGCCCGACGAGATCCGCGAGATCAACGAGCAGGTTTTGGCCGCGTACCTGAAACACGTCGAGACAGACACGTCGCCCCGACAGCGGGTCAAAGTTTGAAAAGGGTTCAGGGTTCAGGGTTCAGGGTTCAGGGTTCAGTGACGCGCAAGCGAAGAGTCGCCCGAAACGCCCGAACAAAAATGCTGAACCCTGAACCCTGAACCCCGAACCCTC
>DATFDL010000681.1:0-5757 GCA_035252155.1 Pirellulales bacterium | reverse complement strand
CGGACTCCGTGCCGTTCCGCGAGGGGCGGCGCCGGGTCGAATCGCAATTCACGGAACGGCACGGAGTCCGTTCCCTACAGAGGCCGGTACGGATTTTACCTCAGCAAGGAACGCACACCATGAAACCCGCCGATCTTGCTTCTGGCGCCGGGCGTCTGCAAGACGCGATGAAAACCACCCTGCGCCGCTGGGACGACACCAAAGAAGTCTGGAATGACGTCCGGCGAGCGGAGTTCGAAAAAAAATACATCGAGCCGATCGAGCCGCAGGTGCGCAACACGCTCGATAAGCTCCGTCGCCTGGCCCAGATTTACAACCAGGCTTGCCAAGAGTGCCAAGAGAGCAGGTAATGCCCGAAAGCGAACTGATCTTACGACAGCGACAAGTTTTGGCCGAGGCGGCGCAGATGGTGGTCGAGTTGGCCGACCATCATGCCGAAGACGAGCTGGCCGCGCGGCTGGCGGCGGCCGAGCAAGAACATCGCCGCGCCATCGATTCGGTGTCCGCCCAGCGCGACGCTGAACTGGCCAAAGCCGAGGCCGACTATCGGGCCGAAGTCGATCGCGTCAAATCGGCCTCGCAGAAGGGCAACGACGAGATCGAGAGCACCTACCGCCAAGTCACTGAGCAGGCCACCGCCGAGTGGCAGCAGGAACAGGCCGAGGCCGAACGGGTGCGTGAAGACACGCACTTCGAGTTGACCGGCGTCTTCGAGGCCGGCAAAAGCAATCTTAAAAGCAAATACGGCGATCTGGAAGCCGGCACCGATCCCAGCGCGCTGGGCATCGAGGCGCGCCGCAAAGAGGCCAAGCAACTGTTGATCGGGCTGGGCCAAACCTCGCTGGCCGAGCAGCCGGCACAGCAGATCGGCCAACTGCCGCCCAACGTCCATCCGCAGCAGGCCATCGACGAAGCCTTCAAGGTGGCCGACGCGAAGCTCGACGAGCTGAAAAAAATCAAGCGGCCCAAGCTGGCGGTGGTTTTCGTGCTCTTCCTCCTGCTGGGCGGCGCGCTGGCGGGCGGAGTGGGCGCGGCCACCGAGTGGAACATCGCCTTCATGGCCGGCGCCGGTTTGGGCGGCGGCCTGGTAATCAGCCTGATGATCTGGCTGATCTTGCGGTCGAGCATGCAAAACAAAGTGGTTGCGGCCTATCAGCCGCTGGCCTACGCGCTCGACTATGCCGATGTGGCCCGCAAGCGCTGGCAGCAGATCGCCGGAGAAATGTATCGCAAGGAAAGCGCCGCGCTCGACGAACGCCGCAAGCGCGACGACGCCAAGACCGACAAAGACTGCCAAGACCGGATCGCCAAGGCCGTGCAGCAGCGCGACGAAATCACGGCCAAAGCCCAGCAAAAGCACGACAAGCAGCTTGCCGAGCTGACTCGGCGCCGCGACGCCGCTCTGCAAAAGGCTGAGGAACAAATCACAAGGCTTCGCCAGGAAATACCGGCCAAGTACGAGCAAGAGCTGCGGCGGCTCGAAGAGCAATACAAGCAAGCCACCGCCGAGGGCCAACGGGCGTTGGCCGCCGCTACGCAGCGCCGGCTCGACCGCTGGCACAAGGGGGTCGCTCAAATCAAGAATGAAGTCGCCGACGTCGAGCGGCAATGCGGCGAACTTTTTCCCGACTGGAACTTCATTCTCACCGACAGGTGGCAGCCGCCGCGCACGCTGCCTCCCGTGTTGCGCTTGGGCCAATGGCGGGCCGGGCCGGAGCATTTCAGCGAGACCAAGCAAATCGAAGAAGATACCGGCCCGGTGCTCGATGAGCTCAGCCTGCGAAAGACCGCCGCCCCGACCAATGGACAGTCCGACGGCAACGGCGCGTTGCAGTTGCCCGTCATCGAGCAGCCGGCCTTGCTCACATTTCCCGATCGCGGCTCGCTGCTGATTCGCACGCAAGGCAAGGCCCGCGACCAGGCCGTCGAGATCATGCAGGCCGCCATGCTGCGATTGGCGACCACTATTCCGCCGGGCAAGGTGCGGTTCACCGTCATCGACCCTATCGGCCTGGGGCAGAACTTCGCCGCCTTCATGCACCTGGGCGATTACGACGAACAGCTTATCGGCGCCCGCATCTGGACCGAGCCGCAACAGATCGAGCAACGGTTGGCCGATCTGACGGAGCAGATGGAAGTGGTGATCCAGAAGTACCTGCGGAATGAATTCGAGACGATCGAGGCCTACAACGAGGCGGCCGGCGAAGTGGCCGAGCCGTTCCGCTACCTGGTGGTGGCCAACTACCCGGCCAATTTCAGCGAGGCCGCCTGCCGCCGGCTGCTGAGCATCGTCTCGAGCGGCGCGCGGTGCGGCGTGCACGCGCTGATCAGCGTCGACACCAAGCAGCCCATGCCGCAGGGCTTTAAGATTAGCGACTTGGAACAGCACTGCGTCAACTTCGCCTGGCAGAGCGAAGAAGAAAAGTTCGCCTGGAAAGACGCGGATTTCGGCCGGTTGCCGCTGACGCTCGATCGCGCTCCGCCCGGCGACGTGTTTTCGAACATCGTCCGGCGGGTGGGCGATGCCGCCAAGAATGCCAGCCGCGTGGAAGTGCCGTTCTCGGTGATCGCGCCGCGAGACGACCAGTGGTGGACCGCCGACACGCGCAAAGGCATCCAGGTGGCGCTCGGCCCGGCCGGGGCCACCAAAAAGCAAAACCTCGAACTGGGCCGCGGCACCTCGCAGCACGTGCTGGTGGCCGGCAAGACCGGTTCGGGCAAGTCGACGCTTTTGCATACGCTGATTACGAACCTAGCAGTCACCTACAGCCCGCAAGAACTTGAACTGTATCTGATCGACTTCAAGAAGGGCGTCGAGTTCAAAACCTATGCCACGTACCGGCTGCCGCACGCCCGAGTGGTATCGGTCGAAAGCGACCGCGAGTTTGGCCTGAGCGTATTGCAGCGGCTCGACGCCGAGATTCGCGACCGCGGCGAAAAGTTTCGCGACGCGGGAGCGCAAGACGTCGCCGGCTATCGCCGCAATACCGGCCTGACGTTGCCGCGCATCTTGCTGATCATCGACGAGTTTCAGGAGTTCTTTGTCGAAGACGACAAGCTGGCTCAGGAGGTCGGGCTGCTGTTCGACCGGTTGGTGCGGCAAGGCCGGGCTTTCGGCATGCACGTGCTGCTGGGTTCGCAGACGTTGGGCGGGGCCTATTCGCTGGCCCGCACGACGCTGGGCCAAATGGGCGTGCGCATCGCTCTGCAATGCAGCGAGGCTGACGCCCATTTGATTCTCAGCGAGGAGAACTCGGCGGCCCGTTTGTTGTCGCGTCCCGGCGAAGCCATCTACAACGACGCCGGCGGCCTGCCCGACGCCAATCATCCCTTCCAGGTGGCCTACTTGCCCGACGAAGAGAAGGAGCGATGGCATCGGCGAATTCAAGACTACGCCAAGGAGCACAACGGACACGGCGAGTTGCCGTTGATCGTCTTCGAGGGGAACGTGCCCGGCCAACTGGACCAGAACCCGCAACTCGACGAACTGCTGCGGGCGACCGACTGGCCGGCCGCCTCGAACAAGCCGGCCATTGCCTGGCTGGGCGACCCGGTGGCGATTAAAGATCCTACTGCCGCACTGCTGCGCCGGCAGAGCGGACACAACGTGTTGCTGGTCGGACAGAACGAACTACAGGCGATGGCCATTTTGGCGGCGGCCCAGATCAGCCTGGCCGCTCAGCACGCGCCCGATCGTCGTGGGCGTCCGGGCACGCGGTTTTACGTGCTCGACGGCACACCGCCCGAAAACGTCAACGCCGGCTTCTTCAAGCGGGTGGCCGAGGCGCTGCCGCATCCAGCGCGCGTGGGCGAAGTTCGCGAAACCGCCTCGATATTGGGTGAGGTAGCAGCCGAAGTCGCCCGACGCCAAGCCGCCGGCCAGACCGACGCCCCCGCCTGGTATCTGATCATCCACGATGTGCAGCGGTTCCGCGATCTGCGCAAGAAAGAAGACGATTTCAGCTTCTCGCGATCGGGCGAGGAGCAGGCCAGCCCGTCGCAGCAACTTGTCGATATCTTGCGCGAAGGGCCGAACCTGGGCATTCACGTCTTGGCGTGGTGCGACAGCCTGACGAACTTACAGCGCACATTCGATCGCCAGGCGTTGCGAGAGATCGAGATGCGTGTGCTCTTCCAGATGAGCCAGAACGACTCGAGCACATTGATCGATTCGCCGATCGCCAGCCGGCTGGGCGAGCAGCGGGCGTTGTTCCACAGCGAAGAGCAAGGCAGCATGGAAAAGTTCCGTCCCTACGGCTTGCCGCCCGCCGCGTGGCTCGACTGGGTCGCGAAGCAGTTGCGCTCCCGCGTTCCAGACGAACCAGCGCCATCCGAACCACCGCCGCCGTCCGAATCGCCGCGTGCCGCATCGCCCTCGTCCAACGGTGATTCGGACAGAGACGAAAGGGATCGAGATGTGAACCTCGCGGAAGCGCCGGCGGAATGAAGCGACGTTCATGGCTCGACGCTCCAACGACCTGCCCGCCAGCGCCGCGCCTAAAGGTATCGTGGAAAAACGCGATGCAGCCGGCAACTTGCTGCAAAAGCGCTTCTACGGGCCAGACGGCCGCGCGGTAAAGAACATTGACCACGGACACGACCACACGGGAGTCGGAGATCCTCACGCCCACGACTGGGATTGGACGAAGGTTCCTCCACGGCAGTCACCGCGAGCGCTGAAGCCGGGTGAATAATTCATGAAGAAGAACGACCAATATAGCTGCGGTTGGATCAATACCACGATCCACGATTTTTTGGTGGATGGAGAGTTCTTGCCGGCCTACGCGCTCGTCACCTGCTTAGATAGCACCTTCGACCTGGAACTGTCGACCAAGACGAATGCCTCGCTTGGTGAGCTCCGTGAGCGGGGCACGTGGATGCAAGCAAACCATTGCTCCCTGGGATTAGGCGATGGCGTGGGACTGAATTTTTGTGCCAAGATATCGGGATTGGCTCGATATCTGGTCGACGCACTAAGTGACGTTGCCGCCCAAACCGACCAGCGAGGGGCTCGGATAGCGATTCATGATCATTGATCTGGCGACGTGTCAAGGAATGCAACCATGCGTTGGCAAATTGGCTCGGCGGCCATCGAGCTGCAGCAAGGTGACATTACCGATCAGCAGGTCGACGCGATCGTGAACGCGGCGAATGCTCGGTTGGCCGGAGGCGGCGGAGTGGATGGGGCGATCCATCGCCGCGGCGGGCCGAACCTGATGGCCGAAACGCGGCGGAGCTATCCGGGGGGGTGCGCGACCGGCTCGGCGGTGATCACCGGGGCGGGAGAATTGACCGCCAAGCATGTCATCCATGCTGTCGGCCCGGTTTGGCGGGGCGGCGGACAGCAAGAAGCCGCATTGCTCGCCGGGGCCTATCGCCGTTCGCTGGAGCTGGCCATCGAGCACGACTGCGCCAGCGTGGCCTTTCCGTCGCTCAGCACTGGCGCGTATGCCTACCCGATCGAGCAGGCAGCCCGCGTGGCGTTGGCCGCAGTGCGGGATTTTCTGGCCCAGCACGGCCGGCCCGAGCTGGTGCGGTTTGTGTTATTCGGCCCCGCGGCACTCGGAGCGTTCGCTGCCGCACTGGAAGAATTGCGGCGCGACGAACGCTCCGGTTATTCCGGTTGAAGCGAGCGAGCTTGCGTTTCGATGCCGCGCCGAGCGATCACGCGCTTGCAATGCCTCAACCTCCAATCAGACTGGAACTCACGCCACGAGCCGGCGTGCGTGAGTGAAAGGGGCATATTCCCCGCGGCCA
>DATFDL010000680.1:0-9851 GCA_035252155.1 Pirellulales bacterium | reverse complement strand
GCCTCGACCGTGCGGTTGCGGGCCAGCACCTGCTCAATCACCGCCGGCAACAACAGCTCGGGCTGATTGCCAAACGGTTCGTCAACGGTTGGGAGTGTTTGCCAGCGGCGATGCGAGACCGGCGCGAGGGCTGCCGCTTCGTATAGCCGACGCTCTGCGGGGGGCACTTCCGGTAGACTTTGTCGAGTGACTTCCCCATCCTCCCGGCGCGCCGGGACCGGGGTTACTTGGGCGCCACTCTTCGACTGCCGCGCGAAATATCCGCGCGGCCGGGCGCGTGGGCTCGCTGCCGGCGCGGCCTCCGTGGCACCAGCGGGCGTACCAAGGCCCAGCGCCACCCAGACGACCAAGCTCGCGCGGCTCAAAGGCCCAACGCCGCACAAGTTTTGTCCGCGGCGCCACAATGAGGCATTCCGCAGCATGGTTGCCTCCATGCGAATCGACAATGCGGGTGCGGCCAACGGGTTAGCTTGGAGGGCCGACGCGTAACTACCGTTAAGGAGCAACGAAAAACAACTTCGTCGTCCTAAAGCTCCCTCTCCCTCCGGGAGAGGTCAGGTGAGGGCCGACAAGATTGCCGAAGTTTTTTTTCGTCCGCTTCTTCTCATCGGCCGGCAATCGTCGAAAGTCCGGTGCGTTCGTTTTGGTAAGAACAGCCTTCCCACGCGGGACAACCGGGATTGGCGTGTGCCTCTTGCCAGCTCGCCTAGTGTGACAAAGGTACGGAACAGCCGTTCAACTACTCCGCCACGCTGGACACCCCTAGGATTCTTATAAGACAGGCAGAAACAACTGAACCGAAAACCCAAAACAAAGGGGCTTTCCAACTCAGCGGGATGATCGAAAGACTTGCAAGAGTCAAACGATCGTTCAAAAGCCTGTCGTAATGGGACGTGGCCGCTTGGCTGAAGCGAAAAGCAGAAATGCTTGAGGCTTGAGCAAGGTCCGTGCGAAAGGCGAGAGCCCGACGCAAAGGATCAAAAAAACGGTCACGTCTTTTTTATTGCGCTCTTTTCCTCTGGGCCGCGCCCGAGTCGCGAGGAACTGAATGAGCGGTCTGACCGGGCAAGCGACGTTTATCTTGATCCGGCACGCCGCTCGGCTACTGCGGCGTGCTTGCTCCACCAGCGGCGCTGCCAGCGCCGAGCGATCGGCCGCTTGGTCCACCGAAACCGCCGCCACCGGTCGCAGCAGATCGGCCTGCTGGGCTGCCAAGATCCGTGCCGCCCAGACGGTCCGACGTGCCTGCGACAGGCGGCGACGGTAGTACCCGAATGTCAGACGGTTCGCGCTCAGGCACGCGAAGCACCGTGCCCGCGGCGGGCTCGAGGCGTTCCAACGCCCCTCCGCCAAGCTCGAACAATTCGATCGGGCCCAGCTCGCCGCTGCCGATCGCCGAGGCCCGAGGCGGACGCGGCGGTACTGTCGGCGGTCGCTCAAATGCGGGAGCTCTGCGATAACCGAGTGCGAGCCCGTCGGCCGGCGGCCGCCGCGGATCGTAGGTATTCCACTTTCGGCCGTCGAAGTACGCCCAGCGATTCGCGCGCGTCCAATACCACCAACGATCGTTGTGCCAGACATAGCGCCGACGGTTTTCCGGCTGCCCCACGCGCCGCACTGAGTGAGTCAACCCATTTTGCGCGGCCCGTTGGCCCGTCACCGACTGCGGTGAAGCAGCCGCCACAACAACAAACAGAGCTAGAATTGACGTGTATCTCATGGTACGCAAGCGACGATCGTAAGCGTTCTGGGTCCCCTCAACCATTTTACGCCGCGGGGCCGTGGCGCGCACCGCCGGGCGCGTTGCGGCCCGGCCGTGCTGGTCGCGTGAATCGATGCCGCGGAGCCGCCGTTAACGACGGCGGCCGCCCATCATCGAGACCATTGAACGGCAACTTTCGGCGCACCGGCGGCACTCTTCGGCGCAGTCGTCCATCTGGTCGTCGTCCGATTTGTCGCAAACTTTGGCGCACGCCTCGCACGCTTCTGCGCAGGCTTGGCAGCAGACAGCCATCAGCGGGCTGCGGCGGGCGCAGAGCTTGGCCGAAGCTGCGCACAGTTCTTGGCAGTCGATGGTGTAATGCAACGCCTTGAGATGATCGGTGTCGCCGTCCGCAGCCCGCTCGTAACAGTGATGCGCGGTCTCGTTACAGATTTCCTGGCAGCGGTTGCAGGCCTCGACGCAATCTTCGACGGCGCGCGAGTTGCCGCGGCCGCCCCGACCGCTTTCGCGCTCATCACGCGTATCGCGCCGTCGTTGCTGAGCGTGGGCCTCCGTCGCCGCCAAGCCAGCCAGTCCCGCCGCCGCCGTTCCCAACGCTCCCAGTGCATTCCGACGGTCCATGAGAAAAACCTCCCAAAAGGTGGAACAGTTTGCGGCCGGCATTCGCCCAGTGGGTTAGCGTCTATTGTGGGCGCTGTGCAAA
Organism: Pirellulales bacterium; assembly: GCA_035252155.1. Taxonomy (GTDB): domain Bacteria; phylum Planctomycetota; class Planctomycetia; order Pirellulales; family JAICIG01; genus JAICLL01. Next base: position 7,425 of record DATFDL010000680.1, on the reverse strand, counting down.
CATCGAGCCGTCAAAGGGTCAACCCGTACGCGGTTAAAGCGAGACTTCCCTTCCGGCGATGCAACGCCTTGGCGGGTCAATTCTCGACCAACTTGGAACCCCTTCGACCCTATGCACGCTCATTCTGCCAATACCGCACCGGTCGTCGGCGATTTTCTTGTTTCTTCTCGAGGTCTGGTTGACTTTGCCGCTCACAATGACGATGATGCCCTTATAGGTTCCGTTTTTATGCGCTCAATTTTCACCCATTTGACCGCCGGCTTGCTCTTCATCCATGCGGTGCTTGGATGTTGCTGGCACCACGCGCATGATTGCGATCATTGCGCGGCGAAGGTGACGGCGAACGCGGAGGGGCCAACTCGCCAGCTTCCGGCGGCATTCAGCTTACTTGCCAATCACGCTTGCCAGGAAGCGTGCCACGACGCCCACGACGGACAATCGCCGGGCCCATGCCCCTGCAAGTTCGAATGCCAAGGCGTTTGCACCTATCTTCCGCCGCAAAAGGCGAACGTCGATATCCCGGGTGCCGCCGGGTGGCAAGAGTTGTTTGCGGTCCCGCCGAGATCGTTTGCTTCGCAGGTAGCGGGATTCTCTGGTGCCGAGCACTGCCCGGTGCCGGTTATCGCGCCGCCTTCGTTGCGGCGTCATCTTCTTTATCAAATCTTGCTGATTTGAATCGCTAGCTCATGAATGGCGCTTCGCAGCGCCCTAACCGTGTGACCGCGCGCCGGCCACAAAGGCACCGCGCGGCCTTTCCGAGCGCTTCTTGGCTGGCGATTTGCATTTTTTTCCAGAGGACGAGCTATGGCTCAAACCACGACGCATCGCGAATTGCGCGCGCCCGCGGCTAGCTATGCACCAGCAACATCGGCCGCGGGCCGCCGCCCGGCGGGGTGGCGAAAGGCGTTGCACGCCGCGCCCACGCTATTTGTTCTGGTTATGCTGGCGGCGGTCGCCTACTGGGGTCATCAGACCGATTGGACGCTGCCTAAGTTCTCGACGCTGATCGGCCGCGGCGACGAGCCGAGCGAGGCCTGGTGTCAAGAGCACAACGTGGCGGAATCGCAATGCATCGAATGCCAGCCGGACTTGACGACGCCGGATAAAGATTACGGCTGGTGCAAGGAGCATGGCGTAGCGCAGTGCCCGCTGCACCATCCCGATGTGGCCCAACTCAAGGACGTGCCGAGCGTCATACCCGCCGACCTGGACCAAGCCTCGCGGGCGTTAGGCCTTCGGCCCCGGCCGGAAAACAACAGCCGCTGCAAACTCCACCTGCGAAGGATTCAATTCGCGTCGCAGGCGGCCGTCGACAAGGTGGGCGTCGACATCGACGTCGCGCATCAGCGGCCTGTCGTCGAGGCCGCGGTGGCCAACGGCGAAATTGTCTACGATCAGACCCGCATGGCGCACCTCGCCAGCCGAGTGTCGGGCACGGCGTGGCGCGTCTTGAAGCAAGTCGGCGACCGCGTAAAGCGCGGCGAAGTGCTGGCCTTGATCGATGCCGCGGAAGTCGGGCGGGCCAAAGCGGAATTTCTGCAGGCCGTCGCCCACCTGCGGCACGAAACGGCCACCGTAGAAAAGCTCAAGCCGCTGTCCAGCGGCCGTCTGGTAACCGGTCGGGAGTTCCGAGCGGCGGAAGCCGCATTGGAAGATGCGCAGATCGCGCTGGAAGGCGCGGAACAAGCCCTGATCAATTTGGGGCTGACCATACGCGCGGACGACCTGGCGGATATCGGCCTCGACGAAATCGGCGAGCAACTGCGTCTGCTGGGCCTTCCGGACGCGATCGCCGAGCAGCTCGAACCCAAGGCTTCCACCTCCAACCTATTTCCCATTCGCTCGCCGATCGCCGGGGAAGTTGTCGAGCGCGATCTCGTGGCCGGAGAAGTGGTCGATACCAGCAGCCCGCTGTTTTCCATTGCCGATCTGGACCAGATGTGGCTGATGCTCGACGTGCGTCAGGACGACGCCCAATATCTCTCGCTTGGCCAGCAGGTCTTGTTTCGACCCAGCGACGCGGGGCGCGAAACCGATGTAGCTGGCACATTATCATGGATTAGCACGGCGATCGACGATCGGACGCGGACGTTAAAGGTGCGCGTCGATTTGCCGAACCCCGAGGGCCGGCTCCGCGCGAACACCTTTGGGACAGGACGCATCGTGCTCCGCCAGGAGCCGCGCGCCGTCGTCGTGCCCGACGAGGCCGTGCATTCCGACGGCTGCTGCCAGGTGGTCTTTGTGCGAGACAAAGACTTTTTGAAACCCGACGCGCCGAAATTCTTCCACGTTCGAAAGGTCCGCACGGGCGTGAAAGACGCCGGTAACACGGAGATCATCGTGGGGTTGTTGCCGGGCGAAATCGTCGCGGCCAAAAACAGCGTCGTGCTCGAAGCGCAACTTCTCAAAGGCAACCTGGGCGCGGGCTGCGGCTGCGCGGGCGATTGAAAGGAGGCAAGACGCCATGCTCAATTGGATCATCGACGTATCGTTGCGAAACCGCTTCTTGGTTCTGCTGGCGGCGGCGGCCCTGGCGGTGGTCGGAGGAATTTCGCTACGGTATCTCGATATCGATGCCTTCCCCGACACCACGCCGGTGCAAGTGCAAGTCAACACCGTCGCCCCGGCTCTCGGTCCCGAAGAAGTCGAGCAACGGATCACCTTTCCGATCGAGCAGGCGATCGGCGGGCTGCCCGGCCTCGAGAACATGCGCTCGGTCTCGAAGTTTGGCTTTTCTCAGGTGGTCGTCACGTTTGAAGACGGTACCGATATTTACTTCGCTCGGCAGTTGATCAACGAGCGGCTGGCGACGGTCGAGCTGGCCGAGGGGATCGGACGGCCCAAAATGGGGCCGGTGGCCACCGGCCTGGGCGAAGTCTTCCATTACGTCGTGACCGGCAAGGGAAACGACGTCACCGAGCTGCGCACCATTCACGACTGGGTGATCAAACCCAAGATGCGGACCGTCAAGGGCGTGGCCGAAATCAACAGTTGGGGCGGATATGAAAAGCAGTACCAGGTGCGGATCGATCCGAACCGGTTGATCGAATACGGGCTGACTTTTGACGAAGTGGCCCAGGCCGTGATTGACAACAATCGCAACGTCGGCGGCGGCAACGTCCGCGCGGGAACGCAAAGCCTGCTCGTCCACGGCGCCGGCCGCACCGTGAACGTCGAGCAGATCAAGGCCATCGTGATCAAGGCCGAAGACGGCGTGCCCGTCCGCGTGGGCGACGTGGCCGACGTGGTGATCGGTTCTGAAATCCGCCGCGGGGCGGTCACCGCCGACGGCCAAGGCGAAGTGGTGATGGGGCTGGGCTTCATGCTGATGGGCGAAAACACGCATCAAGTCACCTGGGCCATGAAAAACCGGCTGAACGAAATCATTCAGACTCTGCCCGCCAACGTGCAGGTCGTGCCGGTCTACGATCGCACGCAGTTGGTCAATCACGTCATCGGCACCGTCAAGAACAACCTGTTCGAGGGCGGGCTGCTGGTGATCGCCGTGCTATTTCTCTTTCTGGGCAACCTGCGGGCCGCCTTGATCGTGGCGCTGGCCATTCCGCTGTCGATGCTGTTCGCGTTTTCGGGCATGCTGCGGTTCGGCATCGCCGCCAGCTTGTTGAGCCTGGGGGCCGTCGACTTTGGCATGATCGTCGATAGCTCGGTGGTGATGATCGAAAACTGCGTGCGGCACGTCGCCCACGGAGACACGGCGCGGCGGAGCATGATCGACATCGTCCGCGACGCCGCGGTTGAGGTGCGCAAGCCGACGATGTTCGGCGAGCTAATCATCATGATCGTCTACCTGCCTATCCTGACGTTGGAGGGAATCGAAGGCAAATTGTTCCGGCCGATGGCCCTGACGGTGATCTTCGCCCTGGTGGGATCGATGATCCTATCGCTGACGCTGATGCCGGTGCTGGCCAGCCTAGTGTTGCCCAAGAACCTCGAAGAGCGCGAGCCGCTGCTAATGCGGCTGGCGCACCGGCTGCACGCTCCGATTCTGCGGTTTTCGATGCACCATAAGACGCTGGTCGTCGGCTTCGCGGCCTGCGTGTTGTTCATCGCCTTTGGCATGATTGCCCCAAATCTCGGCACCGAGTTCGTACCACGGCTCTCCGAAGGCGCCATCGCCATCAATATCGTGCGGCTGGCGGGAACGGATCTGGATGACTCCATCGAATACAACACGCGCATGGAGCGTGCGGTGCTGGCCGAGTTCCCCGATGAAGTCGAGCACGTCTGGAGCCGAATCGGCACGGCGGAAATCGCCACCGACCCGATGGGCGTCGAGCTGACCGACATGTTCATCGCCCTGAAGCCGCGAAAGCAATGGACCAAGGCCGCGACGCAGGCCGAGCTGACCGAGCTGATCGAAAAACAGTTGCGCGACATGCCGGGCCAGCGGCTGGCGTTCTTGCAGCCGATCGAAATGCGGCTGAACGAGATGGTTTCGGGCGTGCGGGCCGACGTGGCCGTCAAGCTGTATGGCGACGATCTCGACGTGCTGGCCGCCAAGGGCGGCGAGATCGAGGCCATCCTCAACACGGTCCGCGGCAGCGCCGACGTCAGCACCGAACAGATCACCGGGCAGCCGGTCTTGGAAATCAAGCTCGATCAAGAACAACTCGCCCGCCACGGCGTGCCGGCCAAAGTGGTGACCGACCTGATCGAGTCGATCGGCAGCAAGCCGTTGGGCGAAGTGATCGAGGGCCAGCTTCGCTTTCCGCTGGTGGTGCGCTTACCCGACGCCTTTCGCGACGGTCCGGAGAAGATCGGCGCGATGCTGATCCCCACGGCCTCGGGCGAGCGGTTGCCGCTGTCGCGGCTGGCGAGCGTGCAGATCTTGCAGGGACCGTCGACCATCACGCGCGAATGGGGCCAGCGCCGCGTCACGGTCTCGGCCAACGTGCGCGGGCGCGACATCGGCAGCTTCGTGGCGGAGGCCCAACAGCGGATCCAGCAGGAGTTGACGTTGCCGCCGGGGCGCTATTTTGTCGAGTTGGGCGGTCAATTTGAACACTTGCAGCGGGCGCGGGCGCGGCTGCTGGTAGTGGTGCCGGTCGCCGCGGCGCTGATCTTCTTGCTGCTGTATTTCACCTATCACAACCTCGTCGATGCCTTGCGTGTCTTCACGGGCGTGCCCTTCGGGTGGGTCGGTGGCATCTTCGCGCTCTGGCTTCGCGACATGCCGTTTTCGATCTCGGCGGCCATCGGCTTCATCGCGCTGTCGGGGGTGGCCGTGCTCGACGACATGATCCTGGTCTCTTACGTGCGGCAACTGCGACAGCAAGGCCAGCCGTTGGAAGAGGCGGTGATGAACGCGGCGATCACCCGGCTGCGGCCGGTGCTGATGACCACCTTGGTTGCCAGTCTCGGTTTCTTGCCGATGGCGTTCAGCACCGGCATGGGGGCCGAGGTGCAGCGCCCGCTGGCCACGGTGGTCATCGGCGGGGTGATCGGGGCCATGATTATGTCGTTGTTGGTGTTGCGCGTGCTTTATCTACTGTTCAAATCGCCGTTGGAGACGCGCGACGAACGCCGCGCGAGCGTTTCGCCCAAACAGCTTGTGGAAGTAGGTTCGTTTTGATTTTCTTTGAAAGGAGACGCCATGTTGGTTAGCAAGTATTTGGTCGCGGGATGGTTCGCTCTTTTGGCCGTGGGGATCGCCGGGTGTGGAAAAACGCCCGTCGCGCCGGCGCCGGAAACGCAGTCGCGCGGCGTGGGGCATGGTCATGAAAGCTGGTGGTGCGACGAGCATGGCGTGCCCGAGGAAGTTTGCGCGCAGTGCGACAACCGGTTAGTCGCCCAGTTCAAGGCCAAAGACGACTGGTGTCAGGAGCACGACCGGCCCGAGTCGCAGTGCTTTATCTGCCACCCGGAATTCCAGGAAAAATTCGCCGCGCAGTATGAGGCCAAGTACGGCCGCAAGCCGCCCAAGCCGGAGGCGGAGGAGCCGCGCGAAGAGGAAGAGCATGAACACGATATGGCCAAGCCGGTGCTCACGGACCACGTAAATGGTTAAGGCATACCTTGTTAAGGCGGCTCGAATCTTCCCAGTGAAGATCAAATGGGGGCTAAATCATTGACAAGGGCATTGTTGGAACGAAGAATACTCAAGGTGGGAAGGGTATGGGCCGATCTTAGGATCGTTTGCCAATTTGACTGACCGAAGAGACATGAACTGTTTTCGCACCCAAATGTCGGCCGTTGTCGTCTGGGGGATGATTCCCTTGGCGGTTTTCGTCGGCATGCCGAGCACTGGCTGTCTCTGTGCGAACGGGCAATTCAAGCTCTTCTGCGGCCATCGCAATCAGTCGGCCGCGGTTCTCATTGGTTCGGCGCACGCGGGCTGCTGCGCCGCTCATCACGCCGACGAAGCCGATTGCGATTGCTGTCTGGCGCCGAAGGCTGCCGAACATCAGGCAGATTGTTGCCAGCATGGCGCGGGCCTGCCCGGCGAGGGCATGCAGTCGCGGACCTGCTGCCAGCCGGTATTCAACCCGGTCAGCATGTCGCCGGTCGCGGTCAGCGCGCCGTGCGATGATTTGCTGATCCTTACCGTCTGTCTGATCGAGACGGGCGCGATCGCTTATCCGGCGGTCGCGGCAGAGGTCGGCGAGTTCGATACGGGTCCGCCGCTCGATCGAGTGGTCGCGTATCGGCATCTGCTGATCTGATTCTCTTTCTCTGAAGCGCCTTGCGCGGCGTTTGCGGCTGCGCGATTGCTCGCGCCGTTTCTCTGTAGGCAGCGCCCTCCGTGGCGTTCCGTGAGGGGCGGGACGACGTCGATTCGCAGTTCGCGGAACGGCACGGAGTCCGTTCCCTACAGACCTCGGGCGCGGCGTCGGCCGCGAGCGGTATAGGTGGGCGTTACGAGTAATTCCTGTCAGGCTGGAAAGCCTGACGACCTACAAGCATTTTCAAGGAGATCAGCCATGTTCAAACTGCTTTCGATGTTCCTCGTTGCCGGCGCTACGACGGTGGCCGGCGTGAATTCCGCGATGGCGTGCGGCTGCGGTTCGGATCAGGCGGCCGCGCCGGCGCCTGCCCAAACGGCCCGCGCCTCGCGAGCGCCGACCGCGGTCACCCAAAACGGCCGCCAGTCGATCCGCCGCTACTCGGTGTCGCCCGGGCCGGCGTATCGCGCGCCGTCGATGCGGCGCGGCCGCTCGTATAGCGGCCCGTCGTGGACCGCCACGCGCAAAATACTCGGCTACTAATTGGTATCTGTGTCGGCGAGCCAGGAGGGGCTTGCCGCCGCGAGTTGTGCGTTGGGCGTGTTTCCCTGGCCCAGGCTCCTCGTCTTGGGCCAGGGAACGCCGACGCCGCGGCCCGGCGAGGAAAGCGTTTTTTGAATCGAAACTTTTTTGGAAGGAGAACCTGACATGTGGAAGCTTGGTTCGATGTTGTTGCTGGCCA
>DATFDL010000679.1:0-3737 GCA_035252155.1 Pirellulales bacterium | reverse complement strand
CGCGTGGTCACGCTCTTCTGGGACGAATTCGGTCTGGCCGGCAGCGGCTGGGACACGCACTGGAACCACTACCCGCGAATGCGCGAGGAGCTTTGCCCCGGCTTCGATCAAGGCTGGTACGGGCTGATCAACGATCTCGATCGCCGCGGCTTGCTTGATGACGTCTTGGTGGTTTGCACCAGCGAGCACGGCCGCACGCCGCAACTGAGCAGCGTCAACGGCGGCGGCCGAGATCACTGGTCACGCGCGTATTCAACCATCGTGGCCGGCGCAGGCATCAAGCGCGGCTATGTCTTAGGCGCCACCGACAAGCACGGCGGCGACGTGGCCGACCGGCCCGTCAGCCCCAAGGACTTGCTCGCCACCATGTATCACTTGCTGGGCATCGACCATCGCCTGATGGTCCACGACCGTCTCGGCCGCCCCCTGCCTTTGGTCGACGGCGAAGTGATCGGCGATCTGCTGGCGTAATGTCGCCTTTCGCTCCGCGGAAGAGGCGCTCAAGCGGCCTACCGCTTTTGTGCTCGATCTGGCTGGGCCGCCATGCGATAGAGCGTTAGCTCGGCGTTCTGGGCCGCGATGGGCAAGCGAAGCCGCCAATCGCGATAGGTGAGGATGGCGCTAAAGCCGAACTCGCGGCCGAGCCGTTGCCACTCGTCGGGGTCGCGCGCTTGCCAGACGCCGCGGGCGCTGTCGTGCATGATGCCGCCGCATTTGACCCAGCCGGGTGGACGAGGTTTTAGCAAATCCTCGTCGTAAATGCCCTTGAGCACCCGGTTGATGGCCGGCCCGGACGACGGCACGTAAGTGATCTGGTTGAGCGCCTGTCCGTAGAGCACCAGGCCCCGCCGCGAACGCAGTTGGGCGATACCCAAGCGGGGCACGGTCAGCAGCAACCCTTGAGACTTGGCCGCCGCGGCAAACACCGGATCGTTGTTCCAGCCGCGCAACGAAGCCAGGCCCTGCCGTGCCCGTGCGGCCAGTGGGACCGCGATCAGACTCGTGGCAAGCAAGCAGGCGGCGAACCAGCACATCCAATTGAGGCAACTTGTCGGCGCGTAACTGTAGGGAACGCCCTCCGTGGCGTTCCGCGAACTGTGAGTGGATGCCGCGCCGCCGCTACTCGGAACGTCACGGAGGGCGTTCCCTACAGAAGCGATAAGGCTTAGAAGGCCATCCTCCAGGCGAAGCAAATGGCAACCGAGACGGCCTAGAAGGCCATCCTCCGGACGGTGCCGGAGCCAAGGCTGCCAGGTTATACACGCGGCGGCCGCGGCGAGGCCGCAAGCCAGCCAGGGACCGACCATCATCACTAGCACGAGCGTCGGGCAGGCCACGGCGATCGCGCGGCAAGTGCGATGCACGCTCGGCCAAGCGGGCCGGTCAAGCCAGTGCCGCCCCACCCACATGAAAGCCACGACCGCCAAAAGTAGCCCTGCCAGATGCCAATCGCGCCGCTCAAGAAAAGCGGTTGCCAGCAAGCCCAGCGTGGCGCCTCCGCGCACGAGCGTCTTGAGCCAGCCGCGGATGGCGCACCCTTTGGCGGCGATGAGGCAGATCAGGATCAGCCCGCTCGCCAAAAAGACCTTCGGCGCGGCCGGCACATAGATCCACTGTTTCAGTAGCGTCAGCGAGCGCAACAGGCAGGATAGCAGCAGAGCCGCCAAAAATCCTTCGCTCGTCCACTGGCGGCAGCGGCGCGACAACAGGCCGATCAGCATGGCGGGAAACGCCACCACGGCCAGGTTGATGAACCTGCCCGGCATCGCCATCACCAGCGGAGTCGGCAGCCAAGCCGAGGCGTGGGTCAGCACGCACATCGCCAGGCCGGCCAGTGCGGAAATCAGTAAGACCCGCAGCAAGACGAGCGAGCGGTGCGGCAAGTCATTGGCCGACCAGGCCAGCGCCACCGAGAACACGGCCAGCGCGCACCAGCCGAGCCGCCACTCGATGTGGTCCAGCGGAAACGCGAAGCGGTGGTTGTCCCAGTCGGCGACGAACGCCTCTAAGAGTTGTTGTGTCAGCTCCGGATCAGCCGCGGGAACATGGCGCGATAGGTACTGCTGCACCAGAAAGCTGCTCGCTGTCAGCATCGCGCCGGCCGCGAACCACCGGGCGAGCGTCGCGGCACGCTCTCGTTCTGCGCGCCAGTCGCAAGCCAGTGCAACGGCTACCGCGGCGATGCACCACGTACCCAGCGCCGGATGCACCGCCGGCGCCAGCCCGCACAAAAGCGCGACGGGCCGCCGCAGGCCCACGCCTAGCAGCGACCATGTGAACAGCACATAGGCCGTGCCGGTCACTCCATAGGTGGCCCAATAGACGTTGGAGATCAGCCGGATGGGATAGACCGCTCCGCAATCTTGGCACACATTGGCGGCCAAAAGCACCACGGGAATCAGGCTCGCGATCGTGCGGTCGCGGCCGAAGGAGTAGGTCAACAGCGCGAGCGCCTGAAAACCGAGCACGGCGGGCACGCAAGCCACGAGCACCGAGACCACTTGTTCCGAGCAGCCGAGTGCCAGCAGGGCCGCCGGAATTTGATGGAGTAGCGTCCACGACTTGACGTGATACATATAGAAGGGGTTGTCCGCCGGGTAGCTGACCACGCCCGCCACGGCCTGCGCGCTTTCGACGGCGATCTGCCAGCCCGAAGTCAGGCCGAAGTAAAGTCCGCAAATGCCGCTGACGAACAAGACCAGTCCGATGCCGTCGGCGCCGCGCGACTCGCGTAGAACGGAATTCATTCCGTTCTCCCCATCAATTCAACGAAACGGAATGAATTCCGTTCTATAGATGCGGCCGCGTCGAATCCCGCGCGGTCACGCACAATAAAATTCGGCCGGCCCTTGGTTTCTAAAAAGATCGAAGCGACGTAGGTGCCGAGAATGCCGACGCTCACCAGTTGCACACCGCCCAGGAAGAGCACTGCCACCAAGGTGGCCGACCAGCCAGCGACCTCGTGTCCACCGAGCCAACCCGCCAGGATCCAGAGCATGTACACGAACGCCGCGGTCGAGAACGCCAAGCCCAGGGCGGTGGCCAGCTTCAACGGCACGTCGGAAAACGAGATGACTGCCGAGTCGATAAAGTTGCGGATGACCTTGAGCCCGAGCACGCGGAATTTGGTTTTGCCCGAGTACCGCGGCTGGCGATGGTAATACACCTTTTCTTGCCCCAGGCCGATCCAACATACCAGCCCGCGCAAGAAGGGCCGCTTTTCGCGGAACTGCGTCACCAGGTTCACCGCCCGCCGCGAGAGCAGCTTGAAGTCGCCGGCCTCCAGCGGCAGGTCGATGGTCGAGACCGCCCGCAAGATCCAATATCCCAGCCGGGTAATTGCCAACTTGAGGCGCGATTCGCCCGCCCGCGATCGCCGCACGGTGTGGACCACGTCGATGTCGGGCCGCGACTGCCACACCCGCACCAGTTGCGGAATCAGCTCGGGCGGGTCTTGCAAGTCGGCATCCATGTAAACAACGGCATCGCCTCGCGCGTGCAGCATGCCGGCGAGCACGCAGGGCGAGACGCCGAAGTTGCGCGACATGTTGATCAGGCGAATGTCGTCGCGGGCTTGCATTTCGCGTTGTAAAATGGCTTCGGAACGGTCGGTCGAGGCGTCATTCACAAAGATCAACTCGTAGCCGCCGATTTCGCCGCCGAAGACCAACTGGTTGAATACCGCCCGCACGCGCCGCAGCAATTCTTCGAGCACTTCTTCTTCGTTCCAAAACGAG
>DATFDL010000678.1:0-5061 GCA_035252155.1 Pirellulales bacterium | reverse complement strand
TCCAGAGCGACAAGAACGGGACGGCCTGGAAGGCCATCCTCCAAGACTCCGATCCGTTAGATTTAACTACAAACTAGCAGACCCAGTAAGTAACGCGTGTTCGCCTGCCGTGTGTGTCGGTGACGGTCGAATGCCAAAGATCAGAAAGGAACGCAAGCATCATGTCCGAAGCAGCCACCATGGAATTCTCCGGCGCCACCAAAGAGCTGGGCGACAAGATCGTCGAGCTGACGCTCAAGCAGGCCAAGGAACTCAGCGACTACCTGGAACAAGTCCACGGCATCAAGCCGGCCGCGGGCGGGGCGGTGATGATGGCCGCGCCGGCCGAAGGCGGCCCCGGCGCCGCGCCCGCCGAAGTGCAGACCGAGTTCACCGTGATGCTCGAAGGTTTCGGCGACAAAAAGATCGGTGTCATCAAGGTCGTCCGCGCCGCCACGGGCCTGGGTCTGAAAGAAGCCAAGGACCTGGTCGAAGGCGTGCCCAGCAAGGTCAAAGAAGGCATCTCGAAGGAAGACGCCGAAAAACTCAAGAAAGAGCTCGAAGAAGCCGGCGCCACGGTTTCAATCAAGTAGTCGCTCAATGTGGTGCGGGCGTCTCGCCCGCCCTGGCAGCCGCGACGGCTGCACCACAATCATTCAGCCAAGACGGCTGCACTACAATGTACGCACGCACCGCCCGACCCACGCACCCGACCTCGCTAGGAGCATGATTCCTTATGGCCACTTCGGCAGAACGTCGTCTCCGCCCCCAGGAAGTCCGTCGTTTCGGCTCGAACCAAACCCACCAAAGCATTCCCGATCTCACTCAAATCCAAACGCGCAGCTACGAAGCGTTTCTGCAGCTTGACACCCCGTCCGACAAGCGCAAGGACCAGGGCATCGAGGGCGTGCTGCGTGAAATCTTTCCGATCGAAAGCTACGACAAGACGCTGAAGCTGGAGTACGTGCGGTATGACTTGGGCAAACCGCGCTACACGCCCGACGAATGCCGGCAACTGCGTCTGACCTACGGCCGGCCGTTCAAGGTCTGGCTGCGGCTCACCAAGGAGCAGCCGATCGAGGAAGAGGTCTATTTGGGCGACATGCCGATCATGCTCGGCGGCGGCGAGTTCATCATCAACGGCGCCGAGCGCGTCGTGGTGAGCCAACTGCACCGCAGCCCGGGCGTCGACTTCGTCAGCGAGATGGAAGGCAACGAGCGGCGTCTGCACAGTTGCCGCGTCATTCCCGAACGCGGCAGTTGGATCGAGCTGAACGTCAGCAAAAAAGAAGTTCTGACGGTGCGCATCGACCAGAGCGGCAAGTTTTCGGCCTTGACGCTGCTGCGCGCGATGGACGCCAAGTACACGCAAAACTCCGACCTGCTCCGCTGCTTCTTCGAGACCACGGTCGAGAAAGTGGTCGACGGCCGCAGCGTGGGCAAGATCGAGGGAAAGATCGCCGTGACCGACGTCGTGTACCCGGCGGGCAGCGACCGGGCCGGCGAGATCATTCTGGAGTCGGGCCAGAAAATCACCAAGAACGCGGCCGAGATCATTTGCACCTCGGGGCTGCACTCGGTCGAGGTGATGTCCGATCAGAAAGACCAGCTTATCTTCAACAGTCTGCGCGAAGACGCCACCGCCAGCCACGAAGAGGCACTGCTGAAAATCTATCAGCGGCTGCGGCCGGGCAACCCGCCCCAACTCGAGAAAGCCCGTGCCCTGTTCCACGAAAAGTTTTACGACACCAATCGCTATCGGCTCGGCCGCGTCGGACGCTTTCGCATCAACCGCAAGCTGGGCTTGAATATCAGCGAAAGCGAAATGACGCTCCGGCCCGAAGACCTGATCGCGGCGATCAAGTACCTGCTCAAGCTCCGCACCGACGACGTTTCGGCCGAAATCGACGACATCGACCACTTGGGCAATCGCCGGTTGCGGACCATCGACGAGCTGGCCTGCGACGAGCTGCGCAAGGGTTTCTTGAAGCTGCGCCGCACCGTGCAAGAGCGGATGAGCCTCAAGGACGTCGAAGACATGACGCCGCGCAGCCTGATCAACCCCAAGAGCATCTCGGCGGCAATCGAGTATTTCTTCGGCCGCGGCGAGCTATCGCAAGTGGTCGACCAGACCAATCCCTTGTCGATGCTCACGCACGAGCGGCGGCTTTCGGCCTTGGGCCCCGGCGGCCTCAACCGCAAGCGGGCCGGCTTCGAAGTGCGCGATGTTCACATTTCGCACTACGGTCGCATCTGCCCGATCGAGACGCCTGAAGGCACCAACATCGGCCTGATCTCCAGCCTGGCAATCTATGCCGGCGTGGATGAATACGGCTTCTTGATCACGCCCTATCGCAAGTGCGTCAAAGGCAAGATGGCCGACGACGTGGTCTGGCTGCGGGCCGACCAAGAAAGCGAGGCTTTTTTGGCCCCGGCCGACACGCCCGTGCAGCACAACAAGCTGCAGGGCGACAATATCATCGCCCGGTATCGCGCCGACTTCGAGCTGGTGCCGGTCGACAAGATCGAATTTATGGACGTAGCGCCGGCCCAGATGGTGGGCGTTTCGGCCGGCCTGATTCCCTTCTTGGAGCACGACGACGCCAACCGCGCGCTGATGGGTTCGAACATGCAGCGCCAGGCCGTGCCGCTGCTGGTGGCCGAGCCGCCGATTGTCGCCACCGGCATGGAGCGCGACGTGGCCCAAAATTCGGGCATGCTCGTGCGGGCCAAGAAGAAGGGCACCGTCACCTATGTCGACGCCGACAAGATCGTCATTGGTGACGAGAAATACGAGCTGCGCAAATACGTCGGCCTGAACGAGCGGACCTGCCAGAATCAGCGGCCGATCGTCAGTCCCGGCCAAAAGGTGGAGAAGGGCGAGGTGATCGCGGACGGCGCCGGCACGTACCGGGGTGAGCTGGCCTTGGGCCGCAACGTGCTGGTAGGCTTCATGGCTTGGGACGGCTTTAACTTCGAGGACGCCATCATTATCAGCGAAGAGCTGGTGCGGAACGATGTCTATACTTCGATTCACATCGAGGAATTCGACATCGAAATCCGTGAGACCAAGCTGGGCCGCGAGGAATTCACGCGCGACATTCCCAACGTCAGCGAGAAGGCGCTACGCAACCTCGACGAAACCGGCATCGTGCGGATCGGCACGTTTGTGCGGCCGGGCGACGTGCTGGTGGGCAAGGTCTCGCCCAAGTCGAAGACCGAGCTGACGCCCGAAGAAAAGCTGCTGCACGCGATCTTCGGCCGGGCCGGCGAGGACGTTAAGAACGATTCGCTCGAGGTGCCCTCGGGCGTCGAGGGCATCGTCATCAACACGCAGAAGTTCTCGCGTCGGCTTAGTCTTTCAGAAGACGAACGCAAGCAGTTCGAGAAGCAACTGAAGGAAACCGAGGCGCAGGGCAACGCCAAGATCGCCGAAACGTTTGGCGCCTTGGTCGAGCAGATCGAAGGTATCTTGCAGCGCCCCTTGACCGACGAAGACGGCAACAACCTGGTGCGCGACCAAGAGCACAAGTACGTCGCCGAGCAGGCTCAGCGCTTCAAGATCGAGTCGCTCGACATCCGCAGTCCGCAGCGCAAGGCCGATGTCGAAAAGGCCTGGAAGGCCGGCTGGCCGATTGTCGAGACGGCGATCGACGAACGCGACCGGGCGCTGAACTCGATGAAGCGCGGCGACGAGCTGCGCAGCGGCGTGTTGCAGATGGTCAAAGTCTATATTGCCGCCAAGCGAGTAATCTCGGTGGGCGACAAGATGGCCGGCCGCCACGGCAACAAGGGCGTGATCGCCAAAATCCTGCCGCAAGAAGACATGCCCTTCCTGGCCGACGGCACGCCGCTGCAGATCATGCTCAATCCGTTGGGCGTGCCCAGCCGCATGAACGTGGGCCAGATCCTTGAGACCCACTTGGGCTGGGCCGGCGCCAAGCTCGGCTTTCAGGCCATTACGCCGGTCTTCGACGGGGCCACCGAAGAGACGATCCAAAAATGTCTCGACGAGGCCCACTTGCCGCGGCACGGCAAGGCGCAGCTTTTCGACGGCCGCACCGGCATGCCTTTGGAGCAAGAGACGACGGTGGGCTACATCTACATGCTCAAGCTGCATCATCTGGTCGACGACAAGGTGCATGCGCGTTCGACCGGTCCTTATTCGCTGATCACGCAACAGCCGTTGGGCGGCAAGGCGCGGTTCGGCGGCCAGCGCTTCGGCGAAATGGAAGTCTGGGCGCTGGAGGCTTACGGCGCCGCCTACATCTTGCAGGAGCTGCTGACGGTCAAGAGCGACGACGTCGAAGGACGCACGAAGATTTACGAATCGATGGTCAAGGGAGAAAACACTTTGGAGGCCGGCACGCCCGCCAGTTTCGACGTGCTGACCAACGAGATACGCGGCCTGGCGCTGAACATGCAGTTGGAAAAACGCCGCGTGTGAGCTCCATCCGTAGGGCGACCTTCCTAGGTCGTCCTATGGGGCCGGCACGGTTTCGTGGACGACCTAGGAAGGTCGTCCTACGGCAGATGGGCGCCGCGCAAACGATTCGCGGTTCACCAAAATGCTGAACCCTGAACCCTGAACCCTGAACCCTCTCTGGGAGCACGAAAAGTGGACAGCAATATCGCGGAAGGCTCTTACGATCGGATTAACGATTACGCGTCGGTCAAAATCAGCCTGGCTCGCCCGCACGACATCCGCAGTTGGTCGTTCGGCGAAGTCAAAAAACCCGAAACGATCAACTACCGCACCTACCGTCCCGAAAAAGACGGTTTGTTCTGCGAGCGGATCTTTGGCCCGGAGAAAGACTGGGAGTGCTCGTGCGGCAAGTATCGCGGCATGAAGTACAAGGGCATGATCTGCGACCGCTGCGGCGTCAAGGTGACGCACAGCCGCGTGCGCCGCAAGCGGATGGGCCATATCGAGCTGGCCGCGCCGGTGGTGCACATCTGGTTCTTCAAGGCGATGCCCAGCCGCCTCGGCAACCTGCTCGACATGAAGACCACCAGCCTGGAAAAGGTGATCTATTTTCAGGACTACGCGGTCATCGACCCCAAAGACACTCCGCTGAAGCG
>DATFDL010000677.1:0-3825 GCA_035252155.1 Pirellulales bacterium | reverse complement strand
AGTAGGAATCATCGACTTGACCGATGGCGAACCGACGCCACTCTCGCCTGGCCCTGAGGTGCGGTTGAACGAGGCGAAACGAGCCGCCGAAACACTGGGTGTGACGACGCGGGTCAATCTGGGACTAACGAATCGTCGGCTGTTCGACACGTTCGAATCGCGCGTGGCGCTGGCCAAGGAGTTTCGCCGCTATCGGCCGCGGCTGGTGTTGGGCTTTGGCGAAAAGACGCCGCTGGCCTCGCCCGATCATTGGCAGGCGATGCAGATCACCGACGCGGCGGTGTTTTACTCGCGGCTGACCAAGTGGGACGATCACTTCGACGGCCTGCCGGTGCATACGATCTCGGCTCATTTATACTACACGCTGGCGTTTGCGGCCCTGGGTCTGCCCGACGGCGCGGGGCATTTGGTGGTCGACATCGGTGAAACGCTCGACGTGAAGCTGGCCAGCATTCGTTGTTATCAGACGCAGTTTCCGCCGGCCAAGGCCCACGTGCTCGAACGGGTCCGGGCGTTCGCCTTGCAGCAGGGACAGGCGGCCGGCTACGAGGCAGGCGAGCTATTTACCAGCCCGCGCACGCTGGGCACGCGCGATTTGATGCATTTTCTGTTTGGTCTTACGCCGGCCGAGGCGCCCCGCCCGCCGGATGTGCGGTGAGGCTGGCGAAGTTGGCCTCGCCAGCCAACCGAAAGCGGCTGGTCC
The DNA here is from genome assembly GCA_035252155.1 of Pirellulales bacterium. Taxonomy (GTDB): domain Bacteria; phylum Planctomycetota; class Planctomycetia; order Pirellulales; family JAICIG01; genus JAICLL01. The sequence continues at coordinate 3,122 of DATFDL010000677.1, read as the reverse complement.
ACATGGCGGCGTCGTTTGTCAACCGCGAACTGGCGGGAGTCCCCAGGCTCCTTTAAGATAGATTTGCATTAGCAGCCGTTTGAGCGCGAGTCAACGATGCGAAACCCGTTTCCTGGCGTCGATCCGTTTCTGGAACGTCCGGGCATCTGGAGCATCGACCTAGGCGCGGTTTACAACCATGCCTATGAGTGCGGGCGATATTCGCGGCGGCTCAAACATTTTGAAAGGCCGAACGTTCCGTTGAGAGACGACGACCTGCCGTGGGCCATCGAGTGTTCGCGCAACCGATCATGATGCGACGACCAGGTTCACAGACGGCTTTATTCATGCCGCGGATTGCGTGCGCGGTTTTCTTTCTTTGCCTCGCGGGCGTGTCCAACGCCGCCGACATTGTAGCGGCCCGCAAGCTGTTCGATTCGGGCAAATACGCCGAATGCATCGCCGCCGCCGGCAATGCGATCGACGATAAAGAGCCAAGCGAGAACTGGTCGCTGCTCAAGATTCGCTCGGAGCTTGCGCTGGGCCGGTACGCCGACGCTCAAAAAACGCTCGACGCCGCCTTGGACCGCTTTCAAGCGAGCGTTCAGTTGCGGTGGTTGGGACGCGAGGTGGCGCGGTTCAACGGCCAACCGGAGCGCGCCGGTGAACTGACCGAGGAAATCGGCGAGCTAGTGCGGCAATCAAGCTGGCGTTTCCGCGACCCGGCCAATCAAATCACGCTGGGCCGGTTTTTTCTAAGCCAGGGCGTCGATGCCAAACAAGTGCTCGATCGGATCTTCAACCAGGTCAAAAAGCAACAGCCAAACTATATCGAAGCGTACTTGGCCAGCGGCGAGCTCGCACTGGAAAAGCACGACGATGCCTTGGCCGCCGAAGTGTTTGAAGAAGCAGCCAAGCTCAATCCCGCAGTGCCCGAGGCTCAGCTTGGGCTGGCACGGGCATACGCTGCCAGCGATCCAGAAAAATCGCGGGCGGCCCTCGAAGCCGCGCTCCTACGAAACCCCAACCATGTGGAGAGCCTGCTGCTGGTGGCCGACGACCACGTCGACTCGGAACGCTACGACCAGGCCGCCGAGACGCTGCGGCGCATCGAAGCGATCAATGCCGAGCATCCGCTGTTGTGGGCCTATCGGGCCGTGCTGGCTCACCTCGACAACAAGCCGGAGGTCGAGCGGGAATGCCGCGAGCGCGCCTTGCGCACTTGGCCGACGAATCCGCAGGTCGATCACACGATCGGCGCCAAGCTCTCGCAAAAATACCGTTTCGCCGAAGGGGCCAAATATCAACGGCAAGCGTTGGCCTTCGATGCCGATTACCTGCCCGCCGAGATTCAGCTTGCCCAAGACCTGCTGCGGCTGGGCGATGAAGACGACGGCTGGCCGCTGGCCAACGCCGTTTACGATCAGGACGGGTACAACGTGGTGGCCCACAACCTGGTCGAGCTGCACGATAATCTCGGCAAGTTTCGCACGCTCGAAGGCGGCGGTTTTTTACTGCGGATGGACCCGCGCGAAGCCGAGATTTATGGCCGCCGAGTGCTCGATCTCTTGCAGCGCGCCAAACAGACGCTCTGCGCCAAATATGACGTTGCGATCGATGAGCCGGTGATCGTCGAAATGTTCCCGCGGCAGCAAGATTTTGCGATTCGCACCTTCGGGCTGCCAGGCGGAGCGGGGTTTTTGGGCGTCTGCTTCGGGCGGGTCATCACGGCGAATAGTCCGGCCTCGCAGGGCGATCATCCGTCGAACTGGCAAGCGACGCTCTGGCACGAGTTCTGCCACGTCGTCACGCTCCACAAGACCAACAACAAAATGCCCCGTTGGCTGAGCGAGGGCATTTCTGTGTACGAAGAGCGGCAGGCCGACGCCACCTGGGGGCAGTCAATCAACCCCCGCTACCACGAGATGATGCTCGACGCGCGGCTCACGCCGGTCAGCCGGCTCAGCGGCGCGTTCTTGCACCCACAGACGCCGCTCGATTTGCAGTTCGCGTACTTCGAGTCGTCGCTCGTCGTGGAATACCTGGTCGAGAAACATGGCTTGGATGTCTTGAAGCGGATCTTGGTCGATCTGGGGGTTGGCATGCCGATCAACGACGCCTTGGCTCGGCATACGGGTTCGCTGGAGTTTTTGGACCGCGAATTTGGCGAGTTCGCCCATGCCCGTGCCAAGGCCATGGCCCCCAAGGCCGACTGGGCTGAGCCGGCGTTGCCGCCCACCGCCACGTCGAAAGAGTTGGCCGGCTGGGTCGAGCAGCATCCCAGCAACTACCCCGGTCTGAAGCGTCTGGCCGGGCTGCTGGTGGAAGAAAAGCAAAGCGAAACCGCCGAGCAAACGCTGCAAAAGATGCTGGAACTTTATCCACAAGATGCCGGCGCGGGTAACCCCTATGCGATGCTGGCCACTGTCTACCGGGAGCGGAACGATGTTGAGCAAGAGCGGGCGGTGCTCGAAAAGCTGGCGGCGCTGTCGGCCGACGATGTAGATGTCTTTACCCGGCTGATCGAGCTGAGCATGCACGCGGAAGATTGGGCCTCGGCGGTGAAATACGGCATGCGATTGTTGGCGATTAACCCCCTAATGCGAACGCCCTATCGTCAGCTTGCCACCGCCGCCGAGAAAACCGGCGACGACACCTTGGCGATCGATTGCTATCGCGCGCAGTTGTTGCTCGATCCGATCGATCCGGCCGATACGCATTTTCGGTTGGCGTTGGCGCTGCGCCGCGCCGGCGACCTGGCGGGCGCCAAGCGGCAGGCGCTCGAAGCCCTGGAAGAAGCGCCGCGGTATCGGGCCGCCTTGAACGAACTATTGGCGATTGTCCGAGCCATGCAAAAGGCTGAGCAACCCGCGGAATCGGCGGTCGAGCAGGAGGAAAAACCGTGAGGCGCACGACGTCGATCAGACCTCTGCGGTGGCTGGGGCACGGCCGGCATCGCTTAGCGCGACTCGCGCTGTTGGTGGCTTTCACTGCAGCGCTTCTGCAAGGCGTCGCCGTGGCTCAGCGCGGCTGGCGACGGCAGCGATATTTCGATCCCTCGCAAGTCGACCGCGGCGACGTGCCCAACTGGGAAAACAGCCAAGAGTTCAAGAACGATGTATTTACGTTCGTCCGCGTGAAAT
>DATFDL010000676.1:0-16490 GCA_035252155.1 Pirellulales bacterium | reverse complement strand
GGGGCGAAGTTTAGAAACCAGCGTCAGCAACCAGCCGGGCAAGGCGGCGGCATGCCAGAGATCTGATAATCGGATTTGAGGTCGTCGCCGGCGCTTTGTTTGGGATGGGTTTTCATCATAGTCCACGTTGTTCAGCCCATTTCAGCCAGGCGGGGGTCATCCGATCGATCTTCCATGATCGCTGACCGCGACCGGGTCGTCTCCGGTGATTGCCTTCAACGCCCAAAACCAATGATCCGGCTCGCGTCGCAATTCCGCCACAATGAGCTTCACCGCCTCCTTACCCATTCATTATGAGTATGCCCGCGAAACGTCATAGGTCATTATTCCAATCGATATTCTTTATTCCACTTCCGAAACAATGCGGTCGGGATCGCGCGGATGAATCGATTGCGTGGCGCAGTCGACGACCAGGTCGAGCTCTTCCAAGACGATCGCGCCGATCAGCGCGGTATCGTGGTCGGGCTCGAGGATCGCTGAAAAAACGCCCTCGCGACCTTGCAAACAGAGCCAGACGTTGCTCACCATCTCGCGAGTCGCCGATCGCCCGTCCGCATAGCGAACATTGGTTTGGCCGGACGGAATGAGGTTCAAATGAGCGACCTTCGCTGCCGGCAAAACGAGCCGAGTGGCGCCCGTGTCGATTGTGCCGATCAGCTCGACAACCTCGATCGATGGGCGCGGCAGCCCCCCGGCGCGCGCATCGAGGACGGCTTTGTTGCTCGCCACCTCAAGTTCGACTGTAACTCGGCCCATCGCGCTAGTTTCGGTTTGCAGCATGACCGTCTCCTACACGGCATGATAAGCGTCGCTACAAACTCGGGCAAGCATACGCCTTTGCCGGTTTGGCGGCCCAGCGGGCGGCCCGTACTTGAAAGATCGCAGCATAAACGATGACAATGGCGTGGTTCTGCGGCCCCGATACCGCCGTGCAAGTGTTCCCATGAACGGCGACGCACGGCGGTCCCTTGAATCCCAGGAGGATCAGGCCATGTACATGCCGCGTTGTCTTCGCGAGGAGCGGGGCTTCCGGCGCGTCGCCAAACGTTGCGCGTTTTTCGTCGCGATGGTGCTTGCGGCGTCGTCCGCGGTGGCGGATCCGAAAGATCCGCTGGGCGCCACGCTGCATGCCGATGGTACCACCACGTTTCGCGTGTGGGCGCCGTTCGTCGATGCGGTCGCCGTCAAAATCAACGGCCGCGATCCCGTGTCCCTGAGCAAAGAGGACGGCCATCCCGATCCCGCCGACGCGACTTGGAGCGTTGTGGTGCCCGGCACCAAAGCCGGCGACCTGTATCGCTACGCCATAGAGCTCAATGGCGCCACCCGAGAGTTCAACGACCCGCGCGCTCAGCAGCTCACGGGCTTTGACGCGCCCGATGGATTCGGCATGCCAGGCTCGAACAGTCAGCCGCAATCGGTCATCGTCGATACAACGTTCGAGATGCCCGCGTTTGACGTGCCTTCGTTCAACACAATGGTCATTTACGAGCTGCACATCGGCACGTTCAATGGCGATTTTCAAGGCGCGGTCGCCAAGCTCGATTACTTGCGGCAGCTCGGAATCAACGCGGTCGAAGTGCTGCCGATCACGCAGAACCCCTTGTTCGCCGACCATAACCCGCCCGACCACGACTGGGGCTACGATCCCGTGCAGCTCTTCGCCATCAAGTCGAAGTACGGAACGCCCCGAGACTTCAAGGAGTTTGTCAAGCAATGCCATCAGCGACAAATCGCCGTGATCGTGGATGTGGTCTATAACCATCTGGTCGGCAACAACCTGCTGGACGGTTTTGGCGGATTCACGCTGCCATCGGTTCCGCGCGGCATTTATCTCTATGGCGGCGGCGCCGCGGACACCGGGTTTGGGCCCCGGCCCGATTTCGGCCGCCCGCAGGTGCGGCAATATATCAACGACAATGCGCTGCTGCTATTGCGCGATTATGGCGTCGACGGCCTGCGGTTCGATGACACGCGTGACATCCGCACTTACGACGCCGGCTCAGGGCGAGTCGACAACGCTCAAGGCATTCAGCTCTTGCGCGACATCAATTCGTCCTATCGCGACACCAATCCTAAGCAGCCGAGCAAAATCTCGATCGCCGAAGATCTGCAAAGCTATGGCGAAGTGGTGAACCGGTCGCCCGCCGATCCCGCGGCCCTCAACTTCAACAGCCAGTGGGACGACACGTTCTTCTACGCGGTGCGGCGTGCGGTCACCGCGGTCAACGATCAAGACCGCAATCTGGGCGACATGAAGAACGTGCTGGAGCTGAGACTCAACGACGACGTCTTCAGCCGTGTGATTTATACCGAGAACCACGACAAAGTCGGGCATCCCGACGATCAGGATCCGCAGACCCGCTTACCGGCGCTGATCGACACGAACGATCACGAGAGCATCTATGCCAAGAAGCGTTCGACCCTGGCCGCGGCGATCTTGCTGACCGCGCCCGGCATTCCCATGATCTTTCAAGGGCAGGAAATGCTTGAAACGCGGGCCTTCGGGTTCAAGACGCCCACGCCCGTCGATTTCGCTCGGGCGGCCGACCCGAAATACAGCGGCATCGTGAATCTCTATCGCGATCTGATCGCGTTGCGGCGCAATCTACGAGGGACCACGCGCGGGCTAACCGGTCAGAGCCTCAACGTGTTCCATCGTGACGATGGCAACAAGACGCTCGCGTACCACCGCTGGGAAGAGGGTGGCCCCGGCGACGATGTTGTGGTGGTGGCTAATCTGTCGAACAGCCCGCAGCCGGATCTGAACATCGGTTTTCCGCGTGAGGGGTTATGGCGTGTGCGTTTCAACAGCGGCGCGAAGGTCTATGACCCCAGCTTCGCAAATGGCGACAGTTTCGATACCACCGCTGCTCCGCCCGGCAACGACGGGCTGAATTTCAGTGCGAATGTCGGAGTCGGCCCGTACAGCGTAGTTATTTTCTCTCAATAACTGTTGCCAATTCCGCGTCGAATTGGCGGAAATCGTCGCGGCCACGCAGTGCGTCGAAGACCGAATCTTGACGAAACTGAGCGATGTTGGCGGCGTGGTTGAAATATCCAGCAGCTTCCGATCGCTTCAGCAGGCCCACCGCCTGATCGCCATATCGCATCGCGATGGCATCCTCGTCCTTGACCGCCGCGGCGCAGCGTGCAAGCACGCGCGCGAGTTGATAGAGCGAATGGGCTGGCGCATTCGCGATCGCGGCCACGCCGTTCGCCTCGCTGGCGGCGCCGCGATGGTCGCCGGCGAGCGCGAGAGTATCCGCAAGGTCGATTCGAAAAAGAAGTTGCGCACCGCCATCGTCGAGCTCCGCGGCCCGGCGCCAGTCATTCACCGCTTCAGCGTGACGTCGCAACGCGCCGAGAGATCGGGCGCGGCCCCAATGGGCGTTGCGCAAGAAAAGCCGCGCTCCCGGCTCGCGTGGTTGTTTCTCGAGAACGCCATCGAGCACTTCCACCGCTCGCGCATAAAGTTTGATGGCGCCGGCGGGGTCGCCTTCATCCCTCAACACGCGAGCGAGGCTGCAGCAACAGCCGCCCAGATCGACTTGGAAGTCAATAACCGCCGGGTTCTCGGCGACGAGCTTCTCCTCGATATCCACCGCCGTTTGATAGTGGGGCCGCGCCGCTGCTTGCTCGCCCGATAACGTCTGCAGGTTGCCAAAATTCGTGTGGACCCTGGCGAGCGTGCTGCGATACTTGGCGACGGTGGGATTTTCAGTGACCAGCTTGTCGCCGATCTCGATCGCGCGCTGGTAGCTGACCCGCGCCGCCATCGGATCGCCCGAGCCGGCCTGCAGATTTGCCAGATTATAGTAGTGCATCGTCAGGTCGCCACGGTATTCGACCACGGTCGGGTGCTCCGCGACCAACTGCTCTGTGGCCTCGACCGCGCGCTGGTAACTGGTCCGCGCCTCTGCGGGTTCGGCGGAATCGGCCTGCAGATTGCCAAGATTGTTGTAGGTTTGAGCGAGGAAGCTGCGATGCACGGCAACATCAGGCTTTTCCGCAACCAGACTCTCGACAATCTCCACCGCGCGCTGGTAATTTGTCCGGGCGGCCTCGCGCTCACCGGAGGCAGTCAGCAGGAGACCCAGGTTGTTGTACGGGCCGGCCAGATCCATGCGATAGGCGACGACATCGGGATATTCTGCGGCCAGCTTCTCGCCCAACTCGATCGCGCGTAGGTAGCTTGCGCGTGCCGCGGCTTGTTTGCCGGACTTGTTCTGTTCGGGCCCGAGACTGTTGAGCTCCTGGGCGAGAGCGCGGCGGTACTGCGGTACCGTTGGCTCTTCGGCAACCAAAGCCTCATACATCGCCACGGCCCGAGTAAAAGCGGCTATAGCATCGTCGACGGAGCCGGTGTTCGCGCTAATTTGACCGACGCGAGATAACGCTTTGGCCAATTCGTGCCGCTGGTTTGCGTCATGTTCGTGCGAGTCGAGGAAATCCCGATAGTAATGGAGCGCGTCGGAGAGCAACTTCTTGCGTAGCGGCTGAAACCGCGCGTCTTTGAGCAACTCGGCTTCGTTGACCGCGTCAACAAACCGGTCGATCGCCGCGCGGGCCTCGTTCTTGGCAGTTGTCTCCGCCCGGCGGGCACGCTCCTCCGCTTCCTTGGCCTGCGTCTGGGCCGCCAGCGCCGCGCGGGTCCGCACGAGTTGCGCAGCCTCGGCGCGCTGCGCGTCGAGGGCGCGCTTGGCGCTCATTTCCGCTTCATCGGCGCGCCGTTCCGCTTCAAGGGCGAAGTAGCTGGAGATGCCCGTGCCGGCCACCAGGATCAGGCACACCGCCGCGGTCAGGCCGGCCACAACGGGGTTTCGCCGGCACCAACGCCACGTGCGCTCGAGGCGGCCCACCGGCCGCGCGAGAATCGGCTCGCCGGCGAGGTAACGCCGCAGCTCATCGGCCAGGTCGCGCGCCGTGGCATAACGGCGGTCCGGCGATTTCTCCAAGCATTTGAGGCAGATGGTCTCGAGATCGCGCGGCACAGAGGGGTCGAGCTTGCGCAGACTCGGCGGCTCTTCGTGAATAATCTGCATCGCCAGCATTCGGGTATTCCCGCGGAACGGCAATTCGCCCGTCAGCAGCTCGAACAGAATGGTGCCTAACGAGTAGACGTCGCTGCGCGCATCCGCGTGGTGAGCCTCGCCCCGGGCTTGTTCGGGCGACATGTAGGCCGGCGTGCCTAAAATTCGCCCGTCGACCGTCATGGTGATCTCGGCCGTTTCACGCTTGGCCAGGCCGAAATCCATTAGGTGCGGCTGCCCGTCGGAATCGATCATGATGTTCGGCGGTTTCAGGTCGCGGTGAACCACACCGGCCCGGTGAGCGTGGTCGAGCGCATCGGCAACCGTGGAACAGAGCTTGGCGGCTTCACGCGGCGAGAGACGCGTGCCGGTAAGCCAATCGGCGAGCGTCACGCCCTGCACGAGGTCGCTGACGATAAAGACGGTGTCGCCCTCGCGGCCCACCTCGTGGACATTGACGATGTTCGGATGGTGCAGTTGCGCCGCCGAGCGGGCTTCGCGCAGGAACATCTCGACATCGTCGCGGCTGAGTTGTTCCTTCCGCGGTATCTTGACCGCCACGACGCGATCCAGTTCGCTGTCGCGCGCCCTCCACACGCTGCCGAACTGCCCCGTGCCCAGGCGTTCGATCAGTTCGAAATGGCCGATCGTCTTTACCTCGCTGCCGTGGTAGCTGGCGGTTTCGTCGCCGAGCAAGCTAAAATGGCTGCCGCATGACGGGCAATCGATCTGCTCCAGGCCGACGTCATCGACTAATTCCACTGGCAGGTGGCAATGAGGACAGCGGACGTGCATCGTGCGCTCCGAAGCTACGACTTAACAGGCGCGAACCTCCTTATTATCGCCATCAATAGGATGGCTTCAAGTTTTTTCTCTGCGAAAGTCGAACAAGGTGCCACATGACCGCGTTGCGGTTAGGGATGTTCGTGATGCCGATCCACGATCGCGCCAAGCCGCTGGCGCGGTGCATCGACGAAGATCTGGAATTGGCGGTGAAGTGCGAGGCGCTCGGCTTCGACGATTTTTGGGTCGGCGAGCACCATTCATCGAGTGTCGAGAACATCGTCATGCCCGAGATTTTTCTGGCCAAAGTGCTCGGCCTGACTGAGCGTATTCGCGTCGGGCCGGCCCCGGTTTGCTTGCAATATCACCATCCGGCCCATGTGGCCGGGCGGCTGGCGTTTCTCGATCACTTGTCGCACGGCCGGCTGAATGTCTGCTTCGGTCCTGGCGCCATCCCGACCGACATGGAAGTGTTTGGCGTGCAGCCGAGCGAAACGGCCGCCCGCGTGGCCGAGTCGATCGACATGATACTCAAACTGTGGGAAGGCCTTGTGCCGATCGACCTGAGAGGCAAATTCTGGCACGTGAAAATAAAAGACCACGTGCACGACCAGTTCGGCGTGGGGCACTTACACCGACCGCTGCAGCAGCCTCACCCACCGATCTATGTGCCGAGCATCAGCCGGGCTTCGGCGGGGCTGGCGAAAGCGGCGGAGCGGGGGTTCCGCTTCATCAGCCACCACATGGTTCACACGGGCGTGCTCAAGCAACAGTGGAAGACCTACGCTGAGGGCGCCGCCACGGCCGGCCGCCGGGCGCTAGCCGCCGACTGGGCGGTGGCCCGCAACGTTTTTGTCGCCGACACGACCGACGAAGCGCGGCGGCTGGCAAGAATCAATTCACTAGGCAGGTCCATTCAATACATTCTCGACCTGACCGCGGCGACGGCGCCCCAGGGAATCGCCATGTGGAAGCGCGACGACCTTCAGGCCGACGCCGACTGCACGCTCGACTACTTTATGGACGAGGTCATCATCGCCGGCGACCCCGAGCACGTCACGCGCCGGCTGTTGGCGTTGCGTGACGAGATCGGTCCCTTCGGCACTCTCATTCTGACGGCCCACGATTGGGACGACCGCGACCGCTGGCGTCGCAGTCTTGAATTGTTCGCCCGCGAAGTTGCGCCGGTGCTGAAGAAAGGTACTGCTCACGCTCGTGGCATTTGAAGACTTCCCGTCACTTCAGGCCACAGAAGTCGATTCAATCGCAAATTGATGTTGCCTCGGCATTGCATTTTGAGCTAGCTTGCCCAACCGATGGAAACGCGCGGGTCATGTTGAGCGCGCGGCGACCATCCTCTCTCACGAGGTCAAAGGTCATGAAGGCCGTTCGATTCAGCTTGGCGGTAAGTCTGCTCTGCCTGTCGGTGCCGTGTCGCGGTGTCGCTCAGGAAACGGGCCTCGCCCGGCTTGGCAATCCGCCGCGGATTGAGATTCACGGCGCCGAAAGTTTCAAGGCCGAGGATATTTGCCAGCGGCTGCTTGCCGATCTCGACGTGGCGAACGCTCGCTACCCGACCACCCCGGTCGCTGAGTTTTGCGATTTGCTCACCGCCAAGGCTCGCGAGGCGTATCTTTACGCCGGCTTCGCGGATATCGCGATCGAATCCGCGACCAATGTCGCGGGCGATGCGATTCAAATGACTATCGCCGAGGGAAAACTTTATCGTGCGGGCGACGTGGTGGTGCGCGGCGAAAAGAACATTGATGCGGTGGCCCTGGCGCGAGACCTTACCATCGACGACTCCCCCTCGGAACTGGCCGCCTGGAAGACTTCTCGCATCCTCTGGAAGAGAGGAGAACCGGCCACGCTGCATCAAGGTGCCGTTGGTTGGTATCGCGACGAAGTCGACGCTTGGCTGCTCGATCATGGGCTTGTTGACTCGAAGCTCACTGTAGAGATCGTGCCGGACCGGGAGCACGCGCTGGCCGCGCTGGTCATTACCTTTGCCGATGAGGGCTCGCCGGCTGTCATCAGCGAGATCTCGGTGGCGGGCCATCAAAAGAACACTCACGACGAAGTGCTGGCCTACCTCGGCTTGCAGCCAGGAATGACCTGCACCGCCCGCCTGGAGGCGATCGTCAAGAAAAAGCTGTGGGAGTCGGGGCGTTTTATTAAGTCGTCGGCGCGCCTGGTCAAGCCAACTGAAGCCGGGGGACCATTAAAACTGGCAATCAACGTGACAGAGTACCCGAATGCCCCGCCGCTGAAACAAGAGCTGTCGCGCGAAGAGGCTGCACTCGTCAAGCTGGCACTTTGGCTCAACCGATTTGGCGACAGCGATGAAGAAGTCGCCATTCGGCAGAATGACGGTGGTTTATTTGAAGCCGTGGTTGCACCCAAGCAGGGCCTCATTGCCACAATCCGCGCGGAGGACGATGAGAAACCGCGCAAGCCGTTTATGCTGGCGTTTGTCATGTCGGATGAACGACTCGCGTTCTATTCCTCAGCAGCCCGGCGAAAAATCGAAGGCATCCCCATGCCGCGCCGCGCCCGCGGCAACTTCAGCCTGACTCTCCACGATGGCCCGCCAACGCTCACCGGCCAGGGAAGGCTTGAGTTCGGGATGGCTGTCAGCACAAGGTCGAAAAGCCACGGGCTCTGCCGCCTTCGCTTCGGCGATACGCCCGTCGCGATGCTCTCACTGGCCCACGAGTACGACTCGAAGCTGTCGTGGAAAGACGACATTTTGACTGTGGAATTCCGCGAACAAACTCTATCGGTTGATGCCGCTACCGGCCAATTAGTCGAACACCGATCGTCGTTCGACGATACCGCGGTCACGCTTACCCGCACGAAAGGCGAATTCGACCGGCTGAAGACTGAAATTCTATCGGCCGCCGCCGATTACCCACAGGGCGATTCGTCGAAAGGCCCATTGGCGGGGGCGGTGGATCTGTACTGCGACACAGCGCTGGCCTTTTTGACGCGAAAAGATGATGCGAACGAGCGCAGCTATTTCGGTCTGATTCGGAGGCTGTCGAACCTCGGTCTTTTTGAGCCGCTCGACCGAATGGTGCTGGCCGCGTGTGGTGCTCCGGAAGAAGAATTCTATATCCCCGACGACCGTTTGCGCGCCTTCTGGTGGGACGGTAACGGAGTAATAGACCTGCCGGCGGTCAAATATGCGGGCGGCAGCTTTGGGGCTCGGCTCACCGATTGGCTGATGATGCCGGGAAGCTGGCCCAACGAGACCTGGCGGGAGGCCATGCTGGCGCTGGCGTCCAAGTCGCGGCACCTGGAAAAGGAGCTTATCAAGCACCTTTCGGCCGCCGACAGCGGTCCCGTGCGGCACTTGATTGTGGGCGAGTTACTTCGCGCGAACGACATGGGAGCGATGGCGCGCGTGTTTGGCATGGCCGGGCAGGCGCACTTGAGCAGCGATGATTTCCGGCACGACTATTCCGCGTTCCTCGATGGCGACACATTCATCGGGCATTGCCTGCTCACCTGGACCGACGTGATTCGCCATTTGAGTGACGTCGAAATCCAGACGCTGTGCAAGATGCTCGTGGAAGACGGATGGTTGGACGACGCTCAGGCCCGCCATATCGCCGACTTGGCGCGCTATCTGCGCCGCGATCCAAAAGCCACTGCGGCAACGGCCCTTTCGGGCGCGCTGGACGCCTGGTGGCAGGCCGGGCTGCGCGAGTCTGTCAAAAACGAACTGCAAGAGTTGGCCGCCCCGCCTAAACCGGCCGATCATTGGCGCTATCGCTGGCATCGGGGCCGCTGGTGGTATTACGGCCAAAATGGCCACTGGCAATACTGGACTGGAAACGCATGGCGCGCGCTGCCGACGGCGACGGCAGGCCGAGCACGGCCGAGGCGATAGGCGACCGGAATCGCCACTTTCGCGGAGCGAAAGGCGACGATGGCGCGCTCGGGATTTCGCCCACGCCGGCCTAGGACCGCTTGCGCGTGTGCAGCTTGGCGACTTCTTCGGCGGCGCAGCGATAAACTTCGGAGTCGCGCGGGGCCTCGGCCAAGATCTCCTTAAAGAGCTCTTCGGCCCGGTTTGGAACCGACTTCTTCAGCAGCTCGGCCTTGTGAAACGTGTGGTGGCATTTTTGAATGCTACGGCACTCTTCGGCCGAGGCCACGATTTCCGGGTCTTTCTTCATCGAAGCCAACCGCTCGGCGGCCTGCTTGGCGCTGGCGGCCGGCAACAACTCGGCCGCCTGTTCGTAGCTCAGAAACGCGCAGCAGGCCTCGTCGTCTTGCTCATGCTTGCGGCCCTCGGCCAGCAGCTTGGCCGCCTGCGGCTCGTTGAGCACCGCCTTATAGCGAGGATTGGAGTGCAGCTTGTTGACGTGATCGGCGATCTCGTGATTGAACCGCGGCACGTTTTCATAGTTCAACTTCATCTCATCGAGCTTTTCAAAAGCCTCGGTGATTTTGCCCTGTTCGAGCAGTTGGTCGGCGGCTTTCATTTCCCGGCGCCCTTCATCGGCCATCTCGGCCAAGGCTTTTTTGGCGGCGTCGTGGTTTTTGTCACGCGGCTTCGTCAGCGCCACGCGCTCATAGAACATCGCCGCCAAACGCATATTGCCCTCTTGGCGGGCCTTGGCGGCATACTTCATGCGCTGCACGTTGGTCTTGGCAGTACGCATGGCCTGGGCGGCTTGCTCGCGCCGGATTGAGGCGGTCAGTGCTGCCTCGTAGGCGGCCACGGCGCGAAAGCCGCCCCCTCCCCGCGGCGACATCCCGTGCATGTGGCCGCGCGCCCAGGCGGAGCTCGCGGGCAGGCCCAACGCACAAAGCATCACGATTGCCAATCGCATTGCAAACCTCCGAAGTTCATCTTATCCCAGCGACAACGACCTATGCCGTATTATGCGCGGCTTGTGCCCCGCTGGCCAGCGGGTGGCCGCGGCGATGCGCAGGTTCGTCTCGGCCCTTGTGGCCGGCTTCGCCTGAGTTTGAAGCGGTTATGGGGCGACCGGACTTGGCTGAAATTACAATTCGGTAATCTTCATCCGACGCGCTCACTGGGCGATCAGGTGGTGCGGAATACGCCGAGCGACGGCCCATGAGGCCAACATGAACAAGGCGCCGAGGGCCAACACCGCCCGAAAGCCGCTTTCGTAACCGCCGAACAACGTCACGCACCATTGGTAGCAATAGCCGCCGATCCAGGTCGACAGCAGCGTGCTCACATTGCACAGCGCCATGAAGACACCGAAGACTGTGCCCGCCGCGTGCAACGGGCAGGCTCGCGCGGCCAGGTCGCACTGGATCATATTCGCCGTCATGTAGGTGAAGCCGACGATCAGGCTGATGATCATCACGCTGGTGTGGCCGGCCATAAACCAATAGGCCAGGGTGCTGATCATGCCGCTGATAATCGATACCGGCACCATCCACCGCATCGGAATCATCCGGCAGTAGACGCCATAGCTGGCGCAGGCGACGATCGAGCCGATGGCCAAGAGCGAAATGGTATCGCCGTAGACCGTCTCGGGCATTCGCAGCCGTTCGGTCATGTGCAGGTAGAGCACCGACTGGGTGAAGGGATTGAAATGCCAGATAAACAGAAAACCGCCGACGAACCAAAGGGGCGGCGAGCGAAAAGCCTGGGCCAGCGTGGCCCGAATCGTGGGCAAATCATCGTCGACCGCCACGACCCGCGGCTCGCGGACGCAGACGAGCGACACAATAAAGGCGACGGCCGCCAAGGCGCCACAGATCAAAAACGCCCAACGTTCGTGATGATCTTGGCAGAGCTTGCCGCCGAGCTTGCCCGTGATGATCGTGGCGGCATAACTGGCCCCCCACCGCACCGACTGCAGTCGGCCGGTGATGCCGCGCGGCTGGCCGGTTTCGATAATCAGCGCGTCAAGCACAACGTCGGCAAATGTCACCGCGAGCGTCGGCACCAGCAGCGCGATGAGCAACAGCACCCGCGAGCCGTCGGGCAACGGCATCAGCCAATAGAGGCCGCCGAAGCAAACGCTGGTTGCCGCCCCCATCGCCAGTAGGTAGCTTTTGCGGCGGTAGCCGGCCAGCGGCACAAAATCGGAAAGCAGTCCGTAGAGCGGCTTCAGACACCACGGCAAGCCCAACAGCGCCACAAACGTGGTCATCTGGCCGGGGTTGCTTCGCCATTGTTTCAGAATGGAATAAACGGGCTGGGTAACGAGACCGGTGGCCGTCTCGTTCATTCCCTGCACGAAGTAGAGGCCGGCGAACAGCAGAAACAGACCAACGATCCCGCCTCGTACCCGAGCCACGCTGGTCGTCCACGACGCCATCGGCAAACCTGAATCCTTTACGCGGTAGGGCGAAGTTCGGTCCGCCACGGCCGACTTCGCTGGTACAGACGGAGAGCAAGTGGCGAGCGCGGAGGATCGCCCACTAAAAAGGCGGCGAGCATGGCGGGCCTGCCCCGGTGCTCAATGCCGTTGCCAGACCCATAGCCTAGCAAGTTTGCGGCGAGTCGTCGCCCCCCGACCGCGGAAAATCGAGCGCGCACTATTGCGTGGCTGCTGGTAGACAGATTTTTCAGGGTTTGAGCGGTCGCCACCCCTCAGAATGGCTATCGAGCCATCCTCTCGATTCCAAAATCGCCGCCTCTCTTTCCTGCTCGGCTCAGGTCGGTACGATAGATGGCAATGGCACAGGACAAATAAGCATCCTATGACGATCGATCCGTCTTTCAGCCACATCCGACGATGACCATTGAACAAATCCGAAACTATTACAACGCCACTCCCTTTCAGCCGTTCGCGATTCATCTCGCTGATGGGCGGCATATTGCTGTGCCGAGCCGCGAGTTCATGGCCTCTGCGCCCAACGGACGAACGATTGTTGTGTATCAGCCGGACAGCACCGCGAACGTCATCGACCTCTTGTTGGTGACTGACTTGGAACTGAAGCCAGCCGCCAATGGCGCCCGGCGCCGAAGGCGTTAGGCGTTCGGACTCCCAAGCTGGCCGCTACTTAAATTCGACTTCCACCGTCTGCCCGCCGGCGAGCGTGACGATCTTGGCTTGGCCCTTGGCCTGCACGCGGTATTTGCCGGGCGGGGCGCCGTCGAACTCAAAGCGTCCGTCGCCATCGAGTTGCATACTGCCGCCCCACGTGCCGATCCCGCCCCAGACCCCCGGCCTTTTGCCCTCCTGGTCGAGGCTGACGTGAGCGGGCGCCCCACATAGATGTCGAGCGTCGGCGGATCGACCGGCTGATGGAATTGCGGCCGATCGCCGAAAAAGACGCCTCGCGGGCTATTGTACAGCCGGTGCCAACTTGCAGGATTCCAAACCGTAAAGGTGAAATCGACGCGCGCCTCAGCCTGCGGCTGAGCGCGCCGCAGACCGCCGAGGCGGCGATCGCCCCGTGCATCGTTTGGCGTGGCGTGGTCGCGCAAGGCAAAGCTTTCGTGGGGTCCGTCGTGTAGGACCACGACTAGCTTGGTCGTCTGAATGGCAGCAAATAGCACACGCGCCTCGTTGAGTTGGGCGGTGTTTTCCACTCGGTAGAGAAATACGTGCATTCCGCCGCCAAGGGGCGGCCCCACCCACCAGCCGAGGCGCGATTTGAGGTTGGCGACCTCGAGTGCGCCAGCCGGCCATCCGGCGTCTTCAACCGGCTGATTGCCCGTGCCCACTTCGATCAAGGCACGCGCCTGAGGGGACGCGAAAACGTAGAGGCCGATGCCTGCGGCAATCGCCGACAAGCGTTGCGACCGTCGTTTACCAGCAGCCATTGTTGTCCTCCAACGTACCAAGCGGTAAAGCCTCTTCGCAAATGAGACGCCTTGGCCTGGCGCTTAGTTCCCGCGCGCGGCTCTGGCAGACCTCGAAACTCGGTCCACGCCACGGCACATTTTCTTACTCCCCGCAAGGAAACTTTTACCGAGCTTTTACACGAGCCCGACATCGCGATGACACTTGATTTCGCCCTTGTTCTTAGAATCCCATAGCGCCGCCGATGGGCGGCGCTTTACGACACAAGAACATTGGGAGAGATCGCGTGACGACTCCTTCGGGCATATACGAAGCGGAACCGAAGTCAAAGCAAAATCGGGCGTCGGCCAATGGCAAGGCGCGCCGAAAGCCGAGCCGAAGTAAGCACGGCGCAGAGTCCTCGAGCTCCACGGCGACGTTGCGGCATCCCGCCCGGCGGAAGCCACGGCCGGCCAAGGCTGAGCCGTGGGACGCCGTCACCTACCAGCCCTGGGCCAATGGCCTCGATTGGCCGGTGACCATTTGGATTGTTGTCTGTCACGTGGGGCTGCTGGCCGCGCCCTTCTATTTCACCTGGAAGGCCGTGGCGATTATGGCATTGCTGCACTGGTTGACGGGCGGCATCGGCGTTTGCTTGGGTTACCATCGCCACTTGACGCACGGCAGCTTTACCACCTACCGGCCCGTGCGGTGGCTGTTAGCGTTCTTGGGCGGGCTATCGGGCGAAGGTTCGGCCCTGACCTGGGTGGCCAACCATCGCAAGCACCACGCCTTCAGCGATCAAGAGGGCGATCCGCACAGCCCGCGCGACGGCGGCTTTTGGAGCCACATGCTGTGGTTCATGCCTCACTACGGCTCGCGATACGAACGCGAACTGGTCCGGCGTTACGCCCCCGACTTGGATAAAGACCCCGGCATTCATTGGCTGCACCGGTTGTTTCTGCCGTCGCACTTTGCCTTGGGCGGGCTGTTGTTCGCATTGGGCTACTTCGGCTGGGACACGTACACCGGCCTGTCGTTCGTGGCCTGGGGCATGTTCGTGCGGTTGGTGGGCGTGCTGCACGTCACTTGGTTTGTCAATTCGGCCAGCCACATGTGGGGATACCGCAACTACGAGACCACCGACGACAGCCGCAACCTGTGGTGGGTGGGGCTGCTCGCCTATGGCGAGGGCTGGCACAACAACCACCACGCCTTTCAGCGGATGGCCCGGCACGGGCACAAATGGTGGGAGATCGACGTCACCTATTGGACCATCCTGGCGATGGAGAAGCTGGGCCTGGCCTGGGACGTGGTGCACGATGTGCCCGCACGGCGGAGGGTTCAGGGTTCAGGGTTCAGGGTTCAGGAGTGAGAATGACCGCCGGCGCGCGTGGCTCACTGGATCTAGCACGACAGTACGCAATCCCTGTCCCTTAACTGAGCCGTCGCCGCAACGTCATCAACTCGCGGTCCGCGAGCGGACGCTTCGACAGCGCGTATGCTGCAAAGCCGTATGCCGACGTCGCTTCGCCGGCGCGCAAGTGAGCGACGCACTTGTTCAAAACCGCGTCCCAGCAGCGCGCTCGGTCGCGCGGAATCGGCCGCAGTGCAACCTCGTACCAAACGCCCGCAATGCGGTGATATTGTAGCCATTTCGTTGCCGTCACGCGGTTCTTCATCCGCACGCGACGTTTGCGGCGTGCCGCGCGCAGCAGGCCGGTACGCGGGCAAACGTAAAGCATCGGTGGCGCGAGCGGGCGACCGCGCCAGCGCCCCCCGGTAGCAACCGGCTGTCCGTCGACCAGGCACACATGGATTTCGACGAAATCCGCCAAGTGATCGAGCACGTGACTTTGCACCGCTGAGTCGAGGCGGATGTGCTCGCTGATCTCGGCAAAGACTTTGTTCCACGGGCGGCCCACCTGCTTTTGCAAGTATCGCCGCAACGGACCCAGGTGTTCATTCAGCCATTTCCCCGACCCCGACCACGGACGGCCGATTCCTTCGGACTTTGGCCAGTCGTTGATGGGCAACCGTTGCAAACGTTTGCGAGAGCCTTTGGGAGTTTTGAGGCGCATGCCGCCTCTGGGCCGTTCGACGATGACTTTCGCCATGTCAGGCCGCATGCCTGTTTCCTTTCGCCAGCATGGAAAAAACGATTGACGTTGAGCTCCCCGATCGGAATTTAACATTGCTTCCAAGCATTGCTGCGAATCGGGTGTTCTTGGGACACGGCTGCCGCGGCAAGGTTCGCGCAGCCGATTTTTTTACAACGGCACGTTGAGCCGCACGTTCATGCAAAACTGCGACTCCTTGGCTTTCAGCCAATCGCGTTGCATGGCTTTGAGCGTCGTGATTCGGTCGCGGTGCGATTCCGCCTCGAGCCTTAAAGGTCGGTCGAGCGATTTCGGATCGTCAAGCACGGCCCGCGGGATGAGCATCACGCGAATCTTCCCTTGCCGCATTCCCTTGTATCGCTCATAGGTGAGGGCGAAGACACATTCCACTTCGGCCACGTTGGCGTCGCGTATCATCTTGGCCGCGGTTCCGACTCGGAAAGGCTCAGCAATGGCCAGACGAATCAGATTCAGAATGTACCACCGATCACGGTTTGAGAAGACCAGAAACGGTTGGTTCTCGGTGGTCCTCTTAGCGGCCCGGCGGATAAGCTGGCGGGGCATGGGATGCGAAATGACTTGTTCGAGCGGATCCTCGAAATGAACGTCGAGAATAAGCCATAGCTCCTCCGCACCCTTGTCGCCGGTCGGGCGCGAGACGATGGTGTTTTGAGAGACATGAATTACATCCATGTCTTGGCGATTCCGCCAACTACGCCAGGCCCAGAAGAACGCCCATAGGCTGCTAAAGGCCAGAGCCGCTCCCCAGGCAGCCACCTTGAGCCAGTGATCATGAACGAGCTCAGTGGCCCGATCGACGATTGACT
>DATFDL010000675.1:0-4219 GCA_035252155.1 Pirellulales bacterium | reverse complement strand
GACTTGCTACCTTTACCGGGCCCCGCGCTCGCGTGCGCCCGTCGGGCTTCTTCGAGGCTTTGGTTGGGGGCCGGCGGTTCGTGGTTTGTTTTTGCGACGTCTTGGGCCCCTTGGGACTCTTCGACATTTGCCGCGGTTTTTGACGGAGACGCCGACCGCAGGTCTCCCGCGTCCGCTGTTTCGGCAGACCTTCGGTCGCACCCAGCGAGGCGGTCGGGAGACCGCCCCGCAACCGAGTCCGGCAGCCCCGCAGCGTCAGGCTGGAAAGCCTGACCTACTGCCTGCGGCACGCTGAATCCCGAATCCTGAATGCCGAATCCTTCGCTAACCCCTGTGTCCCGTGCCCTGTCCGCTACCCTGAACCCTTCCGAGTGCCCCCTTCCATCCGTGAACCACTTCGGATGAGTCCGGTAAGTATCCACGACTTCGCGCGGAACATCCCGCAGGCTGTACTTCCAGCAGCCGTCGAACGCGCTCTTGTGCGAGTGCATGCCCATCTTATGGGCGGCGCGCAAGATCGTGTTCCGCGAAAAACCGCACTGCCGAGCCTGGGCATAGAGCAGCCGCGAGGGAATGTCGCTGAGGGCCAACGCTTCGACCAGCCACATGCCCGCCGTCTGGCGATCGGTCCGTTCGGCCGATCGCCGCGAGCCGGGCATTAGGGCGTCGTCGGGCACGGCCTGGTTCAGCCATTCCACCCGCCCCTCGACAATTTGAAACGTCTTGCCCCGCGGCTGCGACGCCAGATTGTTCTTCAAAGGCACCAGCCAGCGATGGCCGGCCATCTCTCGGTCGCCCGCGACCGTCCACACGACGTCGGCCGCCCGCATCAAGCGGTCGAGCGATCGGGCGGCGACCCTGCCTTCGGTCGTGGTCGCCGAGCGCACCACGGCCAGCACCGCCGCGCCGCTGGTTCGGGCAAGCTCGTCCAAACGGGCCGTGGCCTCGGCCAGCTCCGCCGCCGACAGCGCCCGGCCGCACCAGCTCTCGAGGTCGTCAATCACGATCAAGTCGATTCCGTGCACGGCCCGCGGCGGGTCGACGGGGCGACAAGACGAGGGGGCGACGGGGCGAGAAGGATCGAGGGAGCGAGAGGGCGAAGGCGCGAGGGCGCGGGTCGCGCTCGTCGCCCCGGTAAGCCAGGCGATGAGTACATCGAGCCGCTGCGCAATTTTCGATTTTTGATTTTGGATTTTCGATTTGTCACCTACCAGGTCCGGGGCGACCGGTGTTACGCGGCTGGTGTCGGCGCCGGCGCGCGCCAACCGAGCGCGCAGTCGGTCGGCGGCCTCGCTATGGGCGAAGAGCACCTGCGCATTGGGCACCTGCGAGACGCTTGCCGCCAGCGCGCAGGCCACAAAACTTTTTCCGCTGCCCGGCTCGCCCGACAGCAGCGTCACGGCCGCCCTAGGAATCTCACCCTCGGCGAGCCATGCGATCTCCCCTTGCGCTCCCTCGCGGTTCCCATCCAACGATTCCCCAACATTCGACACGACATTCATGGCAACAACTCCTGAAAAAAAGCTGAAAACATACCGAAGAACGACCCCTCTCCCTCCGAGAAAGGCCAGGTGCGGGCCGACCTACCAATTCCTCTCCTTCTGGGAGAGGCTAGGTGAGGGCGGTCACGCTCCTCTCCCCCTGGGAGAGGCCGGGTGAGGGTCTTCCACGAGAGGCCAAGGGCCGGAGGCCAGGATCAGGGGACCCCGGCCGGCGATCGAGCTCTTGGGCGGGCCCCACAACGTTGAGCGCAAGCATCGCCGACAGAAAAATTGACGACAAAAAAATCACAATTTTGGGGCGTGGTCCATTGACCTACCGCCAAGCGGCTCGATCCGCTCCTTCATTTTTAATTTTTACTTTTGCATTTTGCATTTTGACTTTTCCCAACTCGTCCCCTAGCCCCGAGCCCCCAGTCCCTAGCCCCATTTCGTGCCCCGACCCCTGCTTCAGCCCTCTCCCCGTTTTGTTACATCCGAAGCGGCTTGCTCGGTTTTCGGCGGCTTTTTCACCGATTTTGCGGAAGTTCGCCGGCATCTTGCTCCGGCATTTGGCGGCTTTGCCGCCTACGATCCGCAAGATAAAATGACTTTCGGAGCCGCGGGACCAAAGAGGTGCTTTAATGCCACTCATCGAAGTCGACAACGAGACCGCCGAACGGCTCGCCGCGCAAGCAGCGGCGCGAGGCGTTTCGGCCGGCGAGTACCTTCGCTCGATCGTGCCAGCCTCCGGAACGAACGGCAGCATCGATGTTTCGATCGATGAGTTGGACGCCGAGCTAGAGCACCTCGCGTTGAAGCTGCCAACGTTGCCGGACGACTTTTCGCGTGCCGATATCTACGAAGATCACGATTGATGCGTTGCCTGCTCGATACCGGCGTCCTCTTGCGGATGTTCGACGCGTCCGATCCTCACCGCCCGGAAATCGTGGATTCTCTCAAGCTGCTGCGGCGACATCGATATCAGCCGGCCATTGCGATTCAAAACGCGGTCGAGTTTTGGAACGTAATGACTCGCCCAGCAACTGCCCGAGGAGGTTATGGTCTGTCCGCCGCGATGACAGAGCGACGCCTCTCCCATCTGGAGCGACGCTGCGAACTGTTGGCAGAGACGGCGGCGGTATTCGCCGAATGGAAGCGGCTTGCCGCCGCTCACGGCATCGTCGGCAAGGCCGCGCACGACGCGCGGCTCGTGGCGCAAATGTTGGTTTCGCAAATCGTCCCTATCCCCTTCTTTGTACACCGTAAGTGGCTTGGTCGGTTTTCCGCGGGTTTTAGCCACTTTTTCCTGCCCTCTCGCCGACCCTGAATCCCGACCCCTGACCTCCGACCCCTGCTTCAGCCCTCTCTCCGTTTTGTACACCGGAAGTGGCTTTATCGGTTTTCACGGCCGCGTGCCGTGGTGGATGAAACGTCGCAAGTATCTAGCCTCAAAAGGCTTGCGACACGTCGGCTCGGCAAAAAGAGCGTGCGAGCGAAAAATGCCAATTCAGACAGATTGTCTTAAACCGTGCGTCGCGCGGATCGAGCGCAACCGCTTTTACCATTGGCAAACCATTGGCGAATCGGAGAGCAAAGTGTGGATCTCTCGCCTGGTCACCCATATGCTGACGTTTGCAATGGCAGTGCCAGCCGAACAACCTGACGACCAAGCCCCGGAAGCCAAGGAGCCGCTCGGCAATCTCAACGCGCCACGGCCAAAGCGATGGGAAGGCCCAGAGGACATTACAGGGAAAGTAACTTGGCCCCTTCCCAACCTGACCGGCAAATCCACCAGCGAAACGAGCTTTGAGATAACGGAGGATTTAGGATTCGTTCAGCAAGGCGCAGGCTACATCCTCATGGGCTTGGGCGCGGAGGAGGAGGATACGCCGCGGCCCCGACCGCCGACAGCCGAGCTTCGCAAGGCAGCCGACGCTCGGCATAGCTATCCCGACCTGCGGCAACCGCCCCTTAGAGAGGAATTCGACGGCGACGCGGCGTTCAATGAAGCGCTGTTGCATTGGCTGATCAACGTGGCCCCGACCGTGGTTCGCCGAAACAAGCGACTAGAACGACTCGAATTGAAGCCGGGCGCAACTGCCAAAGAGATTGCCGATGCCATCCGAGAAAAAGCGAAAGGCGAAACCGGCTAGCCGCCGTCGGACGAATCGTCAAGCGACTCGAATTGAATCCCGTGGTCGCCTTCAAACGGAGCACGATGGTCGTTTTTAGCGCTCCATATCTCGTCGGGGATGCCGTAGGGGAACGCGGCGCATGTCCCATCCACCACGTCTACCAGATGTTTGCAGAAGGCGCAGGCTGGGCCATTCAGGAATGTATCGTCGATCAGCATGACTCTGAGCGATTCCAAGTCGTGCTTACCGTCACCGGCTGAGCGCAGCATGTCGTAGGGAAGACCGAAGAATCGTCCGCCGGGTCTGACTTCGTGCTCCAAATCGCCGATCATGCCCGGCCCTTCCGCGCGGGCACGCCCCAGGATGTGATCTGGATGCAGCGTAAGGAATACAAACATGGCTCTTCCGCGGAATCTGTGGGTAGCTTTCGCCCTGCGTCGCAGCGCGACTGTGCGTTTTCTGAGGGACGGCCGGGCAAATAAATGAGGTGCTGACTGACGGGTAAAGAACCCTGGCCCGCTATAACGGGCCAGGGCCAAGCGAGTCATTTACCCGCCCGGACCTGGCTATCCCTTGTCAGGTTGCTCGCCAGCAGAGCCTGAC
>DATFDL010000674.1:0-8112 GCA_035252155.1 Pirellulales bacterium | reverse complement strand
GTCGGGGGTCAGGGGTCGGGGGCCTAAAAGGGTTCAGGGTTCGCAAAAGGGTTCAGGGTTCAGGGTTCAGAATTTTCGTTCGGGCGTTTCGGTTTGGCGCGGACGCGCGACGTCCACAAAAATGCTGAACCCTGAACCCTGAACCCTGAACCCTCATGGACCCCTGACCCCTCATTTCGCTTTGCTCGCTTCATTCGGATCGATCAGCCCGTCAATGTCTCCGTCGAGCTCGTGAAAGACTTCGCGCGGGCCTAAAAACTCATTCCAGGTCAGATCGCCGTCGTTATTGCGGTCCATCCGCTGAAACCAAATGGGACCGGTCGCGCGGCGCTGCTGAAACGCAGGCGTCTGCGCGGCGAGCTGCTCGCTAGGGCCAAACAATTGGTAGCTTCCGCGGACAAACTCAATATGAAAATGCCGGACGGGTTCTTTTTCGCCGATACCCGGCCGCCCGTCGCGGTCGAGCCCTGCCAGGGCCGTCGCCGCGCGGCGCAGCTCGCGCACCGATACGCGGCCGTCGGCGTTGGCGTCGATCGCCATGAAAAAACCGTAGCCCGTGTCATAGACATTCACGCGGCAGGTGGCCGCCGCCGGCTCGCCGCGGGCCCGAATGTAGTCTTTCATCTCGTCGGCAAAGACTTTGTCGTCGCCGTCGGCGTCCATCAGCTCAAACAAGCCCCGCTCGAAGCGAATTCGCTGGGCGGTCTCATCACGGTCGAGATAGCCGTTGGCGTCCGCGTCGAGTTGGTTGAACTGCCGCATGGCCGAGTCGATCGCCGCCGCGATCGGGTCGAGATTGCGGTGCGAAAACGTCAGCACCGAGCCGGCGAATGCCACCTTGGCGTAATCAGCTCGCTCGGCGTCGTCGATTCGCCGGCCGCTGGTGCCGTCGATGGCGATCACGCCGCCCTCGGCTTCGGCGCGCTGCAAATCGACCGAAAGCTCGACGTCGGGCACGGCCTGGCCGAGCCGTGCCAACTCGCCGGCGTCGAGCCGCCCATCGCCATTGGAATCGAGCGCGTCAATGCGCTCCGTCGGCCATTGCAATTCGGCGGCGTCGAGCTTCAGGTCGCGATTGCGATCGTACTTCATCAGCAGTCGTCGCGCGAGCAGCGGCTCTTGGGCGTCGCGCACGATGTCGGCCACCGTGGCGGTCGGTGCGGGCGTACGTTGCGCCATGCCAAGCAGCACCAGCATCGGATCGAGTGCGGGCGGCGGCGGAAAGAATTCCGAAAAACTGACACACTCGTCGCCGTCTTCGTCTTTGGAGAGAATCAACTCGCTTGCCGCCTCTAGCTCGCCGCGGTCGAGCACGTGCGAGGCGTCGGTATCGAGCAGCTTAAACACCTCCAGATCGTTTTGCGAGGAGCTGAGGTCTTGACGGTAGGCTACTGGCTCGCCACCCACCCGTTCCACCATGCGCGCCACATCGCGCGGCGAGACGAGCGCGGGTCCGCCCAGGCCCTGCAGGAACTTGGCCGCGCCCGGCCGGTTCTTGGTGCGCAAGAGCGGCGAACGGGCGGCTTCTTCGCGCGTGAGCTTGCCGTCGTGGTCGGCGTCGAGCGCGGCCAGCAGCCGATTGACATACTGCCGTCGGGCCTCGGCCAGCGAAACGCCGCCCAACGCCACATTCAACCGCAGGTGCAGCGGGCCGCCGTCGAGCAACAGCAGCACGTCGCGCCGGTCCGACTCGCGCGACGGCTGAGCCGGCCGCGCTTGCTCAGGCGTCGAGCGCGCGCTCGTCGCGGTCGTCGAGCGCGCAGCGCCCTCGGCGGCAAACGTTGCGATCAAGAGTAAAACGAATGTGGTGCTCACTCAGCTTACTTCATCGTTTATTGTTACAACCACGAATCACACGAATGACACGAATAAGAAAAATATTCGTGTCATTCGTGTGATTCGTGGTTCCTCAAGCCTGGTGTTTCTCAGTTCCGCATTGCGCACTCTTTTGGACGAGTTTCTTATCCAATGAGCTCGGAAGGTGGGACTCGCAAGCTCGTCCCACCCTACGTCTCTACGTCTCCATTCTGACGGTTTGTTCAGCCAATAAGTTCCGCAATCGGCTCGCCGCCGCGATCGACAATGGGAATCGGCCGGCCTTCGGGCGAGACGTTTTCTTTTTTGTAGTCGATGCCCAGCACGGCGCAAATCGTCGCGTACAGGTCAGCCACCTGCACGGGCCGATCGGCCACCTCTTGCGCGTCTTTACTGGTCTTCCCAATCGTCTGCCCGCCTTTGACCTTTGCGCCGCCCAGCACCACGCTCCAGGCCAACGGAAAGTGATCGCGCCCCGTGTTGGGATTGATCTTGGGCGTGCGGCCGAACTCGCCCATCCAAACGACCAGCGTCGAATCGAGCAGCCCGCGCGTGCGCAGATCTTCCATCAATGTCGACCACGCCGGGTCGAGCACTTCCGAGAGCGCTTTGACTTGCTCGAAGTTGTTGGCGTGCGTGTCCCAGCCGGCCACGTTGCCCGGCGCCCCGGACAGCGTGACTTCGACGAATGCCACGCCCCGCTCGACGAGCCGCCGCGCCAACAGGCAGCCCTGGCCAAAGCGGTTGCGGCCGTAGGCATCGCGCAGTTCAGGCTTTTCTTCGTTCAGCTCAAACGCCTTGCGGGCCTGGGTTTCGACCATCCGCATAGCCTTGGCGTAACTGGCGCGGTGCGCCTTGGCGGCGTCGCCGGCATCGCCGCCCTCGAACTCCTTCTGCATGAACCGCAAGATGTCGAACTGATTGCGCTGAGTTCTGTCGCCGCGGTCGCGCGGCGGCGCCAAGTCTTCCAGTGCGAGATTTGCCCGCGTGTTGGGGTCGTCGCTGGCGCCCGAGACCGTCAGCGGCGAGTAGTTCGGCCCCAAAAAGCCTGCGTCGGCCATGCGGAACGGCGAGAGGCTGACAAAGTTCGGCAGATCGCTCTCTTCGCTGCCCAACTCCTTCGAGAGCAGCGAACCCAGCGATGGATAACGCACGGCGGCTTGTTGCGGCGCGTAGCCGGTGAGCATCAGCCGCGTGGCGAGGCCGTGCTCGCCCTCTTTGGTCGAAAGGCTGCGGATAATCGCCAGGTCGTTCATCTGTTTGGCCAGACCGGGCAGGTGCTCGCTGATGCGAACGCCCGCAGCCGCGGTGGCGATCTCTTTGAACGGGCCGCCATTGGCGTGGCCCGGCTTAAGGTCGAAGGTGTCGGTCTGGCTGGGTCCGCCGTTCATCCAGAGCAAGATGCACGATTTGCCGCGCTTGGCGGCGTCGGGGCCGGCCGCGGCGGCCAGCCGTGGCAACCAGCCGCTGTACGAAACGCCCAGCACACTGGCCAGGCTCAACCCCAGCAACTCGCGTCGCGAGAGCGGCGCGGCAAACCGGCCCGGCGAGGCGTCGCCGACAGGACTGCAAACGGGAAACCAGGTTTGGGGTCGCGCGGACATGGATAGGTCTCCGGTAAGGGCGGTCAATTATCTATAGGCGATTCCCACACCAACCCGAAGCGTCAGCGAGGCAGTTCACGGTCACCATCCTCGCTTACGCTTCGGGTTGGTGGCGGCGGTCATCGGCTCAGGACAAACTCCGGGCTGTTCAACAATCCCCACATGATTTCGGCGAACGCTTGCTTTTCTTGATCGCCCGACTGACGCACATGGTCGAGCAAGAACTCCAGCTCGGCGGGCCTCGGCTTGCGCGTCAGGGCGGCCAGATATAAGGTCTCGATTTTTTCTTCCGGCTTGAGGAACGGAGCTTCGACCACCGCTCGGAGCGTGCGGCTTGTGTCCAGACTGGTGGCGTCGGCGGTCAGCTTGCCGTTCATCAGCATCAGGGCCTGCGGAATACCACCTTTATAGTCGACGGGCGTCTCGGGCGCGGCCTCGTTCATGCGGGCCACAAACTGGTCGCGCTCGCCGTTGAACCGCGGGCCATTGTCGGCCTTCGCGACCGGCAAGCTCAGGGCCTGCTCCAGCGAATCGAACACCTGCTCGGGCAGCAGCGTCTTCAGCGGGCGGTGCGTGAAACCTTCGTCTTCGCCTTCGGCCTCGGCGGAGTACGACTGCTGGTACGTGCGGCTCTTGCAGATGCCCGTCAGCAGCCAGCGAACGTCGAACTTCGACTCGACAAACAGCTTCGCCAGGTCGTCGAGCATGCGCCGCTCGGGAGGCGAAACGCGGTCGAGATCGTCGACCGAACCGGCCAGCCCGCGCCCGCAGAGATATTGCCACGTGCGGTTGACCGCGGTGGCGGCGAAGTTGGGGTTGTCGGGCGACGCCATCCAATCGGCCAGCAGTTCACGAGGCGATTTTCCAGCAGGTACCTTTTCGAGCGGCGTGTCGGACCAAAGCAGCTTGGCCGGATAGGTGACCTCTTCGTTGGCGTCGGGCTTGATGGTGGGCGCTGGCTGTGGCTCGGCGGGTTTCGTCCCATCGCCCGACAGCAGCGCCGCCACACCCCAAAAATCGTCCCGCTTCCAATCGGTAAAGGGATGATCGTGGCACTGGGCACAGTTGAGCCGCACGCCGAGAAATACGCGCACGTAAGCAGCCGCGAGATTCTCGGGCATGGGTCCAACCGCCTGTTGAAACAACGCGGCGGCCGCGTCGGGATCATTGTTCTGCGGCGCCACTTGCACCACTTGCTGCATCGGTGGCTGCGGCGTGGCCAACAGTAATTTGCGGGCAAATTGATCGTAAGCCGTGTTTGCGGCAAATTGACGAGAGAGCCACGGATCGAGCTGCGTGGCCATGAAGGCCCCCGGAGCGCTGGCCGGCACCATCATTCTGCGCCAAACGCGGGCCAAATGATCGGCTGAGCGTTGCGCATACCGATCGGGCCGGCTGTCGTCGCCTACCAGCCGATCGACGTAGTTCTGCCGCTTGAGCGAATCCTGATCGGCCAAGAAGTCGCGCACCTGGGCGACCGTGGGAATACGGCCTTGCAGATCAAGATAGAGCCGGCGGAGGAACGTCGCGTCGTCGATTTGCGTGGCGGGCTCGATGCCGGCCCGCCGGTATTCCTCGGCGAAGCGGGCGTCGATCCACTCGGCCAGCTCTTGCGAGCTCATCCGCCGCGGCTGCTCGGCTGCGCTCTTTTGGGCGCGGCCCAAGGCGCCAGCGATCGCGATGATTGCCACCGCATAAAAAATGGGGCGTGTCATGAATCACCCCGCCTTGCTCTGAGATGAAAGCCCACCTCGGTAACCACCGTTCTTTACGGCGTGCTCGTGGCCCGCACCACGATTAGGCGGAGTTTAAGACAATCTGTCTAGGATGTCAAGCATCCCGGGCGAGAATTTTTGGCTCTTCCGCAGAATCTTTGGGTAGTTCGGCGCCGGTGAGGCAAGCGACGTTGCGTTTTCTAAGGCATGGCCGGGCAAATAAATCGGCGATTGGCAGTGGCAAAAACACCCTGGCCCACCGCAGCGGGCCAGGGCTAGGCGAGTCATTTACCCGCCCGGACCTGGTTATCCCTTGTCAGGTTGCTCGCCAGCAGAGCCTGACTCTGTTTCACCAGACAAATGCCACTATACCACTGCCAAATCCGATTCCAAATCGTACATCCTTTATTTGCCCGGCCATGCCTTAAGAAAACGCACGTCTCTACTACTTTGGCGGCGAAGCAACCATCCACATATTGTGCGGAAGAGCCGAATTTTTCGGTGGGATGGTTTTGCGTGAGTCGATTTACTATATTTCAACAACAGTGGGAATTGCGGCAATGACACTCAATCGTGCAAACCAACGGAGATACAGCCCCACTGCCGACGAGCGCGCGGCGATCAAGTCCATTCGCGAGCGCGCTCAACGCGACAAGCCAGGATTATCAGAGCTAGTCGCCAGCGGTGAATATACCGACCCCATGCCGCTGGGCGACTACATCGAACTTGTACAAACGGTTGCTGCACTGCGGCGCGCCCGCGAAGAGGCGGGATTAAGTCTGGCCGATATTGCGGAGCGGACAGGGATGGACCGCGGCGCGGTCAGCAAGCTCGAAACGGGCGTTCACGGCAACCCAACGATGGCAACCCTGCAACGTTACGCCGCGGCGCTCGGGAAGCAACTTGTCGTGAAACTTGTCGATCTCGCGCCGCCTACGGCCGCATCGCGCGGAGCATAATCTCTACGGCGCTTCGACGAGCGGCGCACTAAAGCAGCGATAGGTGTGATCGGCGCTGTGGTCGAAATCATCGTCGGGGCCGCGGACCGACCGCCAGACTTCGCGGCCTCGGTGTTGCACATACAGGCCGAGGTGCGAAAAGCGAGCCAGCGCGTAATGCCAGCGCGGGCCGTCGCTGGTTCGCCGGGCTTCCAGCACCAGAAACGCCTCAGGGTCGGTGCCGACCGTGCAGACAAACGCGAAGAGCGCGCCATCCTCGACTTCGGGATCGGCGCTCTGGTATCGGTAGAGAGGCGTGGTCAACAGCCGCAGCTCCCGCCGTTCACCATCGGTGGCCAGGCTATGCGCCGAGAAGTCTTGTCCGATCGAGCGCATCTGCGTCAACCGCCGGGCCGCGCTTTTCGCGGGCACGGGCGCGCCGTCCAGTACGGCCCGCGGCAAAGCGGCTTTCGGCGTCCATTGCGTGGCGCCTTCGCGCAGCGGCTTGAGCACCACCGGCGATAACGAATGCAGCTCATGCGCGAGCCTCAAAGGGGTGTTGTGGGCCTCAGCGCCGTTTTGCCGCGGCCAAAGCCAAAAGCAGCCCACCGCCTCGGCGCAGCCACGATGCGTCCAGACATAGACCGCGCCGTTGGCGCCGTCGGCGCTGTTGGCTGTCCATTTGTAGATCGGCTCGGCCTTCAGTTCCAGCTTCTCGCGGTGTGCCGGATCGCGGAATAGTTCATATTCCGCGGCCGTGCGGTTGTAGAGCGGCAGCCAACGCGATGGGGATTCTGGGTCAGGCTGGTGATCGGCGCCGGCCGCCGATTTGGCACACAACACAGTGCCGGCGATGACCCAAGCGGCAAGCACGCATGCACGCACCATCAACGTCTCCTTCACACGGCGCAAACGAACGCCAGCTTAGAAGGTGGAGCTTGGCCGTCAAGCGGTGGGAGGGATTTCGTGGAAGCGGTGCCGCCGGGGCATCGCTGACCGACAGGGCGTGGTCCGACAACAACATCGACGGCGGCCAGCTTCGGCCCCAGCCACCGCTGTTCCATTTTTTGCCCCTCATCTTTTGCCGTTTCCTCAGGCGGCGTGGGGCGAGACCGCCGGGCCTTGACGCCGTTATTATAACCGTTAAGATAACGGTATCACACGGTATTCTGGAGGATAGACCATGGCGAAGAAGGCAACCAAGAAGATCCGCATGGACGTGCGTTTCGATCCCGATGTTCACGCCGGACTGGCGAAGCTCGCCGAAGGCGCCGACGTGTCCATTAACGCCCTGGTCAATGCGCTTGGGCGATGGGCGATGACCGCGGGGGAAGTAGCCAAGACCCGGCGAGGGCCGCACCAAGAAGCCGCAACGTCTCGCATCATTTTCAGCCGGCCGAACGCGCACGGCGAAACTCTTTTTACGCTCGATTTTCGGCCGCGGGTGGAATATGTCGACACGTCGGGGTGACGCCAGGATCAAGGAGAACAACTCGTTCCGAAAGGTGAACGCTATGACAACGCAAGTCACTGCAACATTCGTCGATGGCATGCTCAAGCCGGACCAACCTCTGCCGCTGGCGGACCAGACACGAGTGAAATTGACGATTGAGTTGATCGAACAGTGGTCGCACGAAAGAGCAACCGCTGCTTGGGAATCGCTCAAGTCTCGACTTCGCGAGCGCCCGATTCATGGCGGGGGAAAACGATTTACACGAGACGAATTGCATGAACGCCGTTGACACGAACATTTTCGTCTATGGCCTGGACAATAGCGAGCCGTCCAAACAGGCGAAAGCCCAAGCGCTGATGGCCCGGCTGTTTCAACCGCCGGTGGAAACGTTGCTGCTGTGGCAGGTGGCTGGAGAGCTGCTGAGCTGCTTGCGCACGTGGGAACCCGAGGGCCGGATCTCAAGTGCCGATGTCGAGGCACACTTTCGCGACGCTTTCGCGCTTTTTCCGCTGAAGACTCCGACGGCTAAGGTGTTCGAAATTGGCTTTGATTTGCACGCGCGTTTCAGTCTCTCCCATTGGGGCAGC
>DATFDL010000673.1:0-20818 GCA_035252155.1 Pirellulales bacterium | reverse complement strand
CGCACGCCTTCGGCGTGCGGGCAGCCGGCGCAGAACGCGGAGAACGGGCTAGCCCGGATTATTCATCAGTTCCGTGATTTGCATCCCAGGGCGGTCATACACCAACCCGAAGCGTAAGCGAGGTAAATCGGGTTCTCGTCCTCGCTTACGCTTCGGGTTAGTGTGGGCTGATGAATAATCCGGGCTAGGGAGTGCCATCGATTTAGACGGCCAACATGAGACTCCGGCCGGGCAAGCCGGCGGCATCTTGGTGGGAAAACGGCGCCGTGAAGACTGCAGGTTTTTGCGCAGTCTCATCGCGCCTCCGCCGCGCGGCTAGCCTCCGCCTCACACGCCAACAGGCGATGCACGTCGGCGGCGCTGACGGGTTTGACCAGATGGTGATCGAATCCGGCGTCCGCGGTCCGGCGGCGATCGGCCTCTTGACCCCAGCCGGTGACCGCCACGATGACGATCGCGGAACCCTCCGGCTCGCTGCGCAGCCGCCGGGCCACTTCCAGCCCGTCCATGCCGGGCATGCCGAGGTCCAAGAACACAAACTCGGGCCGACGTATTTTGACGGCATCGAGCGCCGACGGCCCGTCTTGGCAGCACTCGACGTCGTGCCCTTTCAATCGCAGCAGCATTGCCAGAGCTTCAGCGGCATCGGCATTGTCGTCGACCACGAGCACCCTGCGACTTTGCAACGCCACCGGCGACGGGCCATCGCTCTGCGGTTCGGCCACCGTGCTTTCCGCGATAGGCAGCCGAATGACGAATTCGGTGCCCGTGCCCGGCCCGTCGCTGGCCACCTCGACGCGACCGTCGTTCAATTCGACTAGTTTCTTCACCAGAGTCAAACCAATGCCCAAGCCGCCTTGCGATCCGTTGGCCGACGGCGCTCCCTGGATGAACAGCTCAAAGACTTGCGGCATCAATTCGGCGGGAATCCCCATGCCCGTGTCGCGGACACAGATGATCGCTTCGTGATCGGCGCGCTCGCTGCTAAGCCAAATGCGGCCTTGCGGCTGGGTGTACTTGGCGGCGTTGGTCAACAAGTTGCCGACCACCTGCACCAGGCGGACCGGATCGACGTGGGCCATGATCTTCTCGGGTGGCGCCTCGACGGTCAGTTGATGCTGTTTTTCGTCGATGAGCGGCTGGGCGATTTCGGTGGCGCGGGAGAGAATTGTCCGGATATCGGTCGGCTCCTTGCGCATTTCGATCTTGCCGCGCATGATCCGCGAGACGTCGAGCAGGTCGTCGACCAGCCGCACCAGGTGTTGGACTTGGCGATCGATCACTTCGTGCGCCCAGGCGGCCTGGGCGGCATCGACGGCCGGCAGCCGCAAAACTTCAGTTGCCATGCGGATCGGCGCCAACGGGTTGCGCAGCTCGTGCGATAACACCGCTAGGAATTCGTCCTTGCGCCGGTCGGCGTCGCGCAGGGCCTGCTCGACGCGCCGGCGCTCGCTCACATCTCGAAAAATTAAAACGACGCCCAACATGCTTCCCTGGGCATCGCGCACCGGCGCCGCACTGTCGTCGATCGGCCGTTGCCCGCCGTCTTTGGCGTGCAGCACCGTGTGATTCGCCAGGCCCACGATCGTGCCTTCGCGCAGCACCCGCTCGACGGGGTTTTCGACCGTCGCGCCCGTCTGCTCGTTGCTGATTCGGAAAATGGCGTCGAGCGGTTTTCCCACCGCGTCGGCGGTTTGCCAGCCGGTGAGCGACTCGGCGATCGGGTTCATCATGGTCAGGCGGCCTTGGCAATCGGTGACGATCACGGCGTCGCCGATGCAGGCCAGCGTGGTGCGCATTTGTTCGCGCTGCCGCAGGGCCTCGACGGCCAGTGCCTCGGCCCGCCGCCGCGCTGACCGCATCGACTCGCTCAAGAGCGCGGTCGTTACTCCGACGAAGAAATAGACTCCCAACCCAGCGATGATCTTTAGAGGCGGATCGGGTACGCTGCCGGGGGCCGGTTCAAAGAGCCAGATCGAGATCAACAAGCTGGATGTCAGGGCCAGCAGCGACGGGCCCAGGCCGCCCAGCCAGGAGGCGATGACCACCGCCGCGAAATAGATCATGAATCCGCTGCCCGTGAGCAGCGGCTCGAACCACCACCCGAGCAGCGTCGCTACGGCAATGATCAGAACGGCTCCGCCGTACCGCTTTGCAATCGACGGCTGCGCATTCGCCGCTCGCGGCTCGCCGCGGTCCTCGAAGAATTCTTTCCCAACATGAGGCTGCATGCAGGCGCTCCCTGACGCCCGCCGCACGCCGGAACCCAAACCGAAGCGGGCTGCCAACTATCATAGGCAATTTTCTTATCAAGGAAAGAATGCCCGCCTTACTTGTGCGGTCGAACGATCTGTGGTGTCCATCCGGAATCTATCAGCGCTCTCCTTAGTTCTAGGGCGATTGGATGATTCATTGCCAAAACGAGGATCGTCGTTCGACCGATTCCGGACTTTCCTTGCAAATAAGCGCCGTCCCATCGGAAATGTGCGGCCCATTTATGCCGGCGCGGGTTAAAGAGTCGCACCATGCGGCCCGAAATTGGATCGATCCCCGCGATGTTCCGCCCCTTGCTTGCGTTGCATCTAGGACACGCGAGGCAGAGATTGCTCGAAATTGTCTTGCCGCCGTGCTGCTCAGCGATGATATGATCGAGCGGAAATCGGAAGCCGTAAATCGACTGAGGTAGCTTGCAATATTCGCAGACGTTGCCGGCCCGCTCGCGAACGAACTGATCGAGCGAGCGTCGCATTGACCTACGCGGTTGGCACGCGCTCGAGCGATCGACGGGCCTTCAGCTTCAAAATCGCGAGCATGTCGCCGGCACGAAGGTACTCGCCAAGCTCCTCGCGTTCATCCGCCGAGAGTGCGCCCGCTTGGGCCTTCACAGACAGTTCGGCCATACGCGCGTGGTCGAATTCCGAGAACTCCAGCGTCAATATCGAACGAGCCGCCTCGGGAAGCAGGTCGCCGCCATTTGGCTGAATTAGCCGGTTCAGGATTGCAGTACCGGTATTGTTCGTCATCGGAAAACCGCTGCGAGATACTGACTGTCGCCGAGCCTATTACAGATTTTAATCCTAACCCACCACGACGAAAAGTTTGACAAGTGCATGCCAGCCGCTTAGCTCACTTGTCGGCGGCCGTCGAAGGCCGCGACGCGGGTGGCCATGTCGCGGGCGGCCCGCACCAGCCCAGGCACGTCGAGGCCCAAGTCGGCCAAAAGTTCGCCGCGCTCGCCATGCTCGATAAACTGATCGGGAATGCCCAGACGCCGCACGTGCGCGGCCGAAATGCCCGCGTCCGAAGCGGCCTCGAGCACCGCCGCGCCAAAGCCGCCCATCAACGCCCCTTCTTCGACCGTGAGCACGAACGAGCACGACTCAATCGCCCGCAAGATCGTTTCGGTGTCGAGCGGCTTGGCGAACCGCGCATTTACGACGCCCACGTCCAGCCCCTCGTTG
Source organism: Pirellulales bacterium (assembly GCA_035252155.1). GTDB lineage: Bacteria > Planctomycetota > Planctomycetia > Pirellulales > JAICIG01 > JAICLL01. Next base: position 17,357 of record DATFDL010000673.1, on the reverse strand, counting down.
CGCAGGGCCTGGGCGGCCTTCACGCAGTTGGTCAGCAGCGTTCCGAAGGCGATGAAGATGCCGTCGTGTCCCCAGTCGAGCACTTCGGCCCGGCCCAGCTCGATGGGCGTGAGCGGGCGGTCGATCTTTTCGGCCGCGGCCTTGGGATAGCGGATCGAAACCGGGGCGTCGTGGCCCAGGGCAAAGTCGAGCATCGCCGGCAGATCGTATTCGCCGCCCGGCGCCATCACCACCAGGTTTGGAAAAACCCGCATGTAGCCGATGTCGAACATGCCGTGGTGCGTCGGCCCGTCGGGACCGGTCAGCCCCGCCCGGTCGAGCAGGAACGTCACCGGCAGTTTTTGCAGGGCGACTTCCTGAAAAATCTGGTCGTAGCTGCGTTGCAGGAAGGTGCTGTAAATATCAACGATCGGCCTCAGCCCGGCCTTGGCCTGGCCGGCTGCGAACGCCACGGCGTGCGATTCGCAAATGCCGGTGTCGAAGAACCGCCCGGGAAAACTCTCGCGGACGCGCTCCAGGTTGTTGCCCTGGCACATGGCGGCGGTCATCACCGTCACGCGCGGGTTGTGCGTGAGCTGCTCGTGAATCGCCTCGCTGGCCACGTTGGTGTAGCTGCGCGAAGAGCTTTTCTTGAACGACACCGCGCCGTTCTCGCCGCGCTGAAAGGGAACCGGCGTGTGAAAGAACACCGGGTCTTCGGCGGCGGGCTGAAAACCGTGGCCTTTCTCCGTCACCACGTGCAACAGCACCGGGCCGTCGACGTCTTTGACCAGCTTCAGATATTTGCGCAACTGGCTGATGTTGTGGCCGTCGATGGGGCCGACGTAGCGCCATCCGAGCTCCTCGAACAGCATGCCGCCGTGCAGCCCGGCCTTGAGCGATTCTTTGGCCTGCCACAACAGCCGCTCGACCGGGTCGCCCAGCAGCGGCACTTTGTTCAGGGCCTTGACCACCTCGTGTTTGAAGCCGGCGTAGAGCGGATTCATCCGCAGCCGGTCGAGATATTCGGCCACTCCGCCCACACGGGGGCAGATCGACATCTTGTTGTCGTTGAGAATGACCAGCATCTTCTTTTTCATGCCGCCGGCGTTGTTCATCGCCTCGAAGACGATGCCCGAGGGCAGCGCGCCGTCGCCGATCACCGCCACCGAATGCCGATCTTGCTGATCGGGCAGCAGGTCGTCGCCGCTTTTCAAGCCCAGCACGGTCGAGACGCTGCAGCCGGCATGGCCGGTCATGAACAGGTCGTAGTCGCTTTCGTGCGGATTGGGATAGCCCATCAACCCGCCCTTCATGCGGATCGAGCCGAACTCGTGATAGCGGCCCGTGATGAGCTTGTGCGGATAGATTTGATGGCCGGTGTCCCAGATCAGCCGGTCGCGGCTGAAATCGAACGTGGTGTGCAGCGCCAGGCAGAGCTCGACCACGCCCAGGTTCGAGGCGAAGTGGGCCGTGCGATTGGAGACCAGGTTGCAGAGCACCTCGCGCATCTCGGCGGCGAGCTGTTCCAGCTCGGCCGTCGAGAGTGCCTGCAGGTCGCGGGGCGAGTCGATTTTCGAAAGAATTTGGTCCATCAGCGATCTCGTGCGACGACGAAGCGCGCCAGCGCGGCCAACGGCTCGGCCGATGGCCCCAGCGCATCGACCAGGTCGCAGGCCTCGGCCACCAACTGTTCGGCCCGCCGCTGGCTCTCTTCGGCGCCTAACAATCCCGGAAACGTCAGCTTACCACGATCGGCGTCCTTTCCGACGCGTTTGCCCACCGCGCCCTCGCTGCCTTGCACGTCGAGCAAGTCATCGGCAATTTGGAACGCCAGTCCCAAACGTTCGCCGTATTCGTCGAGCAATTTCATTTGTCGCCCGTCGGCCCCCGCCGTCAAGGCCCCCAGCCGCAACGAGACGAGAAACAGCGAACCGGTCTTGCGGCGATGGATCGACTCTAAGCCCGCCAACAGGGCTTCGGTCGATGCCGGCCGCGGCCGTCCCGCGCCGTTTTGTTTCGCGTGGCCTTCTTCTCCCAGAATATCGTCGGCCTGGCCGCCTACCAACTCGGCCGCGCCGGCCGCCTGGCCCAGGGCGGCGCAGCAGGCCGCGGCTACCTGTGGCGGCTGAATGTCGCGGGCCAAAATCTCGAAGGCCCGTGTCAGCAGCGCGTCGCCCGCCAAAATGGCCACCGCCTCGCCGTACACCTTGTGGTTCGTGGGACGCCCGCGTCGCAGGTCGTCGTCGTCCATGGCCGGCAGATCGTCGTGGATCAGCGAATAACAATGAATCATCTCGACGGCGCAGGCGGCCGGCATGGCGTCGCCCACCTTACCACCGCAAGCCTCGGCCGCCATTAACACCAGCAGCGGACGCAGCCGCTTGCCCGGCGCCAGCAGGCTGTATCGCATCGACTCGGCCAGAGCAGCCGGGCAACCCGGTGCGGCACGGGTATAGCCTTCGAGCGCCGTCTCGATTTGGGGGCGCAGCTCCTGGGCCAACTGCTCAAACGAATCGGTCTGACTTCGTGCCATTACTGCGAATGAGCTAGAGCGCCGAACTGCCGCCGGCCATCCCCGCCGTGGGGAAAGCGATTCGCTATTTTAAAACAGAATTCCCCCTTCGTCCATGCTAGCTTTGGGGAGTTGGGGCGGCGGCAGGCTGTTTGGGGTATCGGGATTGTCCCCCGCGCGGGTCCGCCGGCGGCCGCGCGATTGCGCCTTTTCTTCCAGCGATAGCGATTCGTCGGAAAACGGCTGGGTGACGGGGTTGCCCGCCGCATCGACGCCACTGAGCAGCTCGATCCGTCGCTCGGCCCGTTCCAGCAGGCCATAGCACTGCTTGAGCAGTTTGATTCCTAGCTCATAGCGGTCGAGCGCATCGGCGAGCCCGATCTCGCCCTCTTCGAGCTCGTGGACGATGGTTTCCAATTGCGCCAGGGCTTGTTCAAAGCTCGGCGGGCAGGGAGATTCGGTGTCTGGAGATTCGCTGTCTTGTTCCTTCGGCATTGTCGTGAGCATATCACGAGCCGTGGGGCATTGGAATCCGCGCTGGCAATCGCCACAGGTGCAGCCTCCGATTCCTTCAGCAACGGCTCGCGGAGCGTCGCCGGCTAGCGATGATTTTTCTCAACGATCTTGATGAGGCGAGGCTGAACGGATCGGCGCCTGACCGCAGCACATCGCCGGAATTGCTTGGGCGCAGTGGCTGACAAGCTCGTCAAAGTTTGGCGGACCAATGGCCAAGAAGAATGGGTGCTGGTCCACGTGGAGGTGCAAAGCCAGCAGGAACGCGACTTCGCGGAGCGCATGTTTGTCTACAATTACCGACTGTTCGACCGCTATAATCGGAAGGTGGCCAGTTTCGGTATCCTGGGCGACAACCGCCCAGCCTGGCGGCCGGACCGGTTCGGCTATGAGTTGTGGGGAACCAAAATAGGCATTGAGTTCGCGGCGGCAAAGCTGCTCGACTATGCCGCCGATGAAGCGGCCTTGGAAGCCTATCCAAACCCGTTCGCCGTGGTGGTTCTCGCGCACTTGAAGCCCCCTGATCGCAGACCCGTGGTTATCGGGCCAGCGGCCGCATTTACTGCAGCGCCGCTTGCCAAACTTGCCGGCGAAAGACCGTTTGCTCCAATCGAAATTCTTTTGAGCGTGCATGTTTGTTCTTGCGGTTAAGCCGTTTATGGCCAGGACGCACGCGCTTGTATCAAAGTTCGCTGTCCAACGTGGGGCAGTGGCGGCGTGGTCAGTAAACGCTTGCCGCAGCCGAGAAGCAGTGCAATAATCAACGCATGGCAGAATCGCTGACAGTCAGTCCGGAGCATCAGAAGGCCTTGCAGAGGGGCGAATCGGTGCCGGTCATCGAGACGGGCACGCAGACCGAATGTGTCTTGGTCCGCGCCGACGTCTTCCACCGCATTAAGACGCTGCTGCCGGATTTTGACCCCCGCGAGACATATCCCGCCCTCGACGAGGTCATGCAGGAGGATTGGAGCGATCCTAAGATGGCCGAGTACGACGACTACGAGTCCCGCACCGCTCAGTGCTTCGGCGTGGATCGCTAGGCCGGTTCCTCAACCATCGCACGGCACCAGGCTTTGGTCTTTCGCCGAAGGATTTGTTCGAGTTCTTTGTATCTGCGGAAGTCGGTCCGCAATTCGTCGCAGGCTCCGTCGATTGACTTCGCCGCCGCGCCCGAACTGGCGGATGGTCGACCAGTTTGGATCGCGTGATGTTCACGTTTGACATACGTTTCAAGGCCCGTGCCGAGGATTGGCAACGCCAAGCGAAGCCCTTTGCCGGCTTGGTCTGGGGCCATCCGATGCGGTTGACGGTCGGACAGATGGTGCTCGACCTGGAACTGCTGGCCAAGGCGACCGATCCACCGGAGTGGCAAAATGTCGTCGAGCGCCTGCCGTTGTAGACTGATGCGGTCGTAGGCGTGGGCAGAAGCCATTGTCATTCGATTGCCCGTTGCACTTCTTCTACCGGCAGCTCATAGCAAGCGGCTTCGGCGGCGTTGCGGACCAATAAATAGCGGCCGGCCAGGGCCGGCGTGTTCCACGTCTTGCCGCCGAGGGCCGTAAACCGCGTCAACTCATGGAACCGTTTTGGCGTCGCTTCGACCAACGCGATTTCGCCGGCTTCTGACTGCACCAACAACAAGTCATCGGCCAATAGCAATTGCCCGTGGCCATAGCGTCCGCCGCGCCAGCGGAGCTTGCCGTCGGTCAGGTTCAGGCACACCAACGTGCGGCCGTCGTCCAGACCATAGATTGCGTCGTCGCGGACTACGATGTTGGTGAATTTCGGCTTCAGCAGGCGATTTTCCCAAATCAGTTTGACCTCGACCTCGACCTCGTTGGCGCGATCGAGCTGCAGAAGCTTGCAACCCAGGCCATACCCGGCGGCGATCAGCACGCGATCCGACCCAATCGGAATGGGATCGGGAACTTTCGGCTCGCCCCCGGGCCAGGGGAATTGCCACAATAGATGTCCGTCGTCGGGCGCGTGGGCGGCAAGCTGCTGCTGGTTGACCATCAAGATCTGCGGCGTGTCGAGCAGCGTGGCGAAAATCGGCGAGGCATAACTCGAGGGCTGATTGCCGGCGTGCCAGACTAAATCTCCTGTCTCGCAATCGTAGGCGACCAGCGAGTGACCGTTCGGCCCGCCAGCGCTGACCACCACTCGATCGCCGACGATCAACGGCGAACGACTTATGCCCCACTCTGGCAACTTTGCCTGATGCTGGGTCAAGAGATCGTGCCGCCAGAGTAGCTCGCCCGTGGCGCCGTCGAGGCAAACAAAATCTCCCGACGCGCCCACGGCATAGACACGCCCACGATCGATCGTGGGAGTGGCGCGGGGACCGTCGCCGCCCATGATTGAGCTGAAGCGCGTCTCATCGGCGTGCGACCAACGGGGCAGACCGGTTGCTAGCTCATAACAAGTGATCATCTCGTCCGGGCCGCGTTGTTCCTGCGTGACGGCAAAATCGCCGACGACCGCGAAGCCCGACCAGCCCGCACCGATCGGTTGCCGCCAAAGCTCTCGCGGCGGGCGTTTCTGCCAGTCGCGCGCCAGGCGCAGTCCGGTGACTCGTGCGTCGCGAGTTTTTCCCAAGAATTGTGGAAAGTCGTGGTCCGATGTCTCAGCGAGATTGACTGTGCCGGCACCGGCCGAGACGTCGCTTTGCCGCGTCTGCTGGGTGAGCGTCTCATCCGGCTTGGCTGTCCAACGCCACGCGAAGCTGGGAACTAAATTGCCGCTCACCTCGTCAATCCGAACCAGCGAAATCACGGCCACCGCCACGGCGGCGCACGCGAGCATCAACCGCATCCGAGCGGCAGCGCTGAAGCCCGTCAAAAAAACGGCCCAAAAAAGCAGCGCGCCGCCGGTCAGTAGTGCGGCAGCGATCGTGGCTAGGTTGCGGTGGGCGTCGTTGGAAAAAACGTCGGGCAATTGCAAAACGCCGAGCAAAAGGCCGCTGGCCACGACAATGCCGATCGCCACCGGCCAGCGGATACGCCGAGGGCGATTAAGTTGGGGAGTTTCGTCACTCATTAGTTCCTCCATGCGTTGCCCAGCTTAACCGAAGCTCCACCAGCGTTCCACCAGGCTGCCTGTACATCGTACGCAAGCGGCTGATTAGCATCGACCCTGTAGCAAAGTCGGCGGGGACGGCGTTGTCGCGGTCGCCGGTTTGTTACGGCTTTTCTTGGCGCCACGGGCGTCCGGCGCGGCGTAGTCTCGGCGAACGGCAAAACTCTCAGCAAGCGCACTTGGCTTTTGAGCATGCCCCATTTCAGGCCCCATGGTTTCGGATGGCTGCGTGATCTGCCCGATCACCGCGATTGGACCTTGCGGCACGAGGCGGTCGCCGAGGCGCTGGCCTCGCTCGCTCCGGCGCCCGAGCCGCGGCCCGCTCAGATCGATTGGCGCGATTATTGCGCGCCGGTGGAAGACCAACAGGAATTGGCGACCAGCTCGGTGCATGCCGCAATCGGTCTGGTCCAGTGCTTCGAGCGCCGCGCACATGGCCGGTTGATCGAGCCTTCGCGGCTTTTCGTCTACAAGAACGCTCGACGGTTGACGCCTGGCTCGCAGGGCTGTGGCGTGTCGCTCCGCGCGACGTTGAAAGCCATCCGCCGCTTCGGGCTGCCGCCGGAAAACTTGTGGCCCTATTGCCCTGACCACATCGATCAAGAGCCGGGCGGATACGCCTACGCCTTTCAACAAGAAACCAGCGGGCTACGCTATCTGCGGCTCGATGGAAACGATTCGCACGGCCAAGGCCGGCCCGGCTGGGCCTTGCTCGACGAAATGCTCGAATGCCTGGCGGCCGGCTTTTGCCTGGCGCTCGGCTTTACCGCGCCCGGCACGTTGACCAACGCCGCGGAAATACCGTACCCCACACGCAACGATGTCGCGTATGCCGGGCAGGCGGTGCTCGTGGTGGGCTACGACGACGCGCGGCGCATCCGCTCCGACAAAGGCGCATTGTTGGTTCGCAACTGCTGGGGAACCGGTTGGGGCGAGGACGGATACGGTTGGTTGCCGTACGCCTACGTGCGGCAAGGATTGGCCGCCGACGTTTGGACCGTGTTCACGCCGGAGGGATTGGCGACCGGTGAATTTCAGAAGCCACGGGTCTAAGTCGCAGGCTTCCACCAGCGCTCCACTCGATTGCCTGTAGCCGGTTCGCGGTTTCTGGCCGAACATGGACCCACTAATCCGGTTGCTGCGGGCGCGGCCGGCCGAGCGGTGTTTTACCCGCCACACGGGGCGATCGAGAGGCCGTTGGAATGGGAGTATCTCGTTACGATTCGTCGTCGCTGAACGGCGCCGATCTGCCGCGGCTGCTACGCAAATACCATAAACGCTGTCTGGTGCCCGCCATGCTAGTCGCGGCACTGGGCTGTCTCTATGCCGCGCTGAAGCGTGACACCTGGGAAGCCTCGCAGGCCATGACGGTGCGTGACGAAGTCGTCGGTGGCGAAACCGAGCCGGGCAAGTTTCAACTCGAAGACGAAATGAAGGCGGTACAAGAAACGGTCATGGAGCTGTCGCACAGCCGGCCGGTGCTGGCCGGGGCATTGTCCGACGTGGGACCGCCGGCCACCCGCCGCGTCCAGGCCGCCTGGCCCAGCGACCGCGAAATCGAAGGCCTGCGCGACGCCCTCAAGCTGGCGCCGCCCAAGGGCGCCGATTTTGGCAAGACCGAAGTGTTCTATCTCAAAGTTCGCGACCGTGAGAGGACGCGGTCGGTCGAGCTAGCCGATCGGCTCTGCACACGGTTGGAAGAAAGCTTCGCTCAACTGCGCGCCGCGCGGGCGGCCAGTATGATCGCCGAGCTGACCGAAGCGGTCGCCTTGTCGGAAGCCGCCCTGGACACGGCTAACCAGCGGCTCTCGGGCCTCGAAACGCGCATCGGCAGCAACCTGGTCGAATTGCGGATGCTCGATCAATCGCCGGCGGGCGTGAGCGACCTGAACCGCGAGCTGACCGAATCAGGAAATGAAATCCGCCAGGCCCGCACCAGGCAGAGCGTGCATCGCTCTGTCCTAGAACTTGTGCGGCAGGCGCGACAAGACCCCAATGTGCTGGTCAGCGCTCCCTCGACCTTGTTCGAGCTGCAACCCAATCTCAAGCGGCTGGCCGACGGCTTAGTCGATGCACAACTCAAGACCGCCGCCTTGGCGGGCAGCATGACCGACCGCCATCCGCAGATGGTGGCCTCGCGGGAGGCCGAAGATGCCATCCGGCGGCAGATCCACGATGAACTGGAGTTGGCCACTCACGCCTTTCAGGCCGAGAACGAACTCGCGGCTGGACGGCTGAACTATCTCGAAAGTCAGCTTGGCGAAATGCGCGGCCGGATGACCGAACTGGCCGGCCTGCGCGTCGAGTACGCCAGCCTGACGCGCGACGTCGATCATCGCCGAACGTTGTTGGAGACCGCCCGGCGCGATCTCGCCAACGTCGAAGCCAGCCGCGCCGTCTCGCAAAAATGCAGCTTGATCAACCGCATCGGCACGCCCGACACCGGCGCCAAGCCGGTCGGCCCCGGACGCACGCTGATTGCCCTGGGCGGAATCGCGGCCGGTGTCGTGATCGGACTGGGAATTCTCTTTGTCACTTTGCCCGCCCCAAGAGCGGTCGGCTGGAGCACGGCCGCCGCCAACGGCAAGCACGCCGAAGTCGGGCACGATTTGCTGGCCCCCAACGGACATGCGTTGGTGAGCGAGCCGTGGAAAAACCGGTACGCCAGCGTTCCCTGAGCCGTCGCGGCGGCGGCTCCCTGGGCAGCTTGAGCTTTTGCAGGACGCCTTCAACAGGCCAAGTCTTTATTTCAACGTCAGGATCACTCTCCCTTGGGATGAATGGACACCATGACCCCTTCGTTGTCTGAATCGACTTTGGAATCGGAACCGCTCGTCGAAGATCGCCTGCTCGACGAATCGCTCGCCGATGAATCGTTGCTTGACGAAACATTGGTTGGCGATGCGTTGGTTGATGAAGCGTTGCTTGACGATTCCTTCGCCCGCGGACGAGCGGAAGAGCTCGACGAACCGCCCACCACCACCTTCACCGCGGTCACACTGCCATCTGAAAACCGGCTCACGGAGTTCTGGCCGTGGGCCTGGGAACTTCCTCCGGCAGGCAATCGTTCTCCGGCCTATCTGGCGGCGAAACGGGCGATCGACCTGGCCGGAGCATTGTCGCTGCTGATCTTGCTTTCGCCCGTGATGCTGACGACCTGGCTGGTGCTGATGTGGACCACCAAGGGACGCCCAATTTTCGCTCAAGACCGCGTGGGATTTTTAGGGCGTTCGTTCCGGATGTACAAGTTTCGCACGATGGTCGTGGGCGCGGCGGCCAAGCAGCAGCAAGTGCAAAACGACAAGGACGGGCCGATCTTCAAAAACTTCCGCGACCCGCGGATCACCCGCGTCGGCCGCGTACTGCGATCGCTCAGCATCGACGAAACGCCGCAATTGTTCAACGTGCTGTTGGGGCAGATGTCGCTGGTGGGCCCGCGGCCGGCGCTGGCCAATGAAGTTCGGCAATACCAACCGTGGCAACGGCAGCGGCTGCAGGTAAAGCCCGGTCTGACCTGCCTGTGGCAGGTTTCGGGGCGCAGCGAAATCGGCTTCGAGGAATGGATGCGCATGGATGTCTGGTATTTGAAGCATCAGAGTCTCTGGACCGACCTGAGCTTGCTGGCCCGCACGCCCTGGAGCGTCATCAGCCGCCGCGGAGCGTATTAGTGTCTGGCAACGATCAGCGCACATGAGCACAACGTCGATTCAAGAACCGTCGATCCGGTCGCGCGCGAAGGCGGCTGCCCCGGCGGCGGCGCGCCCGTCGCTCGTGCGCGTGCTGCACGTGATCAACGGCGAGGATTACGCCGGCGCGGAGCGTGTGCAAGACCATCTGGCACTGCGCCTGCCCGAGCAAGGCTTCGAAGTCGGCTTCGCTTGCTTAAAGCCCCGGCGTTTCGCGGAGATGCGCTGCGCGGTCGACGCGCCGCTCTACGAATTGCCGATGCGATCGAAGCTCGACGCTTCGCCGATCCGCCGGCTGGCTCGGCTACTGCGCGACGAGGGTTACGCGCTGGTGCATACGCACACGCCGCGCACGGCCCTGGTGGGCGGACTAGCCGCCCGATTGGCTCGGCTGCCACTGATCCATCACGTGCATTGCCAGACCGCCGTCGAGGTCGGCAGCCGACGCTGGCAAGACAAGGCCAATCTCGTCTTGGAGCGTTGGACCACGCACCGCGCGAGGAACATCATCGCGGTTTCGCCCAGCCTTTATCGTTATCTGCTGCGGCACGGCTATTCGCGGCAGAAACTGCGGCTGGTGCCCAACGGAGTTCCGAGCAATCGCTCACGACACAAGGCGGTAGTCCCGGCCCTTGTGGCCGGACTTATGGATGACGGCGCTAAGGCTGTCGCTGCACAAGGCCATGGATTACCTGAATACCCGGCACAAGGCCGGGGGCTACCGAAGGCCTGGACAATCGGTGTGTTGGCGCTGTTCCGTCCACGCAAGGGTCTGGAGGTGTTGCTCGACGCCCTCGCACTTGTGCGTGAGCGGGGCCATGACGTGCGTCTGCGGGCCGTCGGGCGGTTTCAGTCGCCCAGTTACGAACGAGAGATACAGCGCCGCGCCGCCTGGCTCGGCCTCGAGGCGGCCATTCGCTGGGTCGGTTTCCGGCAACACATCGAGGCCGAGCTCGCGCGGATGGACATGCTCGCCTTGCCCAGCCTGGTGAGCGAAGCGATGCCCATGTCGATCCTCGAGGCGATGGCCGCCGGTGTGTTGGTGATCGGCTCCCGCGTCGATGGCATCACCGACCTGGTGCGCGACGGCGTCGACGGCCTGCTCGCCGACCCGGGCGACGCCGACGATTGGGCTTCTGTGCTCGAGCGAGTGGTGACGGGCGACATCGATCGCCGGCCGCTCGTGCGATGCGCACTCGAAAAACAACGTGAACTTTTTTCCGATCGGAGCATGGCGGCGGCAGTCGCCGAAATCTACCGGCAGGTGTTGGGGCAATGAACGAGCGCACGAGGCTGTTCAATTACGAAGTCGATCCGGTGACGATGGACGAAGCCATCGCCCGCGTGCTCGGCTGGGCGCGGACGCGCGATGGCGTCTGCCGCTACGCGGTCACTCCCAATGTCAATCATACGGTGTTGCTGCAGCATCACGGCGGGCTGCGTGACGCCTATCGCGACGCCGGCCTGATTCTTACCGACGGCATGCCGGTCTATCTGGCCGCCCGGCTGCTGGGCCGGCCCGTGCCCCAGCGTGTCGCCGGTAGCGACCTCGTGCCGCGCCTGTTTGAGGCTGCCGGTCGCTCCGGCGGCTTGACCGTTTTTTTGCTCGGCGCCGGACCTGGCGTAGCTGATCGAGCGGCTCAACAAATTGCCGACCGCTGGCCGGCGGTACGCGTGGTCGGCACCTGTTCGCCGCCCTTGGGCTTCGAGCGGGACGCGGCCCGCAATGCGGCGATCCTCGAGCAAATCGCCGCAGTCCGGCCCGATGTGCTCGTGGTCGGACTGGGTGCCCCCAAGCAAGAGCTCTGGGTCCACGAGCATCGCGCCCAAATCGCCACGCCGGTGGCACTGTGCGTGGGGGCTACCATCGACTTCATCGCGGGCGAAAAACGCCGCGCGCCGGCTTGGATGCGGGCCACGGGCTTGGAATGGTTGCACCGCGTCGCCAGTGAGCCGAGGAGGCTCGTCGGTCGCTACGCCCGCGATGCCGTCGTCTTTCCTTGGCTGCTCGGCCGCGAGGTGCTCGGCAGCCTGTTTCCAGCGAAAGGAAACCCATGCACCCATTGAAACCCGTGCTGCTGAATCTCTACTACCTGGGCACCTATGCCTATCGCCGCCGCTGGGAGCGGCAGGCGACGCAAGCCGGCCGCGCGCCGGTGGTCGTGCCCGTCTTTCACCGCATCGCCGACGACGCGGCCAACGACTGGACGACACCCACCGCCGACTTTCGCGCCGCGGTGCTCTGGCTCAAGCGGCATTTCGATCTGATCTCGCTGGCCGAGACGCAGCGCCGCGTGCGTTCGGGCCGCAACGATCGCCCCAGTGTCAGCCTGACGTTTGACGATGGTTACGCCGACAACGCCGAGGCCCTGCGGCTGCTGATCGAACTGGATGTGCCCTGCACCTATTTTGTCACGACCCAGCCGGTGCTCGAACGCGCGCCCTTTGAGCACGATCGGCGGATGGGCAATCACTTTGCCGCCAACACGATCGAAGAATTGAAAAACCTGGCGGAGGCGGGCATCGAGATCGGGGCGCACACGCGCACTCATCGCGACCTGGCAACCGTGGACGATCCGGAGCTTCTTCACGACGAGCTCGTGGCGGCGCGCGACGACCTGCAGCAGGCCCTCGACGCACCGATTCGTTATTTCGCGTTCCCCTTTGGCTTGCACGAGAACCTGTCGGCGGTGGCGTTTCGCGCGGCCCGCGCGGCGGGCTACGCCGGCGTCTGCTCCGCTTACGGCGGCTACAACTTTCCGGGCGACGATGCGTTCCATATCCAGCGGCGCTGCGTCGATGGCCCGGCCATCTGTCTGAAGAATTGGGCCGTTATCGATCCGTTGCGTTATGGACGCACTGTCCGTTTCGAATATCAAATTCAAGCACCGCGGCGCGAGTCGGCGGTCGTGGGGGGCTGATGATACGGCGTGCGGGTAAAGCATTGACTCTGAATCGCGACGGCCGGCCCCCCAAGGCCGACAAGCTCGCCGATAGCGTGCTCATCTTGCTCACGCTGACAGTCGTTCAGCGCCTCGTCGGCTTTGGCCGCAGCGTGCTGTTTTGCCTTTGGCTGGGCGTCGAAGATCTGGGCGAGTGGGACATCGGTTTCAGCTTCTTGATGCTGGCCGCGCCCGTCGCCGTGCTCAGCCTGCCGGGCGCCTTCGGACGCTATGTGGCCTATTATCGTCAACGTGGACAACTACGGCTCTTTTTACGGCGCACGATCGGTGCTACGGCATTCTTGGCGGCGGTTACGGCGATCACGATCCTAGTCAACCGCGTCTGGTTCTCAAGCCTGGTGTTTGGGCGCGGCGATCGTGTGGAGCTGGTCTTGCTGCTCACCGGGGCGCTGCTGGCCACCATTGCCTACAACGTGGTGGTCGAGTTGCTCATCTCGCTGCGATTGCAGCGGCTGGCTTCGTCCCTGGAGTTCGTCAACAGCCTGGCCTTCGCGGGTTTTGGCGTCGGCCTGTTGTGGTGCTGGCAGGCCAGCGCGGCCAGCGTGATTGCCGCCTACGGCGGGGCCTGCCTGTTGTCGGTGTGCCTTTCGTTGGTTTGGATCCGCGATGTCTGGCGTTGGCTGCCCGAAGCCGAAGGCCCGCCGGTGGGCCAGCTCGCGCTCTGGAGCAAAATCGTGCCCTTCATCGCCGCTCTCTGGGCCTCGAACTGGCTGGGCAATTTGTTCAACATCGCCGATCGCTATGTGCTGATCCACTTCTCGCAGTGGGACGCCGCCGAGTCGTTGGCAATGGTCGGGCAATATCACAGCTCACGCATTTTGCCGCTGTTACTCATCACCGTCTGCGGGCTGTTGGGTTCGGTGGTCACGCCGTATCTCAGCCACGAGTGGGAAGCCGGCAATCACCGCGCAGTGTCCGCCCGGCTGAACCTGCTTCTCAAGCTGGCCGGCCTGACGCTGGTCAGCGGCTCGGTGGTCATCCTTTGGTTGTCGCCGCTTTTGTTCGGTTGGGTGTTTCGAGGCAAGTTCGATGTGGCGCCCGCCATTCTCGCACTGGCGCTGGCTTATTCGGTTTGGGCCGGCATGGTGTGCCTCGCCAAGACGTTCTTGTGGTGCGCCGAAAAGGCCGCGCTGGTCAGCATCGCGTATGCGGCCGGCCTGGCCACCAGCGTCGGCTTGAACTTGTATCTCGTTCCGAAATTCGGCCTGGTGGGCGCCGTCAACGGTGCCTGCGCAGCGCATCTCGTGGTGTTGCTTGTGGTGTACGCCTTCAACCGACTTCATGGGATGAATCTCGATCGCGGCGTGTGGCTCGTCTCGGCGTTGCCGCTGGCGCTGTGGTTCGGTCCGTGGTTCGCCGCGGCCGGCGTGCTGGTATTTATTTTCGTGTCGGCGTCGACGGGCTTGATCTTCAACCCCGCCGAGAAGACAGAGCTGATCGCCGGCGCCCTGCGATACCTCGCGGGCGCCAAACGGCATCTTGAGCGTGGCGGGCTGGCGCCTGCCGCGGTGGAGTAACGGGGGACCAACGATGCTTGAAGTCGCGTATGAATCGACCATGGCCAGGCAGACGGCCGTGAACGACGCCGCCACAGCCGAGGTCGGCTGTGCCACAGGCGGCGGGCCGATCCGCGTGATGTTCTTTCACACCTCGCTGTTTGTCGGCGGCGCCGAGTCGCTGTTGGTCGATTTGATCCGCCGACTCGACCGCACACGGTTCGCTCCCGAGGTCTGCTGTCTGAAAGACATCGGCCCGCTGGGCCGGACGCTCGTTGACGAAGTGCCGATCTTTCACGGCTTTATTCGGCACAAATACGATCTGCCGGTGGTGGCGCGGCTGGCGCGGCTGCTGCGTCGGCGGCGGATCGACGCCATCGTCACCGTCGGCGCCGGAGACAAAATGTTCTGGGGGCGGTTGGCTGCCCGGCTGGCCGGTGTGCCGGTCGTCGCGGCGGCGCTGCACTCCACCGGCTGGCCCGATGGCATCAGCCGGCTCAACCGCCTGCTCACTCCGCTCACCGACGCCTTCATTGCCGTGGCCGAGCCGCATGCCCGGTATTTGGTTGAGCAAGAAAAGTTGCCTCGCCAAAAAGTGCGAGTCGTGATCAACGGCATCGATACCGATCGGTTCCGGCCGCGTCCGCCCGACGCCGTGCTGCGCGAGAGTTTGGGTATTCCGCGCGACGCGCCGCTGGCGGGCATCGTGGCCCGGCTCAGCCGCGAAAAAAACCACGAGATGTTTCTCGAGGTCGCTCGGCGGGTGCGCGAGCGTGCGCCCAAGGCGCACTTCCTGATTGTCGGCGAAGGGATCGACCGCGACCGACTCGAGCAACATGCTCGCCAACTGGGCGTGGCCGACTGCGTGCACTTTGTCGGAAATCGGCCCGACGTGCCCGAGCTGTTGGCGTTGCTCGACGTTTTTTTGCTCACATCGCACATCGAGGCCAGTCCTGTTTCGATTCTCGAGGCGTTGGCCACCGGCAAGCCCGTGGTCGCCACGCGCGTCGGCTCAGTGAGCGAAACGGTGGCGCACGGCGAGGTCGGCTACCTGGTTGAGCCGGACGACGCGGCCGGCATGGCCGAGCACACGGTCGAATTGTTTGCCGACGCGCGGCTGGCCCAATTGCTGGGCACCCGCGGCCGACGGCTGGTGGTCGAACGGGCTTCGGTCGATCGCATGGTCGAAGGCTACCAGGATTTGTTGGAACAACTTCATCGAAATAAGCAACGGCGGGACCCGCTTCGCTCGGCCCACCGTACGCGCCAGGAGTGATATCGGGGCGGGCGGCGATTGGATCAACCGAGGGGCAATGGACAGCAAACATGGAAAGAGAGGGGAAAGAACGATGCAAGCAACCAATAGCGGTTTGAGCACCATCGGCATTTTGTATCCAGGCGAAATGGGCGCCGCGCTCGCGCGACTTTTTCGTGCGGGCGGCTTCCGCGTAGTTACCACCTGCCGCGACCGCAGCCGGCGAACGGCCGAATCGGCCCGCCGCGCGGGTCTGGAACTGCTCGATGGATTGGAATCAGTTGTCGCGATTTCTGACATTATTCTATCGCTTGTTCCGCCCGCGGCAGCTCTCGACGTCGCGCGGGAAGTTGCCAGTTACGCTACCGCGCTGCCGCCGCTCTATGTCGATGCCAACTCGATCTCGCCAGAGACGGCGCAGGAGATCGAGCGCGTGCTCGGCGAGTGCGGTATCCGGTTTGTCGATGCCGCCATCCACGGATTGGCCAGCCGCCTGCCCCAGCAAGGCCGGATGTATCTCAGCGGTTCCGAAGCCGCGACGCTGGCCCAGCAGTGGCAGGGCGTGCTGCCAACGCGCGTGGTGGGCAACGAGCCGGGCCGAGCATCGGCGATGAAGATGCTGCTCAGTGGTGTCTCGAAAGGGCTGGTCGCGCTGTTTTTGGAAATCGCCTTGACGGCCCGCGAAACTGGGCAGCTCGACGCATTTCTCGAAAACTGCGACGAGTTCTATCCGGCCATCATGTCGGCCGTGGGACGGATGCTTCCCACGTATCCGCGACATGCCTGGCGTCGCGCACAGGAACTCGAGGAACTGGAAGGCATGCTTCGCCACTTCGGTTTGCGGCCAGGGATGACGGCCGAGGCCCGCGGCCTGATCGCCGCCGTCGCCAACGCCGATCTGGCCGGACCGGCCGAGGCTGGTGAGCTGAGCGTGCGCGATCTCATCGAATTCGTGGGACTGAACAACCCGCTGCGCTTCGCCGAGGCCCTCTCGGCGGCCGACGCCGCGAACTAACTCACACTCAGGAGAAACGTCATGGCCAGCAACCAACCGCGTTCGGCCGAAATCCACCCCGGGCCGGGCTTCCGCGTGCGGCTCGAACACCCGCGCCCGCCCGCCGCGCTGGTGCGGGCCCTGCGTGCCTTCGACACGCCCGACATTTCCGATCTGCTCAACCGGCTCTACTCGGTCGATTCTGAAATCACCTGCCTCACGGGCAGCCACCACCGGCTGTGCGGCCCGGTCTGCACCGTCAAGGTCTTTCCGGGCGATAATCTGATGGTGCACAAGGCGCTCGACGTGGCGCAGCCCGGCGACATCGTCGTCGTCGACGCCCGCGGCTCGAACATGAACGCTGTGCTGGGGGACATCATCTGCACAAAGGCCCGGCATCGCCGGCTCGCCGGCTTTGTCGTCGACGGCCTGATTCGCGATCTGCCCGGCATTTTGAAGCTCGACTTCCCGGTCTTCGCCCGCGGCACCACGCCCATCGGTCCGCTGCACCGCGGTCCGGGAGAAATCAACTATCCGATCGCTTGTGGTGGCACCGTGGTCAACGCGGGCGATATCGTGGTGGCCGACGCGGCAGGTATCGTTGTCGTGCCGCTCGACATCGCCGAGGAACTGCTTGAGCGGCTCGAGCGGCACGCCTCGACGAACGCTTCGTATTTGGCGGCTGTCGAACGCGGAGAGTTTTCGAACCAGTGGGTCGATCGGTTGCTTACTGAGCATGGCTGCCTGTTCGACAGCGGCGACGAACCCGCCGAGGTCGAGCACGGCTTGCCCGAGCCGATCGAAGTGCCGGTCGCCTGGGGCGATCTGGCACGGGCCGATGGGCTTTGAAGCATGCGCATGCGAGGAATGCTATGTTC
>DATFDL010000672.1:0-7324 GCA_035252155.1 Pirellulales bacterium | reverse complement strand
GTTTCGCAAAACGGAATCAATTCCGTTCTACGGTTTCTCAAAACGGAATGAATTCCGTTCTACAATGCATGATTGAGCCTCCGCCCGATAGCTCGCCATCCGATCCATCGTCGCCGCGGCCTCGCGTGCGGCTCGCGCCGGCGATGTTGGCATCGATCGCGGCATTTGGCCTGCTCTACGCGGTGGTGGCGTGGGCCGGCGCGCGGGGGGCGATTCTTTATTTGCTGGCCGGTGTAACGTTGGCCATCATCAGTACGCCCCGCTTGCGCCGTCGCGAGACCTGGTGGTTTTATTTGATCTTCGTCGCGTTGGCTGCGTCGCTACTATGGCGGCTGTGATTGTGTCACCAGATACGGTGTGAGGAATAGGCGACGCACGGGGTGCCACGGCATCCGTCGCAGCGGGAATCACCTCGCGATGCGCAAATTCGCGTTCGCTGCGACGGACGCCGTGCGGATTTTTTGCTCGGCCCGAATCATAGAGCACCACGCGCACGGCGTCCGCCTCGGCGAATTGCATCGCGCGTCGAATCAATGGCAACCGCGCCGCGGCGGATGCCGTGGCACCCAGCTATGGCCTCCAGCGGTAGCGAAAGCTGTCGATTGGTGCTCGGCGGACGACTACAACAGCCCCCCCAGCGTCTTTAGCCCGATGGGCTCGCGGCAGGCGAAAGGTTCTCCATAGGCGGCGCCGATCGAGCCGCCCCAGAAGGCCGCCTGATCGCGCCACCGATCGAGAAGCGTGGGCGGCTCGGTCGGACGGCCCGCCACGAACTGGCTTTGATAACACTCGATCGCCCTTCGCTTGCGCTCCCAATAGGGGCTGATGTCGAGCACAAACGCCGGCGCGACCGCCAGCTTGATGTGAACGCCGAAGTAATGATAGACGCGTTCGGGATGATGCGGCTCGCCCGGCAAATCGCTCTTGGTGAGCTTGGCCCAAAATCGGGCGGCCTCGACCAGGTCGGTGGCGGCCAGGTGGTCGGGGTGGGAGTCGACCCAGTACGGCGCGAAGAGCCAGCGCGGCCGCACGCGGCGAATCACGCCCGCCAGCCTGGCCCGGGCGTCGAGCGTGGCCTCCAACTGGCGATTGGCCAGCCCCAGGTTTTCACGCCAGGTGACGCCCAGCACCTGGCTGGCGGCCGCGGTCTCGCGAGCGCGGATTTCGGGCGAGCCGTGCGGCGTCGGTTCGCCGTCGGTTAAGTCGAGGATGCCGACGCGCCAGCCCTCATCGAGCATTTTCATGATCGCGCCCGCCATGCCCAGTTCAGCATCGTCGGGGTGCGGCGCGACGACCAGCACATCGAGTATCGTCATATTCTCTCTACGGTGAGTTTTCTGTTTGCTTCGACCCTTGGGGCCGGCCGATGCACCTGTTTTGGATCGCTCTCTGTCCGACAACTTTGCTATTCTACCTGCTGATTGCCAACGCGGGACCATCCAGATGCGACTTCTTATCACCGGCGCCAGCGGTCTGCTGGGCGGCTATCTGCTGCGTACACTTGCCGGCAGCGATCATGCGGTCGTCGCCTGGAGCGGCCCAACGGCTACGCAATCGACGGAGACTAATATGGTTCCGGTCGATTTGGCCGATCGCGACACGGTGGCCGCCGCCTTTGCAGCCGCGCGGCCCGACGCGGTGCTGCACGCCGCCGCCGTCAGCAGCGTGGCTCGGTGCTTTCAACAGCCGGCGCACGCTCGCGCCGTGAACGTCGGCGGCACGCAACTGCTGACGGAGCTGGCTGTCGCCGCGAAAGCTCGCTTGCTCTTCGTCTCGACCGATCTGGTGTTCGACGGTCAGCGTGGCGGCTATCGCGAGGACGACGCACCGGCCCCGCTTTCGATTTACGGGCAAACAAAACTCGCCGCCGAGCAGATGGTGCTCTCGTCGCCTCGGACGGCGGTGGCCCGCGTCAGCCTGTTGTTCGGGCCGGGCCTGGGCCAGCGCCGCGGGTTTTTCGACGAACAGTTGGCGGCTCTCCGCGCTGGTCGTCCCTGTCAACTATTCATCGACGAATGGCGCGCGCCGCTGGCCCTGTCTACCGCGGCCGAGGCCCTGGTGGCCTTGGCCGTTTCCGATTTTGAGGGGCTGTTGCATTTGGGCGGACCGGAACGGATGAGCCGCTGGGAAATGGGCGCCCGGCTGGCGGCCCAACTGCGTTGCGATGCCTCGGCCTGCCTGCCCGTGCCTCGGGCAACTATGCCGGCCCCGGAGCCACGTCCCCGTGACAATTCGCTCGATTCGTCGCGTTGGCGCGCGTTGATGCCCAGTGTTCGCTGGCCGCGATTTGAAGAGGCCCTGAGCGAGATGGGAGTCGTTTGATCCCCATTGTGGCCTTTCGCTGGAGCGAAAGGGCGGCGGTGCGTGGGGCGCCACGGCATCCGCTGCCGGTGTGGCACAGCCGCCCCCGGCTGTGCGGTGGTCGCCCAAGGCGACCGCGAGACAGCCGAGGGCGGCTGTCCCACATTGCCGTCGGTGTCGCTGCCCAACATCGCCCCCCCACATTGCCGCCGGTGTGGCTGCCCCACATTGCGGCATTCCCGCCCGTCGTGAAGCACAAACGGAATAAATTCCGTTCTCCGAGGCAGTTGCTTGGCGCGGGGCGTTGCGGCGCGGTATGGTTGAGGGTGCCAAGGGATTGCGCAAAGTTTATCGGCCGAGGCGGGCAGCCAGGGTCCAGGGGATCGAAAACTTGTCGAAATCCGTCTTTGAACAACGCGCGCTCGCCAGCGGCTTCGTCACGCAAGTCGACCTTGACGTCGCCAAGGACACGCTGGCCGCGGGACGCCCGGGCAAGCCCGTCAGCGATGAGCAACTGAGCAAAAAGCTGGTCGAGCTCGGCAAGCTCAACCGCTGGCAGGCCCAGAACCTGCGCCGGGCCGACGTCAAGTTTCAGCTTGGTCCCTACCGCCTGATCGACTTTCTGGGCCAAGGCGGCATGGGCGAGGTCTACAAGGCCGAACATTCGATCATGGGGCGGCTGGTGGCGGTCAAGGTCTTGCCCTCACACAAGTCGACGCCCGAAGCCATTGCCAGCTTCGCCCGAGAGATCCGCACGCAGGGGCAGTTGGATCACGAAAACCTGGTGCGGGCCTACGACGCCGGGCACGACAAAAACGTGCACTTCCTGGTGACCGAGTACGTGCCCGGTATCAACCTGCGCAATCTTATCCGCAACGAAGGCAAGCAGACGATGCAGGCCGCCGCGTCGATCATCTCGCAGGCCGCCCGCGGCCTGGCCTACGCCCATAGCCGCGGACTGATTCACCGCGACGTGAAGCCGGGCAACCTGCTGGTGACGCCCGACGGCCATTGCAAAGTGTCGGACCTGGGGCTGGCGGGCTATTTTGAAGACCCCGAGCAAACCGACGTTCACGGCGGCAAGGTGGTGGGCACGGCCGACTACCTCGCCCCCGAGCAAATCACCGCTCCCGATCGGCCCACGCCGGTGAGCGACATCTACGCGCTGGGTTGTACGCTTTACTACGCGGTGACGGGCAAGGTGCCGTTTCCCGGCGGCTCGGCCAAGGAGAAGGCCCGCAACCATTGCCAGACTCCGCCGCTCGACCCGCGCCGACTGAACCCCGACCTGACCGAGGAGTTCGTCGAAGTGATCGGCGACATGATGGCCAAGAATCCCGCCGAACGCATTCAGTCGGCCGGCGAGGTGATGGCCCGGCTGGCCCCCTGGGCCGATGCCAGCGTGCCGGTCGATTCGTCGCCCCTCAAGGCTGGCGCCCCGGCGAGTTTTGGCTTTGGGCCGCCGGCCGGATATGCCCCGGCGCCGCCGGGCGTGAGCGACACCGAGCCGATCTTTCCGCTGCCATCCGAAGATCCCAGTCACATCGAAAGCCCCAGCGAGCTTTCGCTGGGCACTCAACCCATGGGCGCCTCGAACCAAGAGACCGTGCCGCTGGTGGGGCTCGATCGCGCCGGTTGGGACCCGAACTTCACCGAGCTTTCCGCGCCGGTGAAGGTGCTGGTGATGATCGGCATGGCCACCGCCGTTCTCACGCTCTTGGCCGTCGTCGGCGGGCTGATCTATACGGCGCTCACAGGCCCCTGAACAAGCGGTGCTGCTTTCGCGGCGGGCTAGCGTTGCTATCCGAAGCGCTTCCATCGTGCGGGGCCGCCCTAGAGGCAGGGGCCGTGGGCCGGCCACAAGGGCCGGGCCTACCGGGCCGGTCTCAAAACCAGCCCCCCGGAAAAATCGCCCCAAAAAAAGTTGCATCTTGCCCTTCGCGCGGTACGATGGCGGCGTCTTGGGGGGAACTGTTCCCGCCGCCTGTTCCTTGGGGCAGATGCTCCAACGCAAGGATCGTCCGCTATGATTTGCAAAAACTTGTTGACGGCCGCGATTGTGTTTCCTTTGATTGCGTCGCTCGGTCTGGCGCAAGCGCCCGATAAAAAGGCGAGCAGCGGTGCCCAGCCGGCGGCCGGTGCTCCGGCGAAGGCTCGCGCCAAACCGCGCGGGCGCTTACCTGCCTACTACGCCCGTGTGGTGAGCGGTGAGCAACGGGATAAAATTTACGCCATCCAACAGTCGTACGAGGCCAAGATCGCCGACCTGCAAGCGCAGTTAAAGGCGCTCACCGACAAGCGCGACGCCGAGGTCGCGGCGGTGCTCACGGCCGATCAAAAGTCGAAGGTCGACCAGCTTGCGGCCGACGCCAAAGCCAAGCGCGCCACGCGTTCCGGCAAAGGCGACGCCGCAGCCGGTGACGCGGCGGCCGACGATGATGGCGACGATTCCGATGCCGCGGCCGACGATGCCGACGCCAAAGCGGCTTCGACGAAAAAGCAGTGACGCGCGACGCCGCGACAAACTAACGACCCAGAGGAGGCCGAGAGCAATCTCGGCCTCTCTTTTTGCCGCAATGCGTCTTGCTTGACAAGCGGCTCATTTGACAAGTACCTTCGGGGGGTGGACCAGCTCTCACCGATCGTCGCGCGGTTCCGGGCGGCCTGGGAACAGGGCGATGCGCCCTCGCTCGACGACTTCTCGCACTCGCTGCCCGCGGCGACTCAAACCCTCCAAGATCATCTCTTCCGTGCGCTGGTCGAGATCGATCTGGAATATCGTTGGAGATCTTGCACACCGCCGACAACGATTGCCACGGCAGCCGACGACTCGCAGCGACACAACGATCCGGCAGAGCTGCCAGACCGCCCGCATCTGGAAGACTACGTGCGGCGCTATCCTCGCTTGGGATCGCTCGACCGGCTGCCCGTCGAACTAATTCGCTGGGAATATCGCGTTCGGCGGACGTGGGGCGATCGGCCATCACACGCCGAGTACCTAGCTCGTTTCCGACATCTGGCCGATGACTTGAAGGCCGCGCTCGCAAGGGCCGACGCCGAGCCAGGCGCCGCGCCAACACTGGCGCAAGTAGAACTCGACGGCGGGGCGCCGGCGACCACGCCGGGCCTTCCGGTTCGCTGTCCGAATTGCCAAAAGCAGATCCCACTCGATAGCGACCATCCGCTCACCGATGTTCGTTGCCCGGCGTGCGACAACCAGTTCAGCGTGCTTGCCGATCCTTGGGCGACCCAAGCGCCCGTTGGAATCCAACGGATCGCCCACTTTGAGCTCATCGAAAAGCTTGGCGCCGGCAGTTTTGGCATGGTCTGGAGGGCGCGCGACACCAGCTTGGATCGAACCGTAGCGATAAAGATTCCGCGCAAGACGCAGCTCGCTCACGACGAGATCGAGCAGTTCCTTCGCGAGGCGCGTGCCGCCGCGCAGCTTCGGCACCCGAACATCATTCACGTCCACGAGGTCGGGCAGGCGGATGAAACAATCTATATCGTGAGTGATTTCATCCAGGGCGCCACGCTCGCCGATCGGCTGGCGCACCGGGGCTTCACCTCGGCCGAGGCCGCCGAGGTGTGCGCGAAGATCGCCGATGCGCTCCACCACGCCCACCAAGCGGGCGTCATCCATCGCGACCTGAAGCCCGCGAACATCATGCTCGACGCTCAGGGCGAGCCGCACATCATGGATTTCGGTCTCGCGCGGCGAGAGACCGGCGAAGTGACCATGACGCTCGACGGGCGGATTTTGGGCACGCCCGCCTTCATGAGTCCCGAGCAGGCCCGCGGCGAGGCGCACTCGGCCGACCGCCGCAGCGACATTTATTCGTTGGGCGTCATTTTGTATCAGCTCCTCACGCAAGAATTGCCGTTTCGCGGCAACATGCGCATGCTGCTGCTGCAAATCCTCAACGACGAGCCACCGAATCCGCGAAAACTGAACGGCACCATCCCGCGCGATCTGGAAACCATTTGCCTGAAGGCGATGTCGAAAGAGCCGCAGCGACGTTACGCGACGGCCGAACAAATGGCCGACGATCTCCGCCGCTTCGTGCGCGGCGAGCCGGTGGCCGCGCGTCCGCTGAGCTTGCTGCCACGGTTCTGGCTGTGGTGCCATCGACCACAGCGTGTCCACGACGCCGGCCTGGCGACGCTCTATTTTGTGGCCGCCCTCTCGCTCTGGGCGGCTGTCTCGATCGTGATGCTGACGTTCGGTTGGGTGGCGCCCGCTCGGCGTTATGAGGCGATGCTGCACTTGGTCTCATTTACGTTCACAACCTATCCGTTCTTATGCTTTATCGGACTTAACGTCCTGCGCAAGCGGTTGGCCGCGCTGTGGGCCGGCGCCGTGTATATGCCGCTCACCTGCCTCTTTTCCCTCGCCATGCTTTGCGGATTGCCCTACACCTTCGGCGGACTTTATGGAGACCGTGACACGGTGGTCGCGGTCTTCTCGTTGATGTCGGTGCTGACGGGGATGGGCTCGTTTTATTATTTTGTGGCGCTGCTGGCCTTCTTTGCCAACCGCAACGCCCTGCGGTGGTCGCGCGAGGTGAGCGATCGGGCAAGTCGTTGACGCGATGCGCCGCGCACCATCGGTAGCCCCCGGCCGTATGCCGGGCAGTTGCGGCGATTCGCCGTGAACCGTGAGCTGTAGGGTGGGACGAGCTTGCGAGTCCCACCTTTCGGGCTGGCGCCGTTCAAGATCGCATTCCTTACGAACTTGTAGCGGACTTCGTGAGAAGTCCGGCCGCTTTCGGTTGCGGCCAGTCTTCTCACGAATTCTGCTACACACTCGCGCCCTCATGCAACGCGCCGGTGACAAAGGTTGGCTAGCAGGGGGCGCGGGCGAATGGTGGGACTCGCAAGCTCGTCCCACCCTACTACTCCGGCGGTCGTGCGGCGGACAACGAGGGGCAGTGAAGGAAAAAGCCGCGCCCTTTAGACGGCAAACGTGACACTCCGGCCGGGCAAGCCGGCGGCATCTTACCGATCGTCGGCCTTGCCTCGT
>DATFDL010000671.1:0-28937 GCA_035252155.1 Pirellulales bacterium | reverse complement strand
ATGGCAGGTGACGCTCATCAATCAGCCGCCCACGTTCAACGTGCTGTCGAACTACTCCACGTTGGAAAACAATACCGTGACCGCCAGCGGCGGGACGCCGGTGACGGGATCCGACCCTGGTCCCGACGTCATTCGGAATTTTGCCTTCAACATTTCGGCGGGCCAGGCGATCGAGAATCCGCCGTCGCCGTTCGGGCAATTGGTCAACTTCACTGTCGGCCTGAGCAATACCTCGGTCACGCCGAGCACCGGCTCGCTATTCAGAATCGCCCCCTACATCGTCGGCACTGATCCCAACGATCCGGTGGCTAACAATCCCGCTTACAAGAACCTGGCCCTGAAGCCGGGGGACCTGGTGTATGCCTTGAATCCCGACGTGTTCGGAGTCACCACGTTGACCGTCTTCGCCAAAGACAACGGCGGCACGCTGGGCGGCGGCAACGACACCTCGGCCACGTTCAACGTGCCGTTCACGGTGACGCAGATCAACGATCCGCCCACGATGGACGCGGTGGCGCCGATCACGATGCTCGAAAACGCGGCGGCCAAGACGATCACGCTCACCGGCCTCACCGCCGGCCTGAACGAGCCGAACCAGAAAATCGTCAGCATCACCGCCACCTCCGACAATACGACGCTGCTGCCCAACCCGACGATCAGCTATGCCAGCCCGAACGTTTCGGGCACGCTGACGTTGCAGCCCAACTCCTTCCGCTCGGGCACGGCGAACATCACGATCACCGTTACCGACAATGGCGACAAGTCGAACGGCGGAACGAACACCTTGACCGAGGTCGTTCCCGTAACCGTGCTGTTTGTCAACGACGCGCCGAGCTTCACGCTCATCGCCAACGCCGAGACAATCAATGAAGACGCCGGTCCGCAAACGGTGACGGGTTTCGCCACCAACATCAGCAAGGGCCGCAGCCAAGATTCGATCGAGCAGAACCAGACGTTGAACTTCATCGTCTCGACCAGCGACGACAACCTCTTCTCGGTGTTGCCGCAGATCGACCCGAGCACCGGCACGCTCACCTATACCCCGGCGCCCAACACCAACGGCAGCGCCACCGTGTTTGTCAAATTGCACGACAACGGCGGCACGGCCAACGGCGGCGTCGACACTTCGGCTCTGCAGCAGTTCAACATCAACGTCAACTTTGTCAACGACGCGCCGTCGTTCACGCACGCCACGTCGGTGCCCGCGGTCAATGAAGACGCGGGCTTGCAGACCTTCCAATGGGCCTCGAACATCAGCCCCAGTTCCAGCCCCACGCCCGACGCGAATGAAGCCAGCCAGACAGTGAACTTCCAGATTGTTAGCGACGACAACCCGACCTTGTTCCAGTCGGGACCGTTCATCGACGCCAACGGCGTGCTAACCTACACGCCGGCGGCCAATACCGACGGCGTCGCCAACCTGATGGTCAATTTGCATGATAATGGCGGTACTCAAAACGGTCTCGGCGTCGATACCTCGGTCGCGGTGCCCTTGCAGATCAACGTCAACTTTGTGAACGACCCGCCGTCGTTCCAGTTCATGTCGGGCAGCCAGGTGGTGAATGAAGACTCCGGCTTCCACGCCGTGCCAAACTTCGTCACAAGCATTAGCCCCGGCCCTGGCGCCAACGAGGCGAACCAAACGGTCTCGTTCAAGGTAACACCGAGCGATCCCACGCTGTTCACGCCGTCGGGTCAGCCGCAGATTGTTGTCAGCGGGAATACCGGCACGCTGGAGTACACGCTAGCTCCGCTCAAGGCCACGCTGGCCACCAACCCCGATCAAATCTCGATCCAGGCGCAGGACACTGGCGGTATTGCCAACGGCGGTGTGAATGTTTCGCCCACGGTCAGCTTCCCGCTGTATGTCAACCTGGTCGAGCACCCGCCGACCATCGTCACGCCCAACCCGCTGTCGAACGGGATCACGGTCAACGAGAACGCCGCCGACTATTTGTTCGGCGCTGGTGCCGGTGGCGACTTCTCGCAGGTGTTCAACGATGTCGATATCCCCTACGGCGACCACTTGACGCTGTCGCTGGCCAGCAACTCGAACCCGAACTTGCTCACGGCCACCGTCTCGGACACGAACCCCAACGACGCCACGCTGGCCGATGCCACGCTGACGCTACACTTCCTGAACAATCAGTTCGGAAAGGCGACGATCGACCTGAAGGCCACCGACAGCCACGGTGAATCGGTCGACGACCTGATCAACGTGATCGTCAATCTGGTGAACCACGCTCCTTCATTCACCGCCGGCGGCGACGTGCATGTGAACAACAACGCCGGCCCGCAGACCATCGCGGGCTGGGCCACCGCCATCTCGGCCGGCCCGGCCAGCGAGAACGGCCAGAAGCTGACGTTCAACGCCACCACGTCGAACCCCGGCCTGTTCCTGGCCGGACCGACGGTCGATCCGGCCACCGGTAACTTGACGTTCACGCCCAATCCCAGCGCCTTCGGCACATCGAGCGTCTCGCTCACGCTGCACGACGACGGCGGCACCTCCAACGGCGGTCAGGACACCTCGGCCCCACAGATGTTCAACATCACGCTGAATGCCGCCCCGGTGGCCCAGGACGAGTCGTACATGCTGAGTATCGGCAACAGCAGCTCGGCCACCACCGTCAACGGCGTGCTGACCAAGGCCAGCGATCCCGATGGTGACACGTTGACGGCCCAGATCGTCAGCCAGCCCAGCAACGGCACGGTGACGGTCAACCCCGATGGTTCATTCACGTACACCAAGGGAGCGAACTTCGCGGGCATCGACTCATTCACCTATCAGGTCAGCGACGGCTCGTTGACCAGCAACGTGGCCACGGTGAATATCATCTCGTACGAAGCGAGTATCGTGACAAAGCTCTACGAGCAGGTGTTGGGCCGCGCCCCCGACACGGCCGGGCTGACGTTCTGGACGGCTCAGATCGAGCAGGGCAAGCCGTACAGCATCATCGCCCAGGGCATCTTCGAGAGCAACGAACGGCTCGACCCGATCATCACGGGCTACTACCACCAGTTCCTGTTCCGCGATCCCGAGACGAGCGGTCTCGCCTACTGGCGAGACCAGGTTTGGAAGGTCTACGGCGGGCCGGAGCCGGTGATCGCCGGCATGATGAGCTCGCCCGAGTTCTATGCTTCAGCCGGCGGCACGAACACCGGCTGGGTGCAGGCGCTCTACCAGCGGCTGCTGGACCGTCCGTACGACACGCAGGGCCTGAACTACTGGGTCAACCTGCTCGACCAGCACCAGTTGACCGAGTTCCAGGTGGTGATGGGCTTCTTGACCAGCAAGGAGAACTTCACGAACCTGACCAACACGTTCTTCCAGGAGTACTTGCAGCGGCAGCCCACGCCGACCGAGCTGGCCGACTACGTGGCGGCGTTCGAAGCTGGAGCGTCGCAGCGCGACATCCAGATCAAGATCATCGACACCAACGAGTACCGCAACACGCCGCCGCCGCCGGCGCCAGGCACGGTGCGGCTCCTGTCGTAATGCCTGAGGGTTCAGGGTTCAGGGTTCAGGGTTCAGCATCTTTGTGGCCGTCGAATCGCTTGTGCGGCCGGTAACTAGCCGTGCGCGTTTAGCAGACGACTTACGCAGTCGACTTTCGCTCCACGAAAATAGCGCTCCTTTCGCGGAGCGAAAGGCGACACTGGCGCGCACGGCTATTTAGACGCGGTACGGCCGCGCGAACCAACCAGCGTTCACAAAAATGCTGAACCCTGAACCCTGAACCCTCTCCCCCGCTTGACTTCATCCCTGCATGACCTACGCTTCCTGTGGCGACTCGAAGCACGTCACATCCCAGGGGAGCCATCCGCGGTGCCGCGTATCCAATCGGCCACATTGCCCGAAGATTTAGTCGCGCGACTGACAATTCCCACCGACGAGCTGTTGCGGCTGGCCGGTGGTTTTGGCAGTTGGCGGCTGGGCGATCCCGATCGCCGGGGTACGATGCGATTCGGCGCCACCCGGCCCGTGCTGGCCCATCCGCTCGACGAGCGTTTTGAGCCACAGGGAAGTCCGTTTGTGGCGCTTGCCCGGAATCTATCGAGCGAGGGGCTGGCGCTGTTGGTGCCGCAAATATGCGACGCCCGTTATTTGCGGCTGCGGATGAGCAATCCCACGCAAGAGGACGTTGTCGAGCTGCTGCTCGAGGTGGGCCGTTGGACACGGTTGGGCGACGTGATCGAAATCGCCGGGCGGTTCGTGCATCCGCTCGATGGCCATGACGCCGGGTTGTTTGAAGTCTGCGAGGCGGCGAGTTGAGTCGATCCGATATCTCTCCCGGTGGGAGGGGCCAGGTGAGAAACTACCATGATCTCTGAAACCGCCAACGCCGAACGCAGACGACACCAACGCCAGCCGTTCGCGTGCCAGCGGCGCGTCGCCGCGTACGACGGCGTCAGCTATCCGACGGACGACGATTTTTGCGAAGTGCGCTGCCGCGATCTCTCGGCCGGCGGCGTCTCGTTTCTGATTCAGGACCGGCCTCCCAGTGGGCTGCTGGCGATCGATCTGGGCGGATCGGCGGCGTCGCCCTGCCTGGTGGCCGCCCGGGTAGTGCATTGCGAGGGCATGTCCGGCGTCAGCGGCGCCTGGTGCCTGGTGGGCTGCGCTTTTGTAAAGCGCCTGCGATAGAGGGTTCAGGGTTCGCAGAAGGGTTCAGGGTTCAGCATTTTTGTGGACGCTCTTTGGTTCGCGCGAACCCCTGCACTAAAGTGCTGAACCCTGAAACCTGAACCCTTATTACCGCATCGCTACCCGCTCGACGAATTCGCAACCGACGAGAAACTCGTCCGGTTGATCGGGCCGTGGCGCCTGACGCACCACTTGCACCGCCACACAGGTGAGCCGCTCGGGATCGCCCAGGCCGAAGATCGCTTTGCGAAAATTCGGCGCTTCGGGCCAGTAAAAGGCGATTCCGCCGGTCGAGATGTCGTGGCATTGCACCGAGGCGAATTGCTCGCGTGTGGGCATCCGTTTGTAGAACGGTGCGATGAGCTGCGTTACGGGGAACCGCTGGCGGTAGCTCTTGCGGCGCTCCTGCTGCCGCTCCGCCGCGGCCAGTTCCAGATGCGCGACGATGTCTTCCAAAAGCTGCGGATCCAAATCGGTCGCGGCGTCGAACACGTGCGTGCTCGGCTGCGACGGCGGATTCTGCGGCAGTTGCCCTTGCGTCATGCGGCACCCTGAAAGCGTCCCGGTTGGAATACGAGAAAGTCTAGGTCGGGATTCAGAGTTGAGGGTTCAGAGTTCATGGTTGAGGGTTCAGGACACCCAGTCGGGACAGCCGTCAAATCTCGGATAATCGCCAGTTCCGGGGCAATCTGCGCAAGCGATTCGAGGACCACTAGAATGCTGAACCCTGAACCCTCGTAAGCGTCACCGATTCGGCATCTCGCCAGCTCTCAAATTGCGAAACGAAATGTCGGTCGTCGGGTCGTGGCCTTGCAGAATCAGCGTTCCTGGCTCGGTGCGCAGCCCCTCGCGCGGGTTGCGGTTTGGCGCGCGATTGTCGGTCCAGTCGGTCACCTGGTAGCCGTTGACCCAGACGGCAACATGATTGCCCGATACAACCAACGTCTTGTAAAACCACTCGAAATCGTTCGAGACGACTATGCGGGCCTTCTGCCGTCGATAGATGGCGCCGGTGCCGTAGTCCAAGGGCCGTGTGCGATCGCCATCGGCATAGCCATTGTGAATCTGGCTTTCATAACCGTTGGAATACTCGCCCGGTATGCTGCGAAAAAAGATGCCGCTGTTTCGCTTCTCGCCGTTGACAAACACTTCGGCCTGCAGCACGAAATCGCCGAACCGCGCCTCGCTTTCCAACTGGCCGGGACCGTTCTTGATGTTCAACTCGCCGTCGGGCGTGACGGTGAAGACGCTCTTCTTGCCGGGAAACGCTTTCCAACCGGCCAAGTCGCGGCCGTTGAAGATCGGTTCGACGCCCAGCGGCTTCAACTTGATGCTGCGAAATTCCACCGGGCCGCTATTGAGCTGCAGGCCGATGAAGCCGCGGCGGGGCGGCTTGTCGTCGGTGTAATCGAGCACCAACTTGCCGTCGAGCTTCACCTGAAAGTGCCCGCCGTGGGCCAACACTTCATAGCTCTGCCACTGGCCGGCCGTGTGCGCGTCGTCAGCCCTTTGACGTTTGACGAAACTGCCGGTGGGAAACGGATTGTCATCGGGGGCGATGTTCAGTTCGTAGCAGTCGCTGGCCGGATCGGTTGGTTTGGGAGGCGTGCGCAAAAAGATGCCGCTGTTGGCCTGCCGGCCCGCGCGAAAATCGACTTTCAAGATGTAATCGGCGAACTCGCTGGTGGTGCAGAGCAGGCCCTGTTCTCCCTCCGACACCGAAATGACGCCGTCGGCCGCCTTCCAATTGGCCTGATTCGCCGCTTTCCAGCCGAAGTCGGTTTCGCCGTCGAACAGCAGAACCCAGCCCTCGGCCAGTTCTTCGGGCGTGAGTGTATTCGGGTTGTCGGCGCCCCGTGCCGACCCCACAAACAGCAACAGCGCGGCGACGGCCGTGGCGCGGCGGCAGACAATCATGTTGGAACCCTCGCGAAAGCAACTTACGGTATGGCAGCGCCCACCCTACTTTCGCGTCATTCCCCCGTCAAGCAACGTGACTCCCTCACGGGGCGGAAGTCGGCGCGTCGGGCGGTTGCCAATCGATTTTGCAGTCGGGCAAGGCCGTCCGCAGCGCCTCGATGCCCGCGCGTGTGACCCTTGTATCACGCGCGTCGAGATATTCCAGCGAAGCCGACGCCTGGAAGCGCTCCAGGCCGGCGTCGGTGAGATCGGAGTTGCCTAGGCGAACGCCCGAAAGCAAGTGGTCGGCCAGCGCAGCCGCATATCGATCGGCGCCCACCGCCTCTTCCGCGCCAAAATAAAGCGTGTGATCGAGACAACCTAGCCAGCCGATCTCGTCGTCAGCAAGCGATACGCCGGCGGGGAAGGTTAGCACGGCGATGCTAAATGCCTTGCCCGGAGCGATGGCTGCGTCGTCATTCACGGGTCGTGAAGCCCCCTCCGGCGGAAAATCGACGATTTCCAACTCAGCGCCCTTGGCGCGCAGCCGCCGCGCGGCCTCACCGATGGGGTCGGCGCCAATCGGTCTGATGTGGCCTCGCTCGCCGACCAGCACGCGGCACAGAGGCTGGGCCGCTCGAAGCTTGGCTACTGCTCCCTCATCGGGGGAATCGGCGTCGGGCAACCAGATAGTGCGCAGTTGTTCCACGTTGGCGAGTTGGATGATATCGTCGGCCGTCGCACGGTAGATCGTTAGTTGCCGCAAGCCGCTCACCCTTGCCATTCCGACGAAAGCGTCGTTGTTTTGCGGTGACGACAGGGTAAGCCGCCATAGCTTGCGAGCGGGCCCCAATCCGGCAAGTCCCGATGATTTGATGCGGGTGTCGCTGATGTCAAGCGTGCCAAGGTTTGGAATCCTCACGAGCCGCGGGATCGCTGCGGAGTCGAGATTCGTCTTGTCCAATTCCAAGAAACAAAGCTGCGGCAACTCCGCGAGACGGTCGAGATCGGCGCCGACCAGCGTTTTGACCTCGGAAAGGCCGGCGCCATACAACTGAAACTTCTCCGCCGGCAGCGCGGCTGGCGAACTCGCGACTGTCACGGAGCCCGAGGGGGCCAGACAAGTCGCGACGCCCTTCTGCTCCAGTACCCACTCCGCGGCCGCGCGGTCGCGGTCTTCAGCGGCAACGGCGGTATCGTCCGGTTTCGTCTTGCGAGTAATCTTGACCACGATTTTGCCGTCGCGGACCAGCCGGGCGGTGTCTTGATCGACGATGAACTCGCCGCGGAGGTTGGCGGGCAGTTTGACGTCGACCACGCCCGAGCGGACCACCCAGCGGTTGTCGGCGCCGGCATGAATCTGCCAGTCTTCTTTCACCGGGCGGCCGTTGCGGACGATGTCGAGCGAGACGCCGTCGACCTCCGATTCGACCACCACCTCGCCTTCGCCTGATTGAATGCGAATGACGAAGGCGGCCGCGGCGGCGATGGCAGCCAGGCCGACCAGCGCCGCGACAACGGCGATTCGCCGGCCCCGACCGCGATGCTTTCGTGACAGTGCGCTCCCGGAAATGTCCAGCGATCGCTCGGTGTTGGGATCCGTATCGAGTTCGGCAGATTTGAACGTGAGCGTTGCTTCGACATCGGCCGGCAGCGGCTCGTGTAGCGCAGCCCGGGTACCCGCTTGCGGGTGCGGCTGTGTCGAGGCGAGTACAGCCCCCGACTCTGCCGAGCCGTAGGGTGGGCATTGCCCACCGCCGGATTCATGATGGGCGGCACCCACCCTACGATCTACGGGACTTGCAGCATCGCTCGACGTCCTGGGAAGGCCGCCGCGAACTTGGGCCGCTTCCAAGGCCGCGACGACTTCGGCCATCGTCTGGTAGCGGTCACCGGGCTGTTTGGCAACCATTTTCCTGAAGACGGCTTCAAGCTCCGGCGTCACGGCAGGGCAGGCGGCGCGGAGCGACGGAATCGGCTGCTCGCGATGGGCCAACAGGCGGGCCAGCGCGTTTTCGCCCGAGTAGGCTGGGCGGCGGGTAAGCAAGTACCAGAGCGTCATGCCGAGCGAATAGATGTCGCAGCGAGCGTCGGCGTGATGCGTGTCGAGCGCCTGTTCGGGGGCCATGTAATCGACGGTGCCCATGATCTGCCCCATGCTGGTCAAGTCTGTCACATCGCCGCCCAGCGGCGATTCGAACCGGGCCAAGCCCATGTCGAGCACTTTGACCATCCCTTCGCGATCGAGCAGGAGGTTGCTGGGCTTGATGTCGCGATGCACCACCCCGTGACGGTGGGCGTAGGCCAGGCCGCGCGCCGCTTGCAGGACACAATCGACCGCCTGTTCGACCGTCAGCGGCCCACCATGCCGGACGAGCGCGGCCAGGTCCGTGCCCTCGACGTACTCCATCACCAGAAAATGGACGCCCTTGGCTTCCGCAGCGTCGTAAGCCGCCACGATATGGGCATGTTGCAGCCTGGCCGCCGCCCTCACTTCACGCTCGAAGCGGGCCACCGCGGCCGCGTCTTGGATGACGCCAGGCGGCAACACCTTGATGGCCACGATGCGATCCATGTGGCGATGCCGCGCCTTGTACACCACGCCCATTCCTCCTCGGCCCAACGGACCGAGTATTTCATACCCAGGCAGGCCTGGAAGAGCAGGTGGCCGGCGGGCCTGGGCGGCGGGCGTGAGGGCCGCAGTGGCACCCTCCTCAAATTCCGAAAAGCTGTCGATGAGCGGTTGGCAAACCTGCGAGCAATGTTTGACATGCGCTTCGACCACTTGGCTTTCGGCGTCGCTCAGCTCGCCGGCCAGCCAACGAAGCAGTTGTTTTCGAGTCGGGCAGGAGCTCATGTGTCACTCGGACACCGAAAAAATGCGGACTCGCATTATGCCACCAAACAGGGGGGATGACAAGCGAGCCGATGAAGTTTCCGACCATTGCTGTCGCCCAGGGCGCCCGTCGTGAAAAACAATGATTCGGGTGATTGCGGCCAAGATATTGACGGACGACAATTCATGACGCCGGCAATATCGCGATCAGCAATCGGGTGGAATCGGCTTTTTAAAGAAAGGCGAACGATCGTGAAGACGTGCATGCTACTTGTGTGTCTGGTGGCCGCCTCATTGCCGGCGGGAGTCGCCGCCGAAATTACGCTCCGTCCCCAGGCCGCGCCCGGCCCACTCGATAATCCGTTGAAGGGTTGGTGTCCCTATGTCGACGCCGGCCCGATCGGGCTTCCCTATTCGATGGTGTTCATTCCCGTGGCGTGGAACGAGCTGGAGCCGCGCGAGGGCCGCTTTGCGTTCGACCAATGGGAGCGAAAAGCATGGGGCGTCGATCGGGCCAAGAACAAGCACGTTGCTTTTCGCGTGTATGTCGACATGCCGAACAGGCCCACCGGCATGCCGCAGTGGCTGCTCGACAAGGGCGTGCGGATGACGCCGTATACCGATCATGGCGGCGGTCAGTCGCCCGACTACGACCATCCGAAAATGGTGGCGGCCATGGAAAAGCTGATCGCCGCCTTGGGCCGCCGTTACGACGACCATCCGCGTGTGGCCTTCCTTCAACTGGGCCTGCTGGGCCATTGGGGCGAATGGCACACGTACCCGCGCCACGAGCTATTCGCCAGCCCGGCCACGCAGAAGCGCGTCATCGACGCCTACCACAAGGCGTTTAAGAACAAGCAACTGATGGCCCGCAACCCGGCCGACTATGCGGGCAAGCAAGCCTGGCTGGGGTTTCACGACGACATGCTGCCGGAAGACACCGACGGGCCTGAAGGGTGGAAATTTCTGCCGCGGCTGCGCAGCGTGGGCCGCACCGAGAACTGGCGGCGGGCGATCTTCGGCGGCGAAATGGTGTTCAATGGCAATCAGCGTTGGCTCGGCCCCGACTTCTCGCACATGCTGCGGATGGTCGAAGAGGCGCACTTCTCGTGGGTGGGATCCTATTGTCCGGCGCTTGAACCGTCGCCCACGCCGCAGTTCGTCGAGCGGGCCGCTCAACTGGTGCGGCGGATGGGCTATCAGTTTTCGTTGACGGAAGTTCGCCACGACGCCGACGTCGCCAAAGGGGGCGAGTTGAAGATAACGATCGAAGGCGAGAACCAGGGGGTGGCCCCGTTTTATTACGCCTGGCCGGTCGAGCTGGCCTTGCTCGATCGCCGCGGCAAGCCGGTCGAGCGGATGAAAGTGCGGTGGGATGTTCGCAAATGGCTGCCCGGCCGCTTCTCGGAGCAGGCCGCCGTGAGGCCAGCGGCCGAACCGGGCGAATACCGCCTGGCGCTGGGAATCATCGATCCTTGGACCAAGCAGCCCGCCATCGCCTTGGCCAACGACCTGGCACGCCAAGACGGCTGGACGGTCTTGTCGAACGTGAAAGTTCGCCGGAAATAAGCCGTGCGGTTCGCATGAGACGCCACTCGTACCCCCGTGCATCGCGCAAATGCTTGCTCTTCCCTCCCACGGTCGCTACCTTATTGGCTGGAGAGGCTTGTGCGGGGGTCATCGGGCCGTGCGTTGCGAATGATCGCGCAAACGCCCGTCCCACTAACGGGAGATACCCACATGGCCGGCAATCAAGTGGCGTCCGGTTCCTCAGTATCCCATCGTTCGCGCAACCACGCTTCGGGGGACCCGGGCCTGCCAAGCCGCGGTGAAGTCGCCGCCGGGTTGGTCTTTGTGGCGTTTCTTGCGCTGCTCGCCGGCTATCTGTACCTCTATTTCTCCACCGAGATAACCAGCCTCGCGAACGGCACCACACGCTTCCAGCTCTTGAAGTGGCGATTGTTCTTGCCCGAACAGACCTTGGCCCATTGGTTCGGCAGGCCGGCCGATTTCGAATTGATCGATCGTGTGCCAGTGCTCGCAGTGGCGGCAGTGGTATTGGCTTTCGGCTGGTTGTGCGGCTGGGTTCTGATGCGGGCGCTGCGGCTCGATGTGGGTTTGACCAAGCTTGAGCGCGGCGTCTTTGCGAGCGGTGTTGGGCTGAACGCGATTTCGCTCTCGACGCTGGCGGTGGGCCTAACCGTCGGTCTCAAGCCGCTCTATTTTCTTCTGCTGGCGGGTCTGCTCAGCGCGACGGCCGGCCGGCTCGCCTGGCGGCGGCGTCAATCTGCGCCGACTACGTCCCAGACGCCGGAACGAGCCGACGATTGGTCGGCGCGCGGATGGCTCTGGCTGGCAGCGCCCTTCATTGCCACGATCGCGCTGGGCGCCATGCTGCCTCCGATCGATTTCGACGTGCGCGAGTATCACCTGCAAGCTCCCAAGGAGTTCTACCAGCAAGGCCGCATCGTGTTTCTGCCACACAATGTCTATGCCAACATGGCGCTGGGCAGCGAGATGTTCAGCTTGCTATGCATGGTGCTGACGGGCGATTGGTGGTTGGGCGCGCTGGCCGGGAAGACGGTGATCGCCGCCTATACGCCGCTGACGGCCCTAGCGCTCGTCGCGGCAGGCAGACGTTTCTTTTCCAATACGGTGGGGGTAATCGCCGCCGTCGTTTATCTCTCGATTCCTTGGGTGTCGGTGGTCTCGACCAGCGGACTGGTCGAAGGCGTGTCGGCATTCTATCTGCTTGCCTCGCTGTATGCATTCCTGCTCTGGCGAGAATCGGCCGCGGCAGCCGCTGGGCAACCGGCCGGTTTTTCAGGTTCACGGCCCGTCGGCTGGGCCGAGAACGGCGGCCGGCTCGCGCTGGCGGGATTTCTGGCCGGGGCCGCCGTCGCCTGTAAGTACCCCGCCGCGTTGTTCGTGGCCGCGCCCCTGGTCGTCTGTGTCGCACTGAGCGCTCGGCCTCGGACTTGGAAACCGGTGGCAATTGTTATCGTGGGCCTGGTGCTGGGCTGCGGGCTGTGGTTCGTCAAGAACAGCGTGCTGGCCGGCAATCCGGTCTATCCGCTCTTCTCGGAATGGCTGGGCGGCGCCACGCGAAACCCGGAAAAAGCCCTGCGCTGGAGCCGCGTGCATTCACCTCA
The DNA here is from genome assembly GCA_035252155.1 of Pirellulales bacterium. Taxonomy (GTDB): domain Bacteria; phylum Planctomycetota; class Planctomycetia; order Pirellulales; family JAICIG01; genus JAICLL01. Next base: position 16,402 of record DATFDL010000671.1, on the reverse strand, counting down.
CGAGTTCAATCTGGGCGCGCTCGTGGCCAGCGCGTCGTCGGTCCTCTGGAAAAGCGAATGGCTCAGCCCCATCTTGCTGCCGCTGGCGGCGCTGGGGCTATTGGTGCGCAGGCACCGCCGCGGCACTCTGCTGCTGGCCGCTTACGTGGGCTACGTGCTCGCGGCCTGGTGGCTTTTTACCCACCGCATCGACCGCTTCTGGATTCCGGTGTTGCCCCTGATGGCGCTGCTGGCTGGCGTCGGCGCCACTTGGTCGGCCGCGCTCAACTGGCGCCGCGTGGTGCTGGCCGTGCTCGTGGCCGGGCTTTCGGTCAGCTTTTTGTTCGACACAGCGCACGAAGTGTTTTACAACGGCTACTTCGTCAGGCTCGCGCGCTTGCGCCGCGACGCCCTGCGCGCCAGGCCGTGGCACCTGGTGCTCAATGACCAGGTTCCGGAGGGGGCGGCAGTGCTGTCAGTGGGCGACGCCCAAGTTTTCGACTTCGCAATGCCGGTTTATTACAACACCGCGTTCGACGACTCGGTGTTGGCAGAGATTTGCCAGGGCCACACCCCTGAGCAAATTGCCGCAGCCCTCGACGGGCGACGAATCTCGCACGTCTACGTTCACTGGGGCGAGATTGCGCGGTATCGCCAGCCGGGCAATTATGGCGGCGTGCCCGACTTCATCACGCCCGAATGGTTCGCCAATCTGGTTCGCCAAGGGGTGTTGCAACCGCCCATGCGTATGGAGATGATTCGCAATCAGGAGGTCTACCCAGTGGCGACGGCGGACGCGGTTGCCGCACGGGCACGGGCGCTCGGTCCTCCATCGGTGCGGGCCGTCGCCCGCTAGATGAAGGTAATGTATTGTCAGCCGTGGCCTGTGCGGGGGCGTGAATGAATTCCCTTCGACTGCCCTTGTCGCTCGCCGGCGCATCTCATAAGCTCTTGTCTCGCAATCGCCCGCGAGAGCGGTTCGTGATTGAGGAACCCGTCGTGCGGAACGGAATGGAGTCGAACTGTGCAGGGCATGCCGACCGTGGTTAGCTTTGCCGAGCAGACCGCCGCGCGGACCTCGCATCGTCCAGGCGATCAAGTCACCGGGCAGGCCGAACCGGTTCGAGCGGCGATCGAACGTGCCCGCCGCTGGTTGCTCGCCGCCCAACACGCCGACGGCTACTGGGAGGGCGAGCTCGAAGGCGATTCGATCCTTCAGAGCGAATACATTCTGTTGCTGGCTTTTTTGGAACGGCATGAATCGCGCGAGGCGCGGCAAGCAGGTCGCCATCTGTTGCGGCAACAGTTGCCCGGCGGCGGTTGGGCGATCTATCCCGGCGGCAGCGTCGACGTCAGCGCCAGCGTTAAGGCCTACTTCGCACTCAAGCTGACGGGCCACGAACCCAGCACCGCCGACATGCAGCGGGCGCGGGGCGCCATCTTGGCGCACGGCGGGGCCGACGCGGTGAACAGCTTCACGCGGTTCTACTTGGCGCTGCTCGGGCAGATTCCCTACGATCAATGCCCGGCTGTTCCGCCCGAGTTTTTGCTACTGCCCGATTGGTTTCCGGTCAATCTTTATTCGATCAGCGCCTGGAGCCGTACGATGCTGGTGCCGCTGTCGATCATGTCGGCGCGTCAGCCGGTGCAAGCGGTCGGGCCGCGGCTGGGCATTCGCGAGCTATTCCTGCGGGCTCCATCCGATTGGCCCGCACTGCGTTGCCCCGGCCTGAAGGGCGGCACGGGCCTCGTGAGCTGGGACCGCTTTTTTCGGCTCGTCGATGCGTGCGCCAAATGGTGTCAGCGGCATCGCCTGCTGCCACTGCGGCGCCGGGCAGTCGAGAAGGCGCGTCGCTGGATGCTTGAACGCTTCGCGGGCAGCGACGGGCTGGGCGCGATCTTTCCGCCCATCGTCTGGAGCGCGGTCGCCCTGCGGTGTCTCGATTACGGCGGCGATTCGCCCGAGGTCCGTTACTGTCTCGATCAGTTGCGCCGCTTGACGATCGAGGACGACGATACATTGCGGTTGCAGCCCTGTAGGTCGCCCGTCTGGGACACGTCAATCGCCTTGCGCGCGCTGGCGGCCTCGGGCGCCTGCGGCGACCAGGACCGCGCCGACCGCGCCCTCGAGTGGCTGCTCGACCGGCAAATCGAGCATCGCGGCGATTGGTCGCGAAGCGTGAGGGCCGAGCCGGGCGGATGGTGTTTCGAGCACGCCAACGATTTCTACCCCGACCTGGATGACACCGCGATGGTGGTGATGGCTCTGGCCGAGCAGTTCATTGCGGCGTCCGGCGCGCCGGCCGATCGCGGCCAAACATGGAAGCGCATGACCGGCGCCATCGCCCGTGCCGAGCGCTGGATGTTGGCCATGCAAAACCGCGACGGCGGCTGGGGCGCGTTCGACCGCGACAACGACGCCGAATTCTTGTGCTATGTGCCCTTTGCCGATCACAACGCGATGATCGACCCCAGCACGCCCGACCTGACCGGCCGCGTGCTTGAAGCGTTGGGTTGCCTGGGCCGCCGCACGGGCGATCCGGCGATCGATCGCGCCGTCGACTATCTGCGGCGAACGCAAGAACCCGACGGCAGTTGGTTCGGCCGCTGGGGAGTCAACTATATCTATGGCACGTGGCAAGTGCTGGCCGGTCTGGCCACCATCGGAGTCTCCCGCGAAGATCCGCTCATGGTGGCGGGGGCGGAGTGGTTGCTGACCCATCAGCAGCCGACCGGCGGTTGGGGCGAATCACCCGAGACGTACACGAACCCGTCTTTGCGCGGTCAGGGCAATCCAACACCGTCGCAAACCGCGTGGGCCTTGCTGGGGTTGATGTCTGCCGGACTGAACGACCATCCGGCAACGCAGCGCGGCATTCATTGGTTGATCGAGCGGCAGCGCCCCGACGGCAGTTGGGACGAGCCGGAGTTCACCGGCACCGGCTTCCCGCGGGTTTTTTATTTGCGGTATCATTTGTATCGGATCTACTTTCCGCTGTTGGCGCTGGCCCGCTGGATAAAGTAGCCGCGGCACTCCGTGATGGGGATGCGGTCGCCGTAGGCGACCACAAATCTCCGCCACGGAGTGTCGGAGCTACTGTTGAAAACATGGCTGTACCCCTCTCGCAAATGTGGACCGTGGCCAGCTACGTGCTGCGTCAAAAATGGCGCGGCGTGGAGCGGTATCCGCTGGTCCTGATGCTCGAACCGCTCTTCCGCTGCAATCTGGCCTGCGCGGGCTGCGGCAAGATTCAATTCCCCGCCGACGTGCTGCGCCGGCAGCTCTCGCCCGAAGAGTGCTTCCGCGCGGTCGATGAATGTGGCGCGCCGATGGTCTCCATTCCGGGCGGCGAGCCGCTACTGCACCCCCAAATGCCCGAAATCGTCGCGGGATTGGTCGAGCGTAAAAAATACATCTATCTGTGCACCAACGCGCTCAAGCTCGAAGAGTGCCTGCCGAAATTCCGGCCTTCAAAATACCTGTCGTTTTCGGTGCACCTCGACGGGCCGCGCGACGAGCACGACCGGGCGGTGTGCCGTGAGGGCGTGTACGACGTGGCGGTCCAGGCCATCAAGGCTGCTATCGCGGCGGGCTTTCGCGTGACCACCAACAGCACGCTGTTCGAGGACGCCGACCCGGTGCGGCTCCGCGCGTTCTTCGATACCTTGATGGAGCTGGGCGTCGAAGGCATGATGATCTCGCCCGGCTACAGTTATGAAAAGGCCCCCGATCAGGACCACTTTCTCAAGACCGAGCAAACGCGGCGGTTATTCTTCCGCTTGCTCAGCAACCCCAAGCGTCATTGGCGATTCAACCAGTCGCCGCTCTTCTTGGAGTTTTTGAAGGGCCAGCTCGATCTGGAGTGCACGCCGTGGGGCAACCCGACGTACAACCTCTTCGGTTGGCAAAAGCCTTGTTACTTGTTGGGCGAGGGGTACGCCGCGACGTTTCAGGAGCTCTTGGACGCGACCGACTGGAACGCCTACGGCCGCCGCAGCGGCAACCCCAAGTGCCGCGACTGCATGGTGCATTGCGGCTACGAGCCGACGGCGGTGCGCGAGACGTTCAATTCGCTGAGCGGCTTTTTGAAGACAGCACGGCTGACGGTGCTTGGCCCCAGACGTGTCAGCGAGCAGCAGCTCGCCGCCCCGGGCGCCGAGAGTACGGGAGGTATCGACCCGCCCGGTGCGCCGCGCCGGCCGGTCTGTGAATTGCCGATAGTCACAAACGCGTAGTCATGTCGACCAGCCGCCCTCGGCTGGTTCGGCGACGCCGACTGGCTCGGCGATACACAGCCGAGGGCGGCTGTGCCACATGCCGGTTGGCAACCACCGATTTTTAGCGATTTTGAATGTCGAGCCCGATCGGACACTCGAAATCGGCCGGTTTGACCGCCAACAGCGAGCATTGCACGTGCGTCACCAGCCGCTCGGCGGTGTTGCCGATGAAGACGCCGGGTATTCCGCCGCGGGCCATCGTGCCCATCATTAAGAGATCGATCTTGTTTCGCTCGACAAATTCCAAGATAGCCGTGTCAGCGATGCTCAGGCCTTCGACCACGTGAATCGCCACACCATCGGTCGGAGCGCCCGCCGCCACCCGCCCAAGCTGCTCTTCGAGTGCCTCCCGCGCGTCTGCCCGCACCTGGTCGTGATAGGCCCGCGTCGGAGTGTCGAGCAAACCAGTGCTCCACAGTCGATCGAGCGGATAGTCGACGGCGTGCAGCAGATGGAGGCGCGCCGCCGTCAGCGATCCGAAGTGCAGCGCCAGCCGCAATGCCTCGTCGCTCACGGCGCTGAAATCGCTGGCGACCAGCACGTTGGCCGGTGTCGGATGCGGCTCGGGCCGCGTCACCCAGACCGGGCAAGGGCAGTTGTGCAACAGCTTCATCGCCGTGCTGCCAAACAAAAACCGCTGCACCGTGCCCAGGTTTCGCGTGCCGACGATCACCAGGTCGTGACCATGACGGAGCACGGCGCGGGTCAGCTCGATCCAGCCTTCGCCGCGGGCCAACTGGCACGTGGCGCGCACGCCCCGCGCCTCGGCTCGCTCGACAAGCTGGTCCAACGCGCGCCGGCCCGAATGCTCGATGCGCCGCGCCAGCGGCCCCTCGTCGAGCTGCTGTTCGTAGCGGTCGTCTTGCGGCACTTCGACCGCCGAAAAAAACGTCACGGCCGCCGAAGTCCTTTCCGCCAGCCATAGCGCCTGCTTGATCGCCTCTTCGACGGGCGGCGAAAACTCGGCCGACCCTGCCTGGCCGGCTTGCAGCAGATCGATACCCACCAGGATTTTTTGGAAGTCCGACATGATTCAGTCCCTCGCGAACTGTGATGAAAAAAGCTTACTTTGCGCCGCTTCGGGGGGCGCGCCGCGCAATGACGCGATGAAATCGCAATTGCACCTCGCGGTCGACGACCCGCCGCACCCCCTCGACAAGGCAATGCGGTTCGTTGTCTTCCTGCCCCCGGCGGATAATCTCATCCAACGGCAAACCGGGCGGCGTGGTGAACGTCGATTGATGAATGATCTGATTGCCCGCGTCAAGATCGGGCACGATGAAGTGGCAGGTGGCCCCGTAGGTGAGCATCCGGGCCGCGTAGGCGTCGTGATAGGGCCGCAGTCCGGGAAAGCTGGGCAGCAGCCCGTGGTGCAGGTTGATGATCCGCCCGCCCGCGTATTTCCAACACGTGCTGGGCGGCAACACCCGCATATAGCGGGCTAGAACGATGTAGTCGACTTGAAACTCGTCGCACAGCTCGACCAGGCGCTCGTCGTCGGCCACGCCCTCGGCATTGCCGATGTCGTGCCACGGCACGTCAAACTGCTCGGCCAGCGAACGACAATGCGGGCGGTTGCCGAGCATCAGGGCCGCCTCGGCCTTGATCCGCCCGTCGCGGAGCGAACGCAGCAAAGCCAGAGCTGGCTCGGGGCGGTAAGTAACACAGACGCACAGCCGCGGCCGGGCTGCACGCTCTTCGGGCGACCAAACCCGGATCGAGAGCCGGGTGCGCCCCGCCACCTCGCGCATCGCCTCGCGCAGGTCCGAGGCGGCCTCCGCAGCCAGTTCGATGCGGAGCAGCATCGCGAAGAGGCACTCTTCGCCGTGATCGTACATCTGGATCTCGGCGATATTGGCTCCGGCTCCGGTGACATAATGGATGATCGGGTCGGCTAGGCCGCGGTTGTCGGGTCCGACCGCGGTAATCACAACTTGCATCAGAAACCCCTCTTCGACTCAAGCTGGGCAAGCATGGTGGAGCTTAACGCTCACGAATTCCGCTGTTTTTGGCCCAGAAAATACAAACATGGTCTGCCCAACCCTAGACTCGCCTGCTACAATAGCCCGCCAAGTGCGTTGTGGCCAAGCCGGCCGCCTCCTTTCATTATAAGCATAGTCCCTGGAATGTCGCCTTTCGTGAGAGCGAAAGGGAGCTCGTCTGCTTCGGCGAAAGACGACATATCGGGCGGAAAGAATCTGATTGTTCATGTCCGCGGACAGTCCCCTGCTGGCGACGGCAACGCAAACCCTCCGGCGGCCCGACCGGCCCGCGAAACCCAGACGGCCGCACGTCGACGCCCCGCTGGACCTTGTCCCGGCATCTGCCGCGGCGCCCAGCACCTTGCCGTATCCCAGCAGCGTCGACCGCGCCAAAATCGTCTGGCCTTATGCGCTCAGCCTCGGCGCCTATCACTTGCTGGCGCTCTTGGCGCTGATGCCGTGGTTCTTTTCCTGGAGCGGCGTGGCACTGGCAGTCGCCGGGCTCTATGTCTTCGGCACACTGGGCATCAATCTCTGTTTCCATCGCTTGCTGACGCACCGCGGCTTCTCGTGCCCGCGCTGGCTCGAATACTCGCTGGCGTTGCTCGGGATCTGCTGCTTGCAAGATACGCCGGCGCGCTGGGTCGCCATCCATCGGCTGCATCATCAGCATTCTGACGACGAGCCTGATCCACACAGTCCGTTGGTGGCTTTCTTCTGGAGCCACGTCGGCTGGCTGCTGGTCGAAAACCGCCAGGTCAACAGCATGCTGACCTACGACCGCTACGCGCGCGACGTCCTGCGAGATCCCTTCTATTTTGCCTTCGAGCGAAAGTTGCTCTGGGTCTGGGTCAATCTCGCGCAGTGGGCCGTCTATTTTCTGGCTGGGCTGGCGGTTGGCTGGCTCGGCGGCACGGCGCTCGATGGCGTTCAGCTTGGTGCAAGCTGGCTGGTTTGGGGCGTGGTGCTGCGGACGGTCGCGGTCTGGCACATCACCTGGAGCGTGAACTCCGCCACGCATCTCTGGGGTTATCGCCGCTACGAGACCGGTGAGAACAGCCGCAACAATTGGCTGATCGCGCTCATTAGCAACGGCGAGGGCTGGCACAACAATCATCACGCCGACCAACGCAGCGCCGCTCACGGGCACCGCTGGTGGGAGATCGACGTCACCTACCTTACCATCATGCTGCTCGAAAAGCTCGGTTTGGCCCGCGACGTCGTTCGCCCGCAAGTAGAACGGGCTTCATTCCGTTCCCCCAAGTAGGGCCGAATTCATTGCGTTGCCTGCATCCGTTGCTGGGCGTCAGCAAACGGAATGAATTCCGTTCTACGATTCTCTCAAGTTCCGGGGCCAATCGGCCGATATGGCCCGGAAGGAACCCCAGGAGCATGCCGCCGATGCCGCGGGCCGTACCGTTATGGCTTGGACTCTGGTTCGCCGCTTTGCTGACTGGCGAATTCAACGTCCCGTCAGCCTCGGCGAGCGATCAATTCGCCGTCATTCGGCCCCAGTTGCAGTTCGACGTGGCCGACCCCTGGGCGATCTATCCTCGCGGAACGTCGACCGCGCTGCTGGCCGGCAATCGCGGCTCGCGATGGTCGAGAGGTCCAAGTTCCGAGGCTCGTCTCGGGGCAAAATCGGCGACTTCTTCAAAGCGCGGACGCCGTTCGCGTCAGCCCTCGCCCTTTGAAGCGACTGGGGCGGCGCCATTGACGCGCGATTTGCCGGCGGCCGAGCGCACGCCGCCACCGACTCGCCGCCGCCCTTTGGGCTGGTAAGGAGACCAATTTTGGATTTTCGATTTGGTTCGTCAATGCGCCGCAAGTGGCCGAAGCCAATCCAAAATCGGAAATCCACAATCCCAAATTGGTCAGTACCTTAACTGGTACGTGTGTTCTCCGGGGTACGTGCGTGCCCGGTGCTGGTGTTCCCAGTACGCATTGGCATAATCGCCGGCCGTGTATTCGCCGGCCCGAATCCGAACGCGATGCCCTCGCCCATACCAGCCTCCGCGAAAGCCGGGATAGTCGGTCGCATAGCGTCCGCCGCGATAATTGAACTCGTCGGGGGCGATAAGATGCGGGCCGCGCGGACGGCCATAGGGGTTGTCAAACGGATCGGGATCGTCATACCGGCCGGCCGGCACGCGACCACGCGGATAGGCGTCGTAATCAGGATAGCGGTAGCCATACCGCGGCGATCGGGCGTTGCGGTAGGGCCGCGCCGCCGCGCGATTGTCATACCGCCGGGGTGCACCCGAGCGGTTGCCGGTCTGTCGGTCATACGGATGGGGGTAGAATTCAGCCCCGAAGTTCTGCCCTGTCTCATGGTAATCGCGCTCGCGAATATCGTAGGGCACTGGATCGTCTTCGTCGTAATCTTGGGCAACCAGCGCAGATGCCGGCAACAAAAGGCCAGCCATCAGTCCCACTGGCAAATAGAAGCGGATCATGGCGTCCTCCTTCGTGTTCGTCCTGCTGGAAGTTGGACGCATTTTTCGTGCCCGCGCGAACCGGTGCCTCTGTCGGGAACGGACTCCGTGCCGTTCCGTGTTGGGCGGCGCGAGGCGGAACAGCATTCGTAGGGTGGTGGCGAGCTTGCGAGTCCCACCTTTCGCCGGCGCACTGCGCGACACATGATGGTGAGGCAAAGGTGGGACTCGTTTCACTCGGCTCACCCTACGAGCTCGACCGCCCGGGCCTTCGTCAGGCTAGAAAGCCTGACCTAACATTAGGCCACTTTGTCGGGCACCACAAACGGCGCGCGATACTGCCGCGTCAACATCCGGTTCGCTTCGTCGTCGCCCACAAAAGCTTCCTTCTGGGCGTCGACCACGAGCTTGCGGCCCAAGGTATAGTCCATCTCGGCCAGGTTAAGCCCGTTGCGGCCGGCCAGATGATCTTCCATCCGCGCCAGCGTTTCGTACGCTTCCTTGTTGTCGCCAAAGGCCTTGGTTTGCGGATTGAACGGCGCTTTCTCGCCCAGGCGATACGAGATATTGGCCAGGTGGCACAGCGCCGACGAATAATGCCCTTCGAGAATGTCGGCGTTCAGTTCCTCTTGATTGCGACTGCGGACCGCCTGGATGAAGTTGTCGAAGTGCCCGCGACCCGGACCGCGTGGAGCGCTGGCGATCGCTTCGGCCTTGTCGCTGCCCTTGGGGTAAAACCCTTGCCGGGTCACCAGGCCCTCCTCGCAGTGGAACACATTGTCGCTGCCCGCCCCGGCTTTGGGAAACTTGTCGGTCGGCAGGCCGCGCACCTCAAACACCAGTTGCGCATCGCCGTAGTCGTAGATAGCCAATTGCGTGTTGGGCGTTTGTCCCTGATCTTCGTAACCAAACCGGCCGCCCAGGCTAATGACGCTTTTGGGCAGCGTCGCGCCGGCGATGCCCCACCGGGCAATGTCCATCTGATGCACGCCCTGATTGCCGATGTCGCCATTGCCCGTGTCCCAGAACCAGTGCCAGTTGTAATGCACCAGGTTTTTGTGGAACTGCTGATCGGGCGCCGGGCCGAGCCAGAGATTGAAATCGAGATAATTGGGCGCGGTTTCGCGCGGCTTGAAGCCGATGCTGCCGCGTGGCTTGTAAACCAGGCCGCGGGCGACCAGCAACTTACCCGCCTTGCCCGACTGAACGTAGTCGATGGCCCCGGCCCAGCCGGCGTCGGAGCGGCTTTGCGTGCCGTGCTGCACGATGCGTTTGTGATGGCGGGCCATCTCGACGGCGATCCGGCCTTCATGCACGTTGTGGCTGCACGGCTTTTCGACATACACATCTTTGCCCGCCTCGCACGCCCAAACCGCCATCAGGCTGTGCCAATGATTCGGCGTGGCCACGGTAATCACGTCGACCTCTGGGTCGTCGAGCACGCGGCGAATGTCTTGCTCGGTACGCGCTTTTTGGCCCGTCTTCTTTTCCAGCTCATTATTGCGCCGCTCGAGCACGGTTTGATCGGGGTCGATCAGATACGTGATCTGCACGCCCGGTATCTGCCGCAGCTCGTCGAGGTGCGAATTGCCACGACCGTTCAGCCCGGCGATGCCCACGCGAATGGTGTCATTCGCGCCGATCACCCGGCCCGAGGCTTTAGTGCCCGCGATGGTGCAGACGGCGCCTGCGGCGAGCGATTGTTTCAGAAACGAGCGACGAGTAGTGCGTGACATCGGCCGGCTCCTCGGTGGGGGTGGGAGGGAAGAATAGCGCAGGCATTATATTTTAAGCGACGTTTCGGCACTTGCAACCAGATGCCGGCCGACAAAGCCACGTCGTCCGCCGCGTTCCATCGATTGCTTGACGACGTAGATTCGCCAGTCACGGCACGTCGCCGATGGCCTTGACCAGTTCGTTCTCGCGGCCGGGAAAGAGCCGCAGATACAGCGTGCGGAGCTGCTGAAGCTCGTCGCTGAATGTTTTGCGATCAGAGGCATATTTCGCTTGCTCAATTTCAGCGAGTTGCCGCCGCATGCAATCGAGCAGCAAGTCGCGGGCGCGATCCACCTCGCCGCGGCTATGCCAGATTTCGGCCAACGCGCCTATCTTTTTTTGTCGGTAATAATTCTCGCGGTCGTCGAGAAGCTTCACCAGGTAACGCTCGGCCAACGCCCGATCGCCCGCTTTCAGCGCCGCGCCGCCAAGCTGGTTGTACCCCAGATTGTTTTGCCAGTGCGGCGCAAACGACGTGATCAAAGCGGCAATCTCCGCCGAGCGGCCGCGTGAAACGAGAGCGTCGACGTACTGATCAAACTCATCGCCCAACATGCTCGTTGACGCATAAACTTCCTCATGTACGGACGAATCTGTCTGTTCGGCAATCTGACATAGGCGCTCGTAGGCGCCCATCATGATGTCCGTCTTGTCCGCCCCTTTTGCCGCCGCCAGCGCCTCGATGTAGTGGTCGAAGTGTTGCGACAACAGGCCGTAGCCGCCCAGCAAATCTGCCTGGCGCTCGGGTTCGCCGTGCATCGCCTCGTCGAGCAACTTTTCGTAGGCCACGATGATTTGCTCGGGCATCCGACGCGGGGCGTCGGCGACAAGATACTTTTTGCGATCGGGCTTGTCTGTCAAACCGAGAAGCTGCCGGCCCACGTGAATCATCAAGGGAACGCTGTCGAAGGTGCCTTCCGGCTGTTCGGCCTTGGGGAACCACGCGCTGCCGGGACCATCGAGAACCGCCCAGCCGTCTTGCCCGTCGATTTTCGCGGTAGCGATCGCCACTCGTTTGGTCGGATATTTCAACTCGGGCGAGATCGTGGCGACATGCGTAATGCGTGCCTCTTGCAAGGCGGCGCCCTGCCATTGAGCCAGCATGGCGGCGTGCCGCGTCGCATCCTCCTCGTCCGCTTGATCGATCAAGTCGGCGTGCTGCATCTCCCAGTAGCAGTGGATCGCGTAAGCGTCTTCGGGCGGGCGTTGGTGCATTTTGTACGAAAAGAAGCACCACGTCATGCTCCCCACCAGGCCGCAATCGACGTCGTCATCCTCCAGGCCGGAGCGATCGCGCAGGCGATAACGGATCAGCCAAAACGGCTTCGCCTCTCGCTCGGGCGGCCAGGCGAGCCGGCGATGATCGACGATTTCCAGTTCATCGGGGGGCTGGCCCAGCTCGCTCGGGTGCGATAGCCACCTGGCGAAGTCGGCTTTGGCGCGAAAATCGGCGTCATCCGCCGCGGCCGGAATGATGTCATCGCGACCCAGCTCGGTGAGATACTGCCGGGCCTCATCGGAATGAGCGACGTCCAGGCAATATCGGGCGAGGATTTTCAGCCCAGCTTCGCGGCCGAGCTTGCCGGCCGCCCAGGCCGCTTCCATCTGCACGCCGGCATCGACGTGGTCCATCGCCAGGGCCAGCAGTTGGTCGCGCGGCGGATTGCCGATAAACGGCAAGGCGGCGGTGGCGCTGTGGGCATAGCTGAAATGATCCGGCTTGCGGTCTTCCAGCCAGCTTTGCAGCCGCTGGTGGCCGGCCGGAGAATGGAACGGGTGCCGCTTCAGGCCGTGGTCGCGCGCCGCGGCGTTGGCACTATCGACCAGCGCCACCGCCAGAAAGTCTGGCGGCAAAGGATCGCTCAACGCTTCAAAAACGTAGTCGCGATGCGGGTGCCCGGTGGAGAAATTCGCCAGGATGGCGTGCCACAGGTAGTCGCCGGGCTTTAAGGGCTTCCTTGCGGCGGCGACGATCGTCTCCGCGCCTTCTCGCGATCCATACATCGCCAAGATCTTCAGCACAAACAGCAGGTCGCTCGTCTCGTCGTCATCGGGATGCTCGGCCTTCGACTTATAAATGCGGATCAATTCCGGCAGGCCTTCTCGATAAAGCACGTCGAAAGCGGGCGCCTCGGGTCCTTCGACGTTTTGGAACAGCCCGGTCAGCGCGAAGAGCGGCGATGTGATAGCCCTTTTGTCAGACGGCGGCGAGGGCAACGCGCGCAGCGCTTTGCAGATCGCCCGTGCGTCGTTGCGCGAACGGACGTTGTAATCGTCCAAGTCCGACAGCTCTTCAGCCAGGTCGCCGCCTGGTTTCATCCCGCGCGCAATCGCGCGTTCGAGCGGGCTTGCGAACATCTCTGACTGCTCCTCCGGCGGTGTTGCGGCCTGCTGCGTTTGGGCGGCTTTCGGCGGCTCCGCCTGGCATCCGGCCAGCGGCAAAAACAGGATGACGGCCGCTGCAATTTGCCATGAATCCGCGGGACGGTGCATAGTCGATGACCAGACGGATGTGGAACACTCGCGTTATGGTGACATTGTGCCGCGGGCCTGTCAAACATTGACCGCGGCCGGCTCATTATTCACCGCCGCGGCCCAGAGGGAGAGGGAGTTTGGCGACCGTCATCCCGGCGTTCTCCCGATGAGTGAGGTAGCACATCAGCCACCGCTGACCGGGGGAATGCAAGCTACGGCGGCGTTGGGCGGTATAAGGGTAGCTTCGTCGGCGTATTGGGTGTTGACGGCGAAGAGCACATGGGGCAACACCGGCGCGAGCGCGGGCGCAGCCGCGGCCAAAGCCCGGCGTACGTCGGCCACTGCGGCGCCGTCGGGCACCACCAACTCGATCGCCTCGCGATCGGCCAGTTGCTTGGCGATCGCAAAGAGTTGCACCCGGACATTCACGTGACAATCAGCTCCTGACCGCGAGTTGTGAGCAGCCCGGCGACTTCGGGCATCAAGCCGTAGGCCAAGGCTAACAGCTTGAGCGGATGAATCGTGGGCTTGCTGGTGCCTTGCTCCATTTGCATTTTGCAGGCGCTGCACTCGGTGGCACCGGCTTGCCAGTTCGATTCGCGCACGGCCGAGATCAGGGGCCACCCCGCCCGCAGGCTGTTGCGGTAGTTCGCCTTTTTCAAGCCGAAGGTGCCGGCCATGCCCGAACATCCTTTGTCGATGCGATGCACGTTCAAGCCCGGAATCAGCCGCAACAAGTTTTCGCCGGGTAGTCCTGCATCGAGGGCCTTCAAGTGACACGGCAGGTGATAACCGACCGTGGCGTTGATCGGCTTGAAGTCGAGCTGCAGCTTGCCGATCAGGTGCAGTTTCCACAGATAGGCGCAGGCCTCGCTGGTATTTTGGGCGACAAGCCGGGCGTCGTCGTCGGCCAGCAGATCGGGATATTCGCGCACCAGGCAGAGTGCCGCCGAAGGTTCACTGGCCACTACCGAGTATCCCTGCCGAATCGCTTCGGCCAAGATTGCCACGTTTCGGGCGGCCGCGCGGCGGGCCCGCTCGACGGCCCCCAGCGAGACCATGGCCATGCCCGACTGTGTTTGCTCAGGGTGTACAAACACCGCCACGCCGTTATGTTCCATTACAGCCACCAGCGCCTCGGCCAATTGCGGGTCGTGATAGTTGGCGTAGGTGTCGATGAAATAGAGCACCTTTCGCCCCGAGCGGCGCGTGGGCCGGGTGAGGCGCCGCCTCCCGGCCCGCCGCATGAACGGCCGCGGGGCAAACCGCGGCAGCTTGCGTCCCTCGGCCAGTCCGCTGATTTTTTCCAGACACCACCGCGCCCGCCGGTTGCCCAGCGCCCAGTTGGCCAAGGGGCTGATCAGGCAGCCGATGGCGCTGAACAAATCGAGCCGCGTAACCACCCAGTCGCGCACCCGCAGGCCATTCTCGGCCACATAGTTGGCCTTGGCTTCGAGCATCAGCTTGGGAATATCGACGCCGGCCGGGCATTCCAGCCGGCACTGCTGACAGTTGACACACAAGTCGGCCACGCTCTTGAATTCGTCGCTTTTGATCAGCTCGGGGTCGAGTTGGCCGGTGAGAATGCCGCGCATCAGGTTGGCCTTGGCGCGCGGCGAGGATTCTTCAACCTGCCCGAAGCGAAAGATCGGGCACATCCGCACATCGCCGTCCTGGGCGCGGCAGGCGCCGCAGCCGTTGCAGCTACGGGCCATGTGCGTGATCTCATCGGCGGTCCAGTGCAGTTGCAAATCGACCAGTGGTCGCAGCGGGGCCGCATCGCCGTTTTGCGTGGCCGCCGGCGGATGCGGGCGCTCGACCGGACGCAGATGATCGACCAGCCGCGCACCGTCGTCGCCCACCACCTTGCCGGGGTTGAGAATCTTTTGCGGATCGAACAGCCGCTTGACTTCGGCGAAAACCGAATACAAGTCGCCATACTGGCGGCGCATGAACGGCGTGCGGCTCAGTCCCACACCGTGTTCGCCGCTCATGGTGCCGCCCACTTGAAAGACGGCGTCATAAAGATCGGCGGCCAACGACTCGATGGTCTTCACATGTTCCGGGTCGGCCAGATCGAGAAACGGGCGCAGGTGCACTTGTCCATGCCCGGCGTGCGCGAACAGCGTAGCGGTCACCTGATGCCGTTTGAGAATGTTCTGCATCTCGACCAAAAAGCCGGGCAGGGTTTCGGGCGGAACGGCCAGATCTTCGATAAAGGGCAAGGCCCGGGTGTTGCCCTTCAGCCGGTAGAGCGTGGGAACGACTTTCCGCGCGAGCTGCCAATAGAGTTCCATCTCGTCGTGGCTGAAAGCCTGGCGGCTGTCGAAGGCCAGGCGTTTTTTGCGGCGGATGCGGTCGACGACTTGCTTGACGCGATCGCGCACCTCCGGCGAGTCTTGGCCCTGAAACTCGACCAGCAGCAGGGCTTCGGTCGCCGCGGGAATCAAGGCTTCGTAGCGGCGATCGGTTTCGCGGGCCAGGCTCAGGTGGCGGCGATCCATCAGATCGCAGGCTGCCGGACCGAGCGGCAAAATCTCGTGCACCGCTCGGGCGGCGTTTTCCAACCGATCGAACAACAACAACGCCATGCCCTGCTGGCGCGGCAAGGGTTGCGTCGCCAGAGTCATTTCGGTGGTTAGGGCGAGCGTGCCTTCGGAACCGGTCAGCAATCGAGCCAGATCGAAATGCCCGTCGTCGAGCACATCGGCCAGTTGATAGCCGCAACGGTTGACCAGGCTCTTCGATTGTTGGGCGCGGATCAGTTCGGCATGGTGCGTGACGAGCGCGACCAGTTGGTTGATCAGCTCGCGTTTGCGCGGCAGTGGATCGTGGCTGATGCCGTCGACCAGCGGCTCGCGGCCGGCGTCGAGCAGCGTGCCATCGGCCAGCACCACTTGCAGAGCGATCACGTGGCGGCGGGCCGAGCCAAATTTCAGCCAGTGGCTACCGGCGCCGTCGAGCGCCACCACGCTGCCCAGCGTGGTGACATGGCTCATGGCCGGGTCGGGACCAAAGATTCGCCCCTGCCCGCGCAGGTGAGCGTTCAACCGTTCGTGAACCACGCCGGGCTGCAATCGCACGCGGTCGGCCTCGGTGTGCAGAATGCGGCGAAAGTGCGGCGAGAAGTCGATCACCAGTCCCGGTCCGAGCGATTCGCCCGCCAGCCCGGTGCCCGCCCCGCGAGCATGCACCGGCAACTGGTTTTCGGCGGCGTATTGCATGGTGGCCACGACGTCGTCGACCGAGCGCGGCCGAACGACGCCCAGCGGCTTGATTTGATAGATGCTGGCGTCGCTGGCGTAGAGCTGCAAGAAGACGTCGTCGCAACGGACTTCGCCCGCCACGAGCCCCCGCAGGTCTTCTTGAATGTGCTTACGCTGCTGGTCCATACACTACATCAGATTGCCACACCCGCGCGGCCCCCGTGGCTCTGTAGGGAACGCCCTCCGTGGCGTTCCGCGTGGGGCGGCGCGA
>DATFDL010000670.1:0-7474 GCA_035252155.1 Pirellulales bacterium | reverse complement strand
GGGGGTCGGAGGCCAGAGGTCAGGGTGTGCTGACGAGCTTCCTTCGCTTCTACCGACCCGTCCAGGCGTTAAAAAACCCTGACCTCTGACCTCCGGCCTCTGACCCCTCGCTGACAACTTAACTCTGCCACTCTTTTTCCCTTGGAGGCCTCTCATGCAGCCCGCCGTTCAACATCCCGAAGCAATCGCTACTGAACTGTCGATCTCCGCAGGCCAAACGGAGTTCCGCCCGGACGCGGAGTACGGCGTTCATCCGGCGGCCACCATGTTTCCGTTGATGCACGGCGTGCCGCTGGGCGAGTTGGCCGCCGACATCGCCGAAAACGGGCTGATCGAGCCGATCGTCGTCTATCACGGGCAGATCCTCGATGGCCGCAACCGCCTGCGGGCCTGCGAAATGTCCGAGGTCGAGCCGCGGTTCACCGAATGGGACGGGGTTGGGTCGCCGCTGGCCTTCGTGCTCGCGCGCAACTTGCATCGCCGCCATCTCAACGAAAGTCAACGCGCGATGATCGCCGCCCGAGCGCGAGAGCTGTTCGAAGAAGAGGCGGCCGCACGCGAGGCCGCACATCAGTTTGGTCGGTTGCACGAAAATGCCTCTACAGCGGGGGAGGATTTCAAAAATCTTCGAGAAATCACGGCTTGTGCAAATTTGCACAAGCCGGAGATGCATGCCAACGCCGAGGCCGCGGCAATGCTAAACGTTTCGACGCGCTCGGTCGCAACCGCAGCGAAAGTTCTCAAGGAAGGCGACCAAAAACTCATCGAAGCGGTCGACGCCGGCACGGTCGCGGTCTCCGACGCGGCGGCGGTGGTCGATCTGCCGAAGCGGAAGCAGCGCCGGGCCGTCGAACGAGTGCGATCGGGCCGCAGCCGCACCGTGCGGCAGGCCGCCCGCGACGACGCGGCCGGCGAAGCGACCGAAGCACCGCCCGAAGATTCGCCGGCCGGGCTATCCAGCGCCGAACCCGACGGCGCGCCTTTGATGACCAAGCTGTTGCGCAGCGAGTGCCAAACACTTTCGCGCGAGATCGCCAAACTGGCCGAACGCGTCGAGAGCTTGGCCGACGCCATCGGCGGCCACACCCTTTACACCGATCGCATTCGACAAGGTCTCGCGCTGGCGATCCGCGCGACTTACGAATACCTGTCGCTGTCGGGCAAGAGCAGGGGCTAGGGACTAGGGGCTAGGGACCAGGGGCTGGGGACTGGAGACTGGGGACTGGAGACTGGGGACTGGGGGGCTGGCGACTCGTTTCGTTCTGTAGGGAACGCCCTCCGTGGCGTTCCGCGAATTGCGGCGCGACGTCGTTTCGCCCCTCACGGAACGCCACAGAGGGCGTTCCCTACAGAGAACATCCCGCACTTCACCCCTATCCCCGCAGTATTGCAGATCACTGGCTTGATCGGTTTCGCCGCCGCAGCGCTCACGCTGCGCGCATGCGCAGTTGGCCCGAAAACCCACCAAGCCAGTTCGCTGCGATGATGCGGAGAGAGGAAGAAGGCAAGGGAGCAGAGGAGCGTGGGAGCAGGGGAGACGCGGAGACGCGGAGATCTTCTTGTCTCCGCGTCTCCCCCTCTCCGCGTCCCCGCGTCGCCGCGTCCCATCCCAACCACCAACCACCAACCAACCCATGTCGTCCACTCACATCCGCTGGCTGCGGCGGCGCGACCTGCCCGACGTGCTGGCAATCGAACGCGCTAGCTTCGCCGCGCCGTGGAGCGAAGCCGATTTTGACGCCACCTTGCGGCGACCGTATTGCTTTGCGTTGGCCGCCGAGCAAAGCGACGCGCTCTGCGGCTATTTGTTCGGCGCGCTCGACGGCAAGTATGTGCACCTGCTCAACGTGGCGGTGGCGCCGGGCCATCGCCGCCGCGGCGTCGGCAGCCGGCTGGTGGACGAAGTGGCCGATAGACTGCGCACCTCGGGCAGGCGGCTCGTCGTGGTGCTCGGCGAGCGCAACCTGCCCGCACAGCTCTTCTACCGCGCGCAAGGCTTTCGCGCGGTCGGCGTGCTGCGCAACTTCTGGAACGGCACCCGCGACGACGCCTATTTGTTCGAGCATCGTCCCGGCGAGCGGGCCGCGCCGTTCCTGCCCGCGAATCGAATAGCGGCATATCTGAGGTGAAGACTGATTGGGCGGCGCGACCATTCATGGTTCGCCAGAGGGTTCAGGGTTCGCGAGAGGGTTCAGGGTTCAGGGTTCAGGGTTCAGCGTTTTTGCGACCGCCGAATCGCTTGCGCTGAGCCAAGTGGGTGCAACCCGAAATCTTGGACTCACACACCGCTAATCGTCAGCGCGTACCAACCAACCCCGAACGAAAGTGCTGAACCCTGAACCCTGAACCCTGAACCCTTTGAATAGCCCAAACGTTCCGCATCCAGCAACGAAGGCCAACCACCATGAACCCGCACGACATCACACTCACCGACCACGAAGGCGTCACTTGGGTCCGACACCACTGCCGTTGTTGCGGGCGCGTGCTCTGGTCGGTGTTGGGCGATCCGATCGGGCTGTGCGGACCTTGTGACGTGCGCCCCTCGGACCCGCTCGGGCTGGCCCGCACCGAAAACAAAGGCGTCCTCCGCAGCCGCATTCACGTGAAGCAGTATCACGGCGATTTGGCCCGAAGCGATGTTTGAGGGGCACCCACAAAGGGTTCAGGGTTCAGGGTTCAGCACTTTTGTGCACGCAGAATCGCTTGCGCTGAGCCAAGAGCCTGCCACCGGAGATTCCAGACCCGCACGACCTAAAAACGAACGCACGAACTAAGAGACCCCAAACGAAAATGCTGAACCCTGAACCCTGAACCCTGAACCCTCTGTCGAACCCTGAACCCTGAACCCCTTGTATGCGTCTTCCCGATTTCCAAACCTCCGACGGCCGCATCCAACTGCACTGCTGCGATGCAGACGAACTGCTGGCGTCGCTCGACGACAAAGCCGTCGACATTGTCGTCACCAGCCCGCCGTACAACACGCTGCCGGCCGACACTCGGGCGTATGGTTTTCGCCGGCGGTCGGGCGGCGATCGCTGGCTCGCGAAGGTCGCCGGCGACGGCTACGAAGATCACTTGCCCGAATCGCTCTATCAACATTGGCTGGCGAGGGTCGTGGCCGAGCTCTGCCGCGTGAGCAAGGGCTTGGCGTGGGTGAATCACAAGCTGCGGTTTCGCGATGGGGAAGGCTTGCATCCATTGCGGTATTTGCGCGGGCCGGTGTGGAGTGAAGTGATTTGGGACCGCCGCGGCAGCCTGGCGATGAACTGCGCCAAGTTCGCGCCCAGTCATGAATACCTAATCGGCTTTGGTCGCCCGCACTGGTGGGACGACGCGTATAACACGTTGCTTTCGGTCTGGCAACTCGCGCCTGAGCGCGGCTGCCTGGAGCATCCCTGTCCGTTTCCGATCGAGATTCCTCGGCGCCTCATCGCGGCCAGTTGCCCGCCGGAGGGCGTGGTGCTCGATCCCTTCATGGGCCGCGGCACGACGGCGCTGGCGTGCCTTGAGCTGGGCCGCCGGTTCATCGGCTGCGATCGCTCCGCAGAGTTTTTTGCTTCGGCCCGGCAGAACGTCGTGAACGCGTAGGACACTTGACCACCGTATGGTGTTCACGAGGGTTCAGGGTTCAGGGTTCAGGGTTCAGGGTTCAGGGTTCAGCATTTTTGCGACTGCCGAATCGCTTGCGCCGAGCCACTAGGCCGTGAATGAATCAAGAACCTTCGGAGCCTCCAACGAGCCGCGCCAACGAGCAAACCTGCACCAAAATGCTGAACCCTGATCCCTGAACCCTAAGCGCAACCCTATGGCCAGCTTCGAACCATCGAGCCCCATCGCCAAAATCCCGAGCCCCCGCGACATTCTGCTGCGCCGCATCGAGCTGCACCGTTACTACCGCGAACCGAACGTGGTGCGCGAACTGTCGCGCCGCTTGCGACGGCTCGACCGCACCGGGCGTTGGCCGCCGGTGGTCGATTGTTCGCCGCTGGCGCGAAGCCTGGTCGATCTCGACCTGCCGCTGCGCTTTTGCCGGCGGCTGGAGCGCTTCGGCATTGTTTACGCCGGAGAGTTGGCGTCCTGGACGCCCGAGCGATTGAAGCTGCTCGATCCCCGCCGCGGCGACGAGCTGGTCGCCCGTGCCCGCGCGGCGTTGGCGTCGGTCGGTTTGTCGCTGGGCATGTCGCGCTTCTCCACGCTCGGGCACCGTCAAGCGCCGTTGACTGCCTGGCTGGTGCGTCGTCGTCATCGCCAGCGCCGCCGCCTCTCGTCGACGCGCAAGCAGATCATCTGCGACCTGCTCGCCCAGGGCCTATCGGAGCGCGAGATTTCACGGCGGCTGGGATATCGCAGCCACACGACCGTCTGGGCCGTGAAGCGCGAAATGCGACGGGCGGCGGGGGGGACAGCGGGATAGCGAATAAAGGGGGGTGCCGGCGTCCGGCGGTGGGAGTCGATTCCGATACCGTGCGTCACAAGCCCCTGTCTAGCAATGGGATGCGTTTAGAACGTCAGTCTAATGGCTTGCTTGGCTCGTCAAAATGTGTGATAATTGTCTTGTCTGACGGACAAAGTGTGATAAAGTGGGTTGCACGCAGACATGTCGCACACTACCACTCCCGATCTAATCCCGGCAGGCAACGTGCCGGAGAGCAAGATCAACCCCTCTGAAGCAGCACGGTTTCTGCGCGCCTTCGTGGAGTGTAGCCGCGAAATGCAGGAAATCGTCCTCGAAATGGCGGCAATCATCTCGGACGACGATTCGACCGACGATGAACGCCTGGCTGCATTCGACGCGATGATGGAGGCGCTTTTTCCGGGCACGTGTGCAGATATCTTGGAAGTTTATCGCCGCGAACTGAAATCGCCTGAGGCCGCGCAAGCGGCTGCAGAACTAAAAGCCGAAGAGCGCGGATTTGCCGATCGGGTCCGTAAGCTGATGCTGGAAAGAAATGTTACGCAGGAGCAGCTCGCGCAAGAGATCGGTATAGGTCAACCGGCTGTTTCGAACATTCTCAATCGTCGCTGCCGGCCGCAGCGCCGAACAATTATTCGCTTCGCAGAGGCGCTTAAAGTCTCGCCTGAGGAGCTTTGGCGCAATCTCGATACATCCGAGGCCTAGGGTTTAGCGTCGCCGGGGCAACAGCCGGTCGCCGAAGAACAGCAGAACAACCGCTGCGACGATAACTACTTCAAACGGCTGGAGCGGGGGTGCGATCAGCCACCCGACCCAGAGAAGCACGACCACGACTGCGACGACCAGCAATACACGACGCAGGCTGAAGTGGGAGCGGCGGGCCATGCGGACATGTTACCGCGCCAGCGGCGCGCGAGAAAGCGGGCGGGGCGGCGACGCTCACAACGCGCTCTTGATCTACCGTCTGCCACCGCGGGTGCGTTCGATCGCTAGTTCTCGCCCGCGAATCGCAAGGAATCGAAGAACCGCCGCGCGCCTTCTTCGTCGTAATCGCTGATATCTCCAACGGCGCCCACGATGACCGCCCGCCGGCCGAACATAAACAGGCGGTCCCGAGCGCGAACGCGTCGGCCATCGTCCATGCGCGCGGTTCGCAATGCTTCGACGCCCGAGTGGCCTCGATATTCGATCGTTTCGATGGTGTCGCCCGGTTCGCCGCGCCGCGCGGCCAGCCACTCCATACTCTTGGCCAGTAGTTCGTCTTGATCGGACGACAAAGGGATGTCCGCAGGATATTCCACGTACACGACCGTGAACGTCGTGCAGCCCGCGCTCGATGCGTATGCGATTGCGGGTATCCGACGATCGCCCGCGTTCTCCGACACGTTGTGCCGCGTAGGCCGTTCGGGCATTTCGACCTCGACGCCCGCCTCGTCCCAGATGAATGGTGTCCACGACGTATTGGCGCGCGGCGGCGTGGGCGGCCGATTTCCGCCACCGCGGCCACGATTTGCCAGATCGTTCAAATAGACACCGACCGCGAGAATGACTGCGCCGAGGGGGACCTGAAACCAGCGAGTATTCAAAAATCGCCGCAACGTCGAAGCTTCTTGTTGTCTCAACGAAAATCGCATCTCGTGTGCAACCTTTCAACGTTTATCGAGCGGGGCCAGGTTGCCGAGCGTCACCCAGTGCCACTTGCGGCAGACGCCGCAACGCTCGTAGCGGCTCAGGCCGCAATTGACTCCCCAGACGAGCGGCTGACGATAGATCGCACCGCATTCAGGGCATCGCATGCGGCGCGATAAGACGCGCCGCAGCGCCTGCCGGCCGATGGCCGCGCCGAGCAGCATCACCAAACCACCAAGGGTAAGCAGCACGAGCGATGCCTGAATCAGCAGGCCCCAGGTTTCGGTCGTCCAGCCGAATGCCCGGCGATGCATGAGCACGATCGGCGCGTTGCACGTCAAGTGCAGCGCCATTCCCGCCGCCAAACCTAGGACTGCCCAGCTCCAGCCGCGGCGCGCAAGCACCACGGTCGGCAGGGCAAACAGCGCATGCGTCACGCACGTCATCAATCGTTCGCCCAAAAATCCGCCGAAGGCATACCACGGCATTCCTGCCAGCTTGGGATCGTTCGCCTGTGCGACCAGCCCCGCGACGAGCCAGATTTCACCCAGGGCAAATCCCAGCCCGGCGGCCATGGCCAGGGCCGCCGTCATCCGCCTCGTGGGCCGCAGCGGCCAGCCGAGGGCCAACAGCAACAGCCACGGCAGCAATTTCGCCGGCTCTTCGGTCAGCGGGGCGAAGCAGAGCCGCAACACATCTCGGACGATCGGCCAATTGCCGATATCCCAGGTTGGCTGCGTCAGGATCGGTTCGAGCGGCGCAATCAACAGCGGGCGTCGAACGCCGAAAAACGCCGCCGGGCTCATGAATAGTTCGAGCAACAACAGCGTGGCGATCGCCCGCCGTCTTCCATGAGGGGTGATCTGCCACAGCAACATCCCCCACACCGCCAGGGCCGCCACGGTGGTCACCGTCGCCATGACAAAAATCGGGTGCGCCATGATTCAGCAGCCGTGAAGATCCATCAAAAAGATCGCTCCGAAGATCACCGCGCTGGAGCCGATCGCGGCGCCGGCCACGAATAACATGGGAATACCGACAGCCATGTGTCTGGCGGCCAGTTTCCGTACGACCGCATAGACGAAAGCCAACGCGAGAATGGCGCCGTTGCCAATCGGCCCGCAAACGTAGGCGATCGCCAGCGCGCCCCACCTTTTGTCTTGCAGCTCAATCCCGATCGCGATGATTGCCCACATAACGCACGCGGCGGCGAACGGCCAGTGAAACACCGCCGCTTGGCTGCGGCCCGGCCGATCGGCAAACGGGCCCGCCGCGTCAACCTGGGGCGCTTGATAGGGGTTGGTACTCATGAGCCGGCCTGGGCTGCGCAAAATGTTCAGTTCCGACGCTAAAAAAGATGCCAAAATAACGCGAGAATTGTTCCGCCCCGCCACCGACCGGGCTTGTCCCGGCGGGGCGATGATTGACCGC
>DATFDL010000669.1:0-2318 GCA_035252155.1 Pirellulales bacterium | reverse complement strand
CAATCACGACGAATTCACGCCGCGCGACCTGAGCGACGCCGAAAAATCGAACTGAGCAGCTCCCTCTCGTTCCCCGAGGGAGGTGTGGCGCAGCCAAGGTGTCCTGAGCCGCTTCTCGACTTCGATTTCCGTCACATTTTTCTGGCCACGAATTGCGAACGATGGATGTCTTTCTTCGCGCCAGCGCCTAGATGACCCAGACGCCCCGGCGGGGGCCGGTCGCCGCGCGTGGGAGCGGCCAGAACCGAGCCCCAAGTATCGGGATCCTGGCCCCCGACCCATTCCGCTCCCTCTGGGAGAGGCGAGGTGAGGGCTCCGATTCCCGACCTCCGACCGCTGATTCTGGTCGTCTCCCTGTTTTCTATCAGACGAGTGGCTTGGTCGGTTTCCCGCGGGTTTTAGCCAATTTTTCGCTCACCTCGCCGACCCTGACCTCCGGCCTCTGGAACCCGACCCCTGCCTCTGCTTCTCTCCCCGTTGTATACACCGGAAGTGGCTTGGTCGGTTTTCGCCACCGGTTACCGACGCAGCTAAACGATGCAAACATTGGACGCAAAATGACTTGTGTCGCGGCATCGTCACGGAACCTACACTGGTGCGAAAAGTGGCAATTTAGACAGATTGTCTGTAACAGCCGATCGGCGTACGCAAACCGCCGTCCGCGCTTCGACCTTTTTCCACGACACCGGCGGCTCGATGAGCTCGGCGGGCGACAGCACGGCCAGGGCCGAGTGCAAAAAGTGTCCGGCGGGACCAAACTCGCGCACGATGCCGCGGCGATAGCAGGCATGGGTAAGTTGCAGCGCGTGCCACCGGTCATAAAGATCTTGATGCCCGGCCGGCGGTTTTTTTTCCAGCAGCAGCGTGCGTCGGCCGCGTTCGGCGACCCGTGTGGCGGCCAGCAGCCCGGCGGCTCCCGCGCCCACGACAACCACTTCCCACTCCGGCGTCCTCATTCCGCCTGATGTTATCCCGCGAATGACCGGACGTGAGCCGTTACAAGGTAGCCTTGCCTTGCCCTTCCGCGCGCCTCGCTCGACCATCGGCTCCTGCCCGGAAAAGGATAGATGTCTTGATTCCTCATTGAAATGGTATCCACTACACCCCCGCCGACCCCTGGCCCCCCTGAATCCCGACCGCTGCCTCTGCCCCCTCTCTCCGTTTTATATGCCCGAAGTGGCTTCATCGGTTTTCGCAACCGGCTGCTTGGTGGGATAAAACGGCGCAAACATAGGTATTTTAGAGACTTGTGCCATTCCACCAGGGCGTAATCTGCCCGCGGCGGAACAATGTCAATATAGGCCCTGCTGAACGGGGTTAGCGGATGGTCGGACTCGAAGCGGCCTGACTCGCGGCGACTCGATCTCGCGAAGTGGATCGTTGTCGGCGTAGGCAAACTTCAGCGGCGGCCTTTTGTGAGGTGCGGCCTCACTTCGAGCGATGAGCGATTTGGACTAGCGCCTTTCGGGAGGCGTCTCGGCATTTTTTGACGCATTTCTCCCGTTCGGTTGCTTTGCGCACGCTTCGTTGCTGATCAGCCCCACCAGAAAATCTTTTCAGCGCCAGCACCACCTTGCGGCCCTCTGGCGTACTTCCGTCGATGGTCTCACCCAAATGCCGGGTGATTTCCGCAAATGTCTCGTGACGCTCAATTGGTGAGCGGAAACAAACGCCCAGGGCGTGAACCAACCAAGTGTGCGATGGGTTCTTCGGCGCTCTTTCACCGATTGCTTGGGCAATGCGGTCGGCGAATGTCTTTTCCTGCCACGCTGCGAGGTCCTCCGCACTTGTCGGCTTGTCGGGTTCCGGCAAGATAAAGAAGGGTCGGTCATCGCGCGGCTCTTCCACTTTTTCAAAGGTAGTCGCGGTTAGCGCTGGTGCCACCTCGACCTTAACCGGCTTGGGCGTCGTCGGCCCTGGCTCGGCTTTTTTCTGGACCGGCTCAATTTTCTGAACGACGTCGATGGAAGGCCGAACTACGGTCCTTGCTTCGCGCGGTGAAACGTATATCGGCGGCTGTGGCGGCGCATCAATGACGGTGGTTCGCTGGTCGACTTGTGGTTGTTGCGAGATGAGATAGATTCCCACGGCGCACGACGCAAGTGCTCCGATTGTCCAAAGCGTTCGATTCAGCAGCCGATAGAATGCGGTGCGTGCGCGAAGCTCCGCCAGCGTCCGAATGGCAGCTACAGACTCTGGCGTCATTGCCGGCTCGGCAACTGGCGAAGCAACAGCCACAGGCTTAAGAACTGGAACGGGCACCGGAACCGGTACTATAACCTGGTGCACCGGGCCGGCGCGTACCGCTGCCTGTTCAA
>DATFDL010000668.1:0-18748 GCA_035252155.1 Pirellulales bacterium | reverse complement strand
GCATGCCGCCGCCACGCGAATTGCACGTAACCGCCCCGAGCCGCCTGCACTTCGGCATGCTGTCGTTCGGTCAGCGGGGCGTGCGGCAGTTCGGCGGCGCGGGCGTGATGCTCGCTCAGCCCGAACTGCGGCTGACAATTGCGCCGGCGGAACGATTGGTAATCGAGGGACCGTTGGCCGAGCGCGTGACGATGTTTGTCGAGCGACTCGCGCAGCGGGCCGCCTGGTGGCCGCGCGCGGCACGCTGCCGAATCAGCGTCGATGCCGCCCCGCCACAACATGCCGGGCTGGGCAGCGGCACACAGTTGGGCATGGCCATCGCTCTGGGACTCGCGCGCTTTTTCGGCGCGCCGGAACAATCGGCGGCCGAACTGGCGCAAGCCGCCGGTCGCGGCAGGCGGTCGGCCATCGGCGCACACGGTGCGCTGCGCGGCGGCCTACTGGTAGAGTCGGGCAAGCTCGCGCCCGACGAGTTGGCGCCTTTGATCTGCCGCATCGAGCTGCCCCAAGCCTGGCGGTTCGTGCTCATCATGCCGGAGGGCGAAGCGGGACTATCGGGCGAGGCCGAGCAGCAGGCGTTCGACCGTCTGCCGCCGGTGCCGCGGCAAACCACCGCGGAGCTGTGCCGCGAGCTGGTGGCTGAGCTGCTGCCGTCGGCCGCGGTCGGCGATTTCGTTCGCTTCGGCGAAAGCCTCTATCGCTATGGTCGGTTGGCCGGCGGTTGTTTTAAGGCACGGCAAGGCGGCGTGTACGCCAGCCCGGCGGTCGAGCGGTTGGTCGATCGCTGCCGGCAACTGGGCGTCCCGGGCGTCGGGCAATCGTCGTGGGGGCCGACCGTCTATGCGCTTTGCCCGGCACAATCGGCCGCCGAGGCGCTGGTGGAACAACTGCGCGCGTCGGCAGAATCGGCGCCGGCCATCCTCATCGCCGCGCCGAGCAATCAGGGCGTACAATTCAATGATTTGGCAGAAACAACCAACAACTAGCAATATCCGACGGAAGATGCCATCATAAACGCGCCGGCGTCATGCCGCCGCACATCCGGTTCAGAGAATAAGCCCGTCTTTCACAGGAAATTTTACGATGTCGCCCCGGTCTCAACGAATCGTCCCGAAGTCGATTGCGGTCTGTCTGCTTTTGGCCGGGCTGGCGGCCGTCGCCTATGCGCAGTCGGCGGGCCGAGGGCAATCGGCCTCGGACAAATCGACGCTGTTGCGCTGGAAATTCAGCAAGGGTCAGCAGCTTGAGTATCTGTTGGTCCTCGATTCTACGTTGGCCGTGTCGGCCCAGAACAGCACGCTCACTCTCAACACGACCTGGAAGGTCGAGTCGGTCGACGACGACGGAACGGCCGAAATCAGCTATACCTTCGACCGCGTGCGGATCAACGCGACCTTCGGCAACCAACCGCCGCTCGACGCCGACTCGGAGAAGAAAAACGCGGAAGGCGAGTTTGCGAAGCGGATGGCGGCGATCTTCGACGCGATGGTGGGCAACCCAGGACGCTTGCGGATCAGCCCGTTGGGCAAGGTCAGCGACGTGGAACTGCCCGAAGGCATGGCCGACAAGCTCAAGAATGCGCCGGCCCTGGGGCAGTTGGCGTCGTTGTTCAACGAAGGACTTTTCAAGCGAGTGGTCGAGTCGTCGGCGTTGGAACTTTCCGAAGAGGCGGTGAGCAAGGGCGAAACCTGGACGCAATCGCAAGAAATCAATTACCCGGCACAAGGACGGCAGATCGTCAAAACAACGTATACCTTCGAGGGCATCGAGAACCGCGGCGGCCGGGCCTTGGCAAAGATCACCCCAGAGGTGGAGGTCGATTTTCCCGACGCCGAGAAGTCGCTGACGATCGCCAAGCAAGATTCGTCGGGCACGATTTATTTCGACACCAGCTCGGGCAAAGTCTCACAGATGGATGTCGAGCACTCGATGCAGATCGAGGTCACCGTCATGGGCCAGAAATTCAGCGAGGACATTGGCGCCGTCACCAGCCTGAAGTTGATCTCAGCCGGCGGCGACTCGAAAGCGGTTTCTAGCGGCGATTCGAAAAGCTCCTTGGGCGGCGGATCGAAAACCTCGACCGGCAAAGAATCGAAACCGGTCAAAAAGAAGCCGTAGATCAATCAGCAAACGGATTTGAACAGAAGACAACAAAGGAAACGAAGAAAGAAGCATCGGTTAGATCGACCGCGCGTGATTTCTGCGCTGCTTCTTCTTTGTTTTCTTCGTTTCCTTCTGTTCAACTTCCGCTGTGGAGCAAAAGGAACGGAATGAATTCCGTTCTACAAGCGGCTATCTGCGGCGGTAGGCTTCGCGTTGCAACCAGTCGGCGGCCAACGTGGCGGGGTCGCCGCCCATGTACTTTTCAAAGGCCCGGTCGAAATTCGCCCCGCCGTGCAGGTCGCGAAGCAGCGCCAGAAATTTGGGCATCCGCGCCACGGCCGCCTTCATAAAGCCATAGCTCAAGGCGGCGCCATCGCCCGAGACGACCGTGCCGGCTTTTAAGAACTCGTCGGCGGTGCGGCCCGCGGCGACCGCTTCCTTGACCTGCTCGTCCCACTGCTTGACCAGCGGATCCTTGGGCGAAATGCGGCTGGCAATCGCCCGTGCGGCGCCCTCGGCGAACCAGCGGGGCATCTTGCCTTGGCTTTCGATCCAGGCGCCGGCAAAATCCTCGGCCAGCGTCACCGCCACGCCCTTATCGTCGTCGGGCGCAAGCACGCAGCCGTAACAATCGACCACCGTGTATCGCCAGTGGCCGTGCCAGTCGGTGGGCAGCTCGCGCCGCTCGACCATGGTGCCGAACTCGGTGTAATCGAAGTGCCGTTTGAAGGCGAACAGCGTCAGCTTGCCTTTCATAAAAGGTTCGTCGGGCGGAAGCTGCAGCGTTTTGGCCACTTTGGCCTCGACCTGCTTGGCCAGCTCGGCCAGTTCGGCCATTCGCGTCGGCGAGAGATTTCCGGTCAGAATGAAGTGGTCTTCGACGATGGTTTCGGGCTTGGAGTCGGGGCTGCCCAGCCGCCAGTTTCGCTCAGCCAGATCGGCCCGCATCGTCGACAGTTCGTCGTGCGACATCTTCGAGGCGATCGTCACGCGCACGGCCCAATCGAGCGTCTCATTGGCGTCGGCCCAGTCGAACTTGGCGCCCTCGGCAATCCAGGTGAAAAACTTTTGGATCAGGGCGTCTTCCAACGGCGCCTTGCGCAGCGGCATCCGCTGCCCGGCCGTGCCTTGGAGCTTTTTGATCAGCAGGCTCTCGGCCGGCTTGCCGGGAGTCACGATCGGTCCGCTCGTGCCGCCCCGCAAGAGGCCCGCAAAGGTGGTCAGGTTGAGCTGTCCGGCGGGCTGCATGCCGCCGTGGCAATCGACGCAGGTCGCAACGATCGTCGGCGCCAGATCGCGGACAAACTGCACCGACTCGCTGCCCGACGCCTGGCCGAACTGCACCGCCGGGGCACGCGGCGCGGGCGCCGTCGGTGTGCCGGAAGCCAACGGGTCCGATTCGCTTTTGCCGTCGAACTTGGCCCCCTGATCGATCCAGCGTGTGATCAGGGCAATCTGGTCGGGCGGCAGTGGACCACCGCCGCCGCGGGGCATGTCGCCGCTGGCCAGCACTTCGACCAGCCGGCTGCCTTCGCCTTTGCCGGGCGAGAAGACCGTGCCCGACTCCGAGCCTTTTTTCAAAGCGGCGAAGGTGGCCATGCTGAACTCGCCCTTTGCCATGCGAATATGGCAGCCGGCGCACTTGGCCGTGAGAATAGGAACAATTTGCTTGGTAAAGCTGACGGCATCGGGCGTGGCAGGTTCGTCCTTGGGAACGTTTTTGGCGGGGCGTTTTCGAGCAGGCGGCTTGCGGGGCTTGCCCGGCTTGGCCGCGTCGCCTGCGGCCTTTTCAAGCATCCGTTCGGCCGCGGCGACTTTCTTTTCTAGCTGCGCGATGACCGGGGCCAGTTCGTCTTTGGCGTCGGACGAGGCCAGCGACGAGAGGGTCTGCTTGGCGCTCTCGACAAGCTCGGTGGCTTCGTCGATTTTTTTGCCGCGAATGAGCGCCGGCAGGCCTTTGAGCGATTTTTCGAGGTCCGCGACTTGTTGCCGCTGCTCGGGCGACGCCTCGGCAAACGAGTATCGCGAATTGCCCGCCATCAATGCCGCGGAAAGCATGGTGAAAACGGCCAAACGCCTCATGGCAGATGCCCTTAGCTAGGGTGAGTTCCGGACGCCTGAAAAGACCGCCTCGATTATAGGGCGGGTCAACGGCCGTGGCGAGTGTCGTAATACCGCGAAAGACTATCTCATATGGTGGCTGGGGCAGAAGCTGGCCCGGTGCGGTCTGGCATTCAGAAAATGCGCAGCCGGCCAGCGATGCCCCGGTGGTGAATGGAATTTGCCGGGGCATCGCCGCGACAGTGTCTAACGTCGGCTCCAAGCGTGGGGCGCGGCTCTGCCCCAGCCACCGCGAGAACACAACTTTCGCGGAGCGAAAGGCGACTTTGGGCACGGTTACGCTTGTTGCCGCCGACGCGTAGGCAGATAGCCGTACTTGATGGCGAACCACTCGGCGTACCGCTCGCGGTCGATCTGCCGCGAGTTGCGGTCGTCGAGCAGGTGCCCCAGCTCGTGGATCAGAATGTTGTTGAGGTAAAAATCCTTGATCGCCTCTTCGGTCCAGATCAGGTCCCATTCTCGGGCAGACCGCTGCACCCAGCGTCCGCCGTACATGCGGGCCTCGTTGGCCTGGTTCGGCTTGGGCGGCTGGTGATACGACTCAATCAGGCTGCACTCGATCGGATACAAATAGATGGCCGTACCCCACTGCATGCCGTAGCACGGAAAACTCTGCTTCTTCCGCGTCATCCGGCTGAACTGCACGACTTCGAGCGCCCGCGTAAAATGACCGGGCAACTGGCTCAGCCGCCGCCGCACGTCGTCGGGCGTCAGTACATGCCGATACCCCTCGCCGGGACGTTGCACAATGACGCGGTACGCCTTGCCATCCTCGCGCGGCTCATGCCAATCTTCCGGTGGCACGAACGGCAAGCGCTCGTTGATCTGGCCGCCGCGAGCACGCTTGCTCAACGGCGCCGCCCATGGCACCGACTTGGCCCTGGCCACCGAATTGGTGGCCGCGATTCGCCCACCCACGTTGAGTAACCGACTGCGACGCATAGGAAAGCCCGACCTGACCGGCAAAAAATAACCAAAGATGCACAAGCAAGGATTTTGCGGACATTTCCATCGTAAAACGAGACAAATTAAGAAAACAAGTGAACACCGCAAGTGGCTTCCTGGACTGGACTTGCGACAACAGCCTGGTGGAGCGGAACGGCGGGAAATAGGCAAGGAGGATGGCCTTCCAGGCCGTCCACGGCGAGGGTTGCGGTTTGGGTTCGCACGGAGTGCCGCCGACGTGGCCGGTGGGCGAAATGGTGACGGCCTGGAAGGCCATCCTACTTCCGCGCGAGATCATCCACTAACCGTGTGCGATGAAGAGCAAGATCAAGGTGATGCCGACGACAATGCCGAACGTCGTCAGGCCGATGACCAGCCATCCGGGCAGGGGTTTGCGTCGCTTCAGTTGCGAATCGCCGGGTCGGTGACGCGCCAACCGCTCGGCGATCACGCTGGGAGTCTGATTGAGCTTAATCGAAAACTCGTCTAAGGCGTCGAGCGGTTTGGCGACCGGCAGTTTTTTGGGTTTGCTCTGTGAGCCGCCGCCGGACGAGCCGGCAACGTCGGCATTACACAGATCGGAATCGCCGCCGAGCACCTGCTGATTCGGCGGTCCCTTGCGCGTCGAACGTGCGATCGCCCGCGCAGTGTCGGTCGCGGCGCCAACCGTAGTCGGCAGGGGCGCTGCCGAAGCATCATGGCTCGGCTTGCCTGGTGGCGGATGCCCGCTGGCCCGCCGCGTGGCGAGCCACGCGGCCAGCGCCTCGCTGACATCGGCCGCGGTTTGATAGCGCTGCTCGGGCGACTTGGCCATCATCCGGGCGCAGATGGCCAGCAGTTCGGCCGGCGCATCGGGCCGGTCGCGGGCAATGCTCGGCGGCTCGGCGGTCTGGTGCTTCATCAGCCGCTCGGTGAGCGTGCCCTCGGGGAACGGCGGGTGCCCGGTCAACGCGAAATAAAGCGTACAACCCAGGCTATAAATATCGACTCGCGTGTCGACGGTATGGCTGTTCACAGCCTGTTCGGGCGCCAGGTAGTCGGCGGTGCCGAGCACGTTTTCGTCGTGGGCAATGGTGAGCGAGGCCTGTTTGTCGTCGGTGAAGCGGGCCAACCCCAGGTCGAGCACCTTGACCACGCCCTGCGAATCGACGAGAAGATTGGCAGGTTTGACGTCGCGATGGATCAGCCCCATGCGATGGGCGTGGGCCAGCCCATCGGCGGCCTGGCGGATGTAGTCGGCGGCCAGTTCATAGGAGAGCACGCCCTCGCGTTTGACCATCCAGTGCAGGTCGCGCCCCTGGACGAACTCCATCACCAGGTAATGCTTATCGTCCTCATTGTCGACGTCGTAGGCGCGGACGACGTTGGGATGATCGAGCGCGGCGGCGGCCCGTGCTTCGCGATAAAACCGGGCCAAATACGATGAATCGTGTACGCGGTTCTGCGGCAACAACTTGATCGCCACGCGGCGGTGCATGTGGATGTGCTCGGCGAGATAGACGGCGCTCATGCCGCCGGTGCCCAGGTGATCGAGCAGTTTGTATTTGCCGAGAAAAAACCCCTTGTGCCGGCCGGTCAAGAGCTTGTCGCACTGCCAGCGCGTGAGCAAGCCCGACTCGTGCAGGTGCCGCGAGACCACCTGTGAGTCGTCGACGGCGGCCGGACAGAGCTTGTCTTGCATCTCGGTGAGTACCTGGTCGAGCTGGTCTTTGTCGACCAGCGCGCTGCGGCGGACCAGGTTGATGAAGGCCTCGACTTTGAGCTTGCCCATGACTAACCTCGATTGTGCGAGGATACCACCCCGACCGCCGCCCGGTAAAGCATTTTTTATGAAGGCTTGTTACCCGGCGGTGCCGGCCTAGGGTGGCTGGGGCAGAGCTGGCCGGAGATGCCGCGGCATCGAGAGAGCGAGGTGACGGCCAGCGATGCCCCGGTCGGCGATCGAGCCTGCCGGGGCATCGCCGCGACGATGTTTTACGCACGATTTCCGGGCCGATCGCGCGGCTCTGCCCCAGCCACCGGAGAACGAAGAGGATCGCAGCGATGCACGACGTGATTGTCTACTCACGGCAAGGCTGCCATCTCTGCCACGAGGCGATCGATCTGCTGGCTCGACACGGCTTGAGCGCTCGCGAAGTGGACATCGATGGCCAGCCCGACCTGCGCGAGCGCTACCACGACTGGGTGCCGGTGGTGGTAATCGACGGCGTCGAGCGGTTCCGAGGGCGAATCGACGAGGTGTTATTGAGACGGTTGCTGCGGTGAGTTATGCGCCAGCTCGGCGTGTTCGCCAAATTCTGGGAACCCGGCGCGGTAAAAACCCGTCTGGCGGCGGCCATCGGTGGATCAGCGGCGGCCCGTGTTCACCAGGCATGCGTGAGCACGCTTATCACACGGTTTAACCGTACCGCCGACCGCCGCGTGCTCTGTTTCACGCCGGCCGAGCGAGAGCGGGAGTTCGCCGCGATTGCCGGCCCGGCTTGGCAACTTCAACCGCAAGCGACCGGCGATCTTGGACGGCGCATGCGGCATTACTTTGAGACATCGTTCGCCGCCGGCGTCGAGCGGGCCGTCCTGATCGGCTCCGATAGCCCCACCTTGCCGATTACCTACGTCGAGGAAGCCTTCGACCGTCTTGCCGAATCGCCCGTCGTCTTGGGACCGTCGGACGACGGCGGCTATTACTTAATTGGTTTATCGCGCGACATTCCCGACGTTTTCCAAGGCATCGACTGGAGCACGTCTGAGGTTTGGCGGCAGACGATCGGCCGGCTGCGCGCCGCTGGGCAGAGCTACTACGAATTGCCGCCTTGGTACGACGTCGACACGGGCGAAGATCTTCTTCGCTTGCGGGACGAGTTGACCGGACCAATGGCGGACGACGTAACGCTCGATGCGCTGCGCCAGGCAATCGGCCGATGGGGGAAATCGCCCGGTCTCGGTCTGATTGGTTTCGACATTTAATTCGGGTAAAGGCGTCAACTGGGTGCCACGGCGTCCGCCGCGGCGGCAACGCTTGCGAGAACATCGAAGCCGAGCGCGCCGCGACGGATGCCGTGGCACCCTGCAATGCACTGATCTCGGTTTATTGCCGAATTTGATTGTCAAAACCGATTAGGGAACGCCCTCCGTGGCGCTCTGTGAACTGCGATTCGTTGCGGTCCCTAACCCCGCGGTCGAAACTCCTCCAACGCCTCGGGATTGGCGATCGCCTCTCGATTGTGCACCGGGCGGTCGTGGATGATGTCGCGAACCGCAAGCTCGACGATCTTGCCGCTGCGCGTGCGCGGGATGTCGGCCACCTGGCGGATTTCGGCCGGCACGTGGCGCGGCGTCGTATTGCGCCGAATCTGGAGCTTGATCCGCTCGATCAGCGCCTCGTCGAGCCGCAGCCCATCACGGAGCTTGACGAACAGAAGCACCCGCACGTCGCCCGAACATTGCTGCCCCACGGCCACGCATTCGAGCACTTCGGGCAATTGCTCCACCTGGCGGTAGATTTCGGCCGTGCCGATGCGCACGCCGCCGGGATTGAGTACGGCGTCGCTGCGACCGTGGATCACCAGGCCGTCGTGCTCGGTGATTTCGGCCCAGTCGCCATGCCGCCAGACGCCCGGAAAGTGCTCGAAATACGCCTGATGGTATTTACGGCCATCGGCGTCGTTCCAAAAGCCCAACGGCATCGACGGAAAGGGCGCGCGGCACACCAGTTCGCCCGGCCGGCCGACGATCGGGCGGCCCTCGTCATCGTAAACCTGCACGTCCATGCCCAGGACGAGGCACTGGAGTTCTCCGCGATACACGGGGCCGATCGGGTTGCCGGCCGCGAAGCAGCCGCATAGGTCGGTGCCGCCCGTAATGCTCGACAATCGCACGTCGCTCTTGATCTTGCCATAGACAAAATCGAAATTTTCTCCGCTCAGCGGCGATCCGGTCGAAAGAATCGTTCGCAGGCTCGACAGGCGATGGCTGGCAATCGGTGCCAGGCCGGCCTTTTCGACCGCGGATATAAACCGCGGGCTCGTGCCGAAGACGGTGATTTGCTCGCGGTCGATCAAATCAAATAACACTTCGGGCGTGGGCCACAGCGGCGAGCCGTCATAGAGAACCACTGTCGCCCCGGTCGCTAAAGCACTGACCAACCAGTTCCACATCATCCAGCCGCAGGTGGTGAAATAGAAAATGCGGTCGTCGGGCCGCAGGTCGGTGTGCAACGTGTGTTCTTTGAAATGCTGCACCAAGATTCCGCCGGCCGAATGAACAATGCACTTGGGCGGTCCCGTCGTGCCCGACGAGGAGAGAATGTGCAAGGGATGATCGAACGGGAACGACTCGAAGGCGATCTCGTGGTCGCCGCTGGTGAGGTGGGACCAATGGACGCCGCCCGGTAGTCCGCCGAGATCAAGCTGAGGTTTGATGTAGGGCACGACGACGACATGCTCAATGCTGGGAATCCGCGTGCAGATTTCTCGCACGCGGGCGAGCGAATTGAATGATTTGCCGCCGTAAACATAGCCGTCGGCCGCGATGAGCACGCGCGGCGCGATCTGCCCGAACCGATCGACGACTCCCTCGACGCCGAAGTCGGGCGAGGTGCTCGACCAGATGGCGCCCAGCCCCACTGTGGCCAGCATGGCGATCACCGCTTCCGGCAGGTTCGGCAGGTAACCCGCCACGCGATCACCCGGCGTCACCCCCAAGCCCCGCAAGGCCACGGCGAGGTCCATCACTTCCTGGCGCAGCTCGGCGAACGTGAGCGATCGCCGCTCGCCTTGCTCGTTGCAAAAGACGATGGCCCGACGATGGTCGCAGAACCGGAGCAGATTGTCCGTGAAGTTGAGCTTCGACCCAATGAACCAACGAGCGCCGGGCATTCGGTCGAAATCGGCGACGACAGCGTCGTAGCCGCGGGCCGCTCGCATGCCGCAATAATCCCACAACAACGCCCAAAACTGTTCGGGCCGCGTCACCGACCAACGGTGCAGCTCGCGATAACTGGACAAACTCAGCCCCCAACGCTCGTTGACCTGGCGCATGAACGCCATCAGGTTCGCCGCGGCAATTTGCTCCGCGCAGGGCTGCCACATGACTTGCGACATGGCCGTTTCCTACGAAAGGGTACGTAGGCTGGGACGAGCTTGCGAGTCCACCATTGGAGTTCAATCGCTGACAGCCCACGCAACCTGAATGGTGAAGTTCAAAAACTCACCGTCTATCGTACGCTGACGGACCATTTCAATTTATAATCGCTGGAGGCGGCAATGCTAACCGGCCAAACCCATTTGCGTGAGCAACGTGATTCAAAGCCCGGGTCGCTATCAATTCCGCCTTCGCAGTGTTTTCATCGTCACGGGCGTTCTGTGTCTCGTCTTCGCACAGTTCGCGGCTTAAATGGTGGGACTCGCAAGCTCGTCCCACCCTACGGCTCAGTGGCAGACCAACCGCGCCAGCTTGCGACCGGTGACGCTGAGTGGATATTGTTCCAGTTCACCCGGCGCGACCCAAGCGGTCTTCGCTCTGGCCCATTTGCCACGAATCGCCCGCTCATAGTCGGCGACATGGCAATCGAGCGTGATGCGGAATCGCGTCACGCCGTGCTTTAATGTGGTGAGTAGTTCGCGGGGGCGGCAGACGACGCCGGTCATTTCGGCCACGCTTTCGATCAAGACTTGCCGTTGCTGGCCGTTGTCGGCCGGGTCGACCGGAAAGCGGGGAAAATCCCATAATCCGGCCCAGCGTTCGCCCGCCTGGCGCTCGACCAAAAGCACCCGCCCTCGGCGGCGTACGACCACCGCCACTTCGCGTACTTGCTCGATGCGCGGCGGCGACTTGGCCCGCGGCACTAGATGTTGCAAACCTTCGCGATGCGTGGGGCATATCCCGCGCACCGGGCAGCGGCCGCAGGCGGGATCGCGCGGCGCGCACACCAGAGCGCCCAGCTCCATCAGCGCTTGATTGAAGATGCCCGAACCGTGCCGCGGCAGCAATTCTTCGGCGAACTGCCAGAGCAGCTTCTGCCCGGCCGTGGTTCGTGGATCGCCTCGGTACGCCAGCAACCGGCTGAGCAGCCGTAGCGTGTTTGCTTCGACGATCGGCTCACGGGCGTCGAACGCAATCGATAGAATCGCCCCGGCGGTGTAGCGGCCAATCCCTGGTAGTTGCCGCACCGCTTCGGCGTCTTGCGGAAACCGCCCGCCATGCTCGCGCATAATCACCTCGGCAGCCCGGTGAAGTTGCCGGGCGCGGCGGTAGTATCCCAGCCCCTCCCACAACCGGAGCACCTGCTGCTCGCGGGCCGCGGCCAGGGCTGCGATGGTGGGGAAGGCCGCGATGAATTTGGAGAAATAGCTGGTGACCGTGGCGACTTGCGTCTGTTGCAGCATGATCTCGCTGATCCACACGCGGTAAGGATCGCGCGAGCGCCGCCACTCCAGATCTCGGGCATGCAGCCGGAACCAGCCGAGTAACCGCCGGCGAAATGCTTGTTTCCATGCGGCAGTCGGCCAATCGCAGGCGGCGCGAGGCGGCTTCGATCTCTTTTTTTCCGTCGGGTCTGGCAAAGCTGCTCTCCTAGCGGGTTCTTCAATCTAGCGGCCGTCACGCGGCTAGGCCAGACAATGGAGTTGGAAGTTGGGAGTTGGAAGTTTAAAGTTGAAAGTTGGAAGCCTTCAAACTTCCAACTTCCAACTTCAAACTGCCTAACTGCCTGGAATCGGAAC
The DNA here is from genome assembly GCA_035252155.1 of Pirellulales bacterium. Lineage (GTDB taxonomy): Bacteria > Planctomycetota > Planctomycetia > Pirellulales > JAICIG01 > JAICLL01. The sequence goes on along the minus strand of DATFDL010000668.1, from coordinate 6,860 downwards.
GTGCCTGAAAAGCGAAAACAAAAACGGCGGGCTTCGGTCGCCAAAAAGCCCGACGACAGCGACTTCGGGTTTCGGCGGCGGCGGACGGCGGTGCGGGTGCGGCGCCGGCCGGGCGAGCGCGGCTGGGAGCTGGTCCATCCACGCTGCGTTCAAGAACGCATGGAAGACCTGGAAGAAGTTCAGCAAATGCTTGCCGCCGGAGAAGTCGAAATCGCCGTCGACGAACTCCGCTGGCTGCTCGACGGCTGCGGCGATTTTATTGCCGCCCATCGCCTGCTCGGCGAGCTGGCCCTGGCCGACGGTGACCTGAAGCTGGCCCGTGGGCATTTCGGCTACGCCTACGAGATCGGGCTGTCGGCCCTCCCGCCGCGCGGCTTCGAAGGGCCGCTGCCGCACCGGCTGGCCGCCAACCAGCCACTGTTGGAATCGGCTAAGGGCCTGGCCTGGTGCTTACACGAACTGGGCAAACACAAGCTCGCCCGCCGCGTGCTGGCGCAACTGCTGCTGCTCGATCCCGCAGATCCGCTGGGCGTGCGGTCTTGGCAGAGTTCCTGGCAAGGAGAGACCGGACCCGCGTAAAAAGGTAGAACTGTTGCGGAAGACGACCGCCCAGAGAACCCCTTCCGCCGCCGGCTTTTCAAGGTGGCGCTGCACGAGACGGGGCACATGTTCGGCATCACGCATTGCACCGCCTATGAGTGCTGCATGAACGGCTCGAACCATCTGGCCGAGATGGACGGCCGCCCGATGTGGCTTTGCCCGCAATGCGTGCAAAAGGTGTGCTGGGCCTGCCGCGCCAACCCGGCCACTCGCTATCGTAAACTGGCCGAGTTTGCCGCGAAGCACCGCTTGCCCGAAGAAGCGGAATTTTGGCAGAAATCGCTGGATCGCCTTGGAAGCCGCGGTGAAAGCCGTTAGGGAGCCGCACGTTGCCTACCGCGTTACGCACGCTCGCTGCTACAGTTGCTGGGATACTCGTCGCGTTTATCCTGGTGACCGCGGTGGAGCTTTTTAGCGCCGTCGTTCACCCCTTTCCCGAAGGTGTTGGGAGAACCCCTGAAGAAACTTGCCTCCATGTCGAGCGCTACCCGCGATGGATATTGGCCGTGGTCGTTCCTGCCTGGGCCGCCACCGCATTCGCTGGCACGTGGACGGCAATGAGAATGGGGAATCCCGTATCGTTCGCCATCGTCAGCTTGCTCCTGCTGGCGGCTGTCGTATTCAACATTTCCATGCTGCCCTATCCGCTCTGGTTCAAAATCGCCAACATGCTTGCGATCCCAGCCGCAATTGCTGCGGCAGGTCGATTGGCAAGGTGTAAGAAGAATTAGTCGATGTATTCGACAAATTCCTTCGGATAGTGCGTGAGATCGAGCCGCTCTTCTTTTGGAACCAGGCGAATGCCCCATTGCTGCATGGCCAGAGCGCCGAAGAGCACGTCGATCGTCTTGCCTTCTTCGTCGCGGCCGATTTCGTCGAGCACCATCGCGTTCGTCACGATTTTGTGCCCCTGCACGTCGGCGTCGAGTATGGCGGCGGTCGAGGTTTTCTTCGTGCCGCCACCGATCGCGGTGCGGAAGGGTTTGCTCAACTTCTTCGTCACCAACAGCCGTGCAACCTTCGGCGCGATGTAGGTGTTTTGGGCGCCGGAATCAAAAAGCGTCCAGCACTTTTTGCCGGACACCTTGATATACTCTCGAATGCGTCCCATCGCTCGCCCGAAATTAAGAATTCTCACAGGAGTATCGGTATACTATGGTTGCTTTGCGGAACTTGCAAGCCATCGTCGTGAATTACCGTGAATGACAAAATCAATTCCGCAGCCGACGACCGGTCGCTGCGATGCTCATTGCACACCTGATTGATCCTCTCGTTCGGTACCGTTCCAAAACCGGTCACGATGCTCGCTCAATAACGAAGCCAGCTCCTCTGGGGCCATTCCAAAATTGGATGGCACCAGTCCATCGCATTTGACCGATTCGTTGAGATTCCGCATTCGTGCTGGTTCCGCAGCCGGATGCTTGTAAGAGATCCCTACCCGCCAAGTCGAGTGCCCGACGTGGATAACATGAAAAGCACGGATGTCCGACCATTTAAGGTTTTTCGTGACGAAACAGGTCCGCATTGTAAGGCCCGACCTGTCCAGCAACAGATATGTTGCATTTGGGAGGACGTTCAGTATTGCAGGAATCGAAAAAAGCCCGAATACAATTGCGCTGAACGCTGCGGGCCACTCAAGCATGTCCAACCCTTCTACGACGGGCGTGAAAATACGCGCACAAATGTAGGCGGCAGCGCTGGCGGCAAACATTCCAACGCAAAAGGCGAGAACAAAGAAGCGGCTCACCATCGCTGGCCGAATAACGCGCCATTCATTGTCAGCCATAGTGTCAACCACGGAACGGCTCGTTTTGCGTCTTCGCGCCAATGGCGTTCTCGCTCAAAATGGATACCGCCATAAAAAGCGGCAGCCAAAAGCATGGACGAGCAACGCCCGAAGGCTCAATTGAAACCGCCGGCTCATGGGGCCATTGTAGCAGAACAACCGAGGGCAGGACCCATTGGAAACCGCAACTATGACTCCGCAAACTTGTGCCGGCCCAATCCCTCGGCGAGAGTTCTTGCGCCTCGGCGCGCTGGCGGTGGGTGGGCTGGGATTAAGTGAGATTCTGGCGGCCCGCGCCGCGGCGGGACAAACCGCACGCGACACCTCCGTCATTCTGTTCTGGATGTGGGGCGGACCGAGCCAGTTGGAAACCTACGACATGAAGCCCGACGCCCCGGCCGAATACCGTGGGCCGTTTCGGCCCATCGCCACCAACGTGCCGGGCATCGACATCTGCGAACTGTTTCCGCGGCAGGCGCGGCTGGCCGACAAGTTTTCGCTGATCCGGTCGCTGCGCCACGAGATGTCGTCGCACAACGATGGCTCGATCGAGGTGCTGACCGGCAAAACTCCGGCCAAGGCCGATCCGACCTCCACCGCACGTTCCGAGCATCCCGACTTCGGCATGGTAGCAAGTAAATTGCTGGGCGTGCGCGCTGGAGGTTTGCCGCCTTATATCGGTATTCCGCATCAGCCGTTCATGACGCAGCCGACCTATCTTGGTCTGAGTCACAAAGCCTACGATGCCGGCGATCCGTCGGCCGCGGGGTATCGACCGCCCAACCTGTCGATCGGGGCCGGGCTGAACGGCGACCGGCTCGGCGAGCGCCGCGGCCTGGTCGCGCAGTTCGACCGCTACCGGCGCGATCTCGACTTGGGCGGCTCACTGCTGGCCACCGACGATTTCCGACGCCAGGCGTTCGAGTTGCTGTTGAGTCCCCAGGTCGCTCAGGCTTTCGATTTGGAGCAAGAGCGGCCCGAGCTGCGCGACCGTTACGGCCGCCATCTCTGGGGCCAAAGCTGCCTGCTCGCACGGCGGCTGGCCGAAGCGGGTTCCGCGGTGATTACCATCGACGCGTTAGCACCTAAGGCGGGCACCCCGCTGTACTTCAGTTGGGATGATCACGCCAACGCCCAGCCAGGCTGGGACATGGCCACCGGCATGCGGTGGCGGGCGGAATACATGGATCCCGCGCTGTCCGCGCTCATCGAAGACATTTATGACCGCGGCCTCGATCAAAAAATCATGGTCGTGGCCTGCGGCGAGTTCGGCCGGACACCGAGACTAAGCACGATCAACAATTGCCTCGGCCGCGACCATTGGCCCGGCTCCATGACCGCCCTTGTTTCGGGCGGCGGTTTGCGGATGGGCCAGGTCGTGGGCGCCACCAACTCAAAATCGGAGTATCCGACCGAGCGGCCCATGTCGCCGCAGCACTTGCTGGCGACGATTTATCGCCATCTGGGCATCGACCATCGCGGCGCCTTGATCGACTTTTCGGGCCGCCCGGTGCATCTGCTTTCCGAAGGCGAGCCGATCCGCGAACTGATTTGACCGTTGCTGGAATCGTCGTCGCATTTGTCCCGGTCGTCGGTCGTTGCCGCGGTCTGATGCGCGGTTTATGATGACGGCCATGACCGAGGTGACGCGGCTGTTGGACCAGATTCGCCACGGCGACCTGCAGGCCGCCGAGGATTTTCTGCCGCTGGTTTACGAAGAGCTTCGCAAATTGGCGGCGCAGAAACTCGCCCACGAGAAGCCCGGTCAGACGATTCAGGCCACAGCCCTGGTCCACGAAGCCTACCTCCGCCTGATCGACTCCGAAAACGCTCAGCACTGGAATAGCCGCGGGCACTTCTTTGCCGCCGCCGCCGAGGCCATGCGCCGGATTTTGGTGGAGAACGCCCGGCGCAAGTTACGGGTACGGCACGGCGGTGCCCTCAAGCGACAGGAGCTGGATGCGCTAAGTTTGGCCTCTCCGCAAACGCCGGACGAGTTGGTGGATCTCAGCGAGGCCTTGGATCGGCTGGCGGAAACCAACGTCCAGGCGGCTGAAGTGGTCAAGCTGCGGTTCTTCGCCGGCTTGACCAATGACGAAACCGCCGCGGCGCTGGGCATTTCGCCTCGCAAGGCGACTCAGGTCTGGGCCTACGCCCGCGTCTGGCTGTTGGAACGCCTCGGACGCGAGCCCGGCTGACCCGTACGGCACCCGGTAACGAGAAGAAGCAAAAAAAAGCGAAATTCGTGCGCATTTTGTCGCTGCGCGTCGCACTGTAGGTAGAAGACCGGGCGCGGCCCGGCTGGAGCGGTGGACGTGAACGAACAAACGCTCTTTACCGAAGCGCTGGAGCGAACCGATCCGCGGGAGCGGGCCGCTTTCTTGGACCATGCTTGCCGGGGCGACGCGGTACTGCGTGCGCGCATCGACCGGCTGCTCGCTCAGCACGAGCATGCCGGCCATTTTCTCGAAGCCCCGCCGCTGGCGCCGCAGCCGACCGTTGAAGAACCGGCGGGTGAGCATCCGGGCGAAATGATTGGTCCCTACAAACTCGTCGAGCAAATCGGCGAGGGGGGTATGGGCACCGTCTGGATGGCCCAGCAACAAGAGCCGGTCAAACGGCTCGTTGCGATCAAGCTCATCAAAGCGGGCATGGATTCGAAGCAAGTCGTCGCCCGCTTCGAGGCCGAACGGCAGGCCCTGGCCCTCATGGACCATGCCAATATCGCCCGCGTGCTGGACGCCGGCGCGACGAGCACTGGCCGGCCTTACTTCGTGATGGATCTCGTCCGGGGTATGCCGATCACCTACTACTGCGACGAGCAGCACCTGACACCCCGGCAGCGGTTAGAACTGTTCGTCCTCGTCTGCCAAGCGGTCCAGCACGCCCACCAGAAGGGGGTCATCCACCGCGACCTCAAACCGTCGAACGTGCTCGTCGCCCTCTATGACGGCCGACCGGTGCCAAAAATCATCGACTTCGGCGTCGCCAAAGCAGCCGGGCAGATTCTGACCGAAAAGACCCTGGTCACCAGCTTTGGAGCGATCGTCGGCACGCTGGAGTATATGTCGCCCGAACAGGCCGAGATTAACCAGCTCGACATCGACACGCGCAGCGACATCTATTCGTTAGGCGTCTTGCTTTATGAGCTACTGGCCGGCAGCCCGCCGTTCAAGCGGGAAGAGCTGGAAAAAGCCGGCGTGTTGGAGATGTTGCGGCTCATCCGCGAGCAAGAGCCGACCAGGCCGAGCGCCAAGCTAAGCACGGCCCAGGGTTTGCCAGCGCTGGCGGTCAACCGGGGAACGGAGCCAGCCAAGCTAGCGCGGCTCATCCGCGGTGAACTCGATTGGATCGTGATGAAGACCCTCGAGAAAGACCGCAACCGGCGGTACGAAACCGCCGACGCCCTAGCGCTAGACGTGCAGCGTTACCTGCAGGACGAGCAGGTGCTGGCCTGCCCGCCGTCGCGCTGGTACCGCCTGGGCAAGTTCGCGAGACGCAACCGGGCAATGTTGGCGCCGCTCGGGGCTATCGCCGCGCTGTTCGTGCTGGGCGCCGCTCTGCTGGCCGTGAGCAATGCTCGGCTCGAACGCGAGCAGCAAGCGACCAAGCGCGCCTTGGCGTCCGAAACGAAGGCCAAGAACGACCTGCAGGACGCCTTGGAGCGGCAGCAGCGCGATCAGGCCCGCTTGCACGTCGCCTTGGCCAACAGCCTGTCGATGGTCGGCGACGTCGACGAAGCGAAACAGCACCTGGAAGAGGTCGCGCCGCGCTTCCGCGACCTCGAATGGCGAAAAGTCCACCGCGCCTGTTACGCCGAACTGCTTCGGCTCTCGCTCGACGACGTCGGCGTGCGCAAGGTTTGTTACAGCCACGACGGCCGGTGGATCGCCGCCGTCGATTACGTGGCTCGCCTTCGAGTGTGGGACGCCACCACGGGCCAGTGCCGCCACACCCTGCGCGTCACGGACAGACCACTCGACATGGCCTTTAGCGATGACGACAAGTTCGTCATCGTAGCCGGCGGCCGGGGTGTTCGCAGAGACCCGAATTCGGCGGGCACCGTCGTCTTTCCGCGGATGGAGTGCCAACGCTGGGAGCTGGACGGCGGCAAGGTGCTCGGCGGCTTCAGTCTTCCGCTGAATTCAGAACCGCAGTTCCTTAGCTCGGACGGCCGGCGCCTGGCGGGCCTCTCTGAGGGCGATCTCCACGTCTGGGACACCTCGACGGGCGATCGGCTATTCCTACTGACGCCGCCGCAGGGCGATATGCTGCGGGCGATGACCTGGAGCCGTGCCCGCAACAGCCTCGCCTTTACCAAAGATCTACCGAACCTCGTCACGTTTTGCGATAGCGACACGGGGCAAGTTAAGGAGACCATCAATCTCGTCAATGGCGTCCTGTCTTACTGGATGGCGATTAGCCCCGACGGCCGGCGGCTGGCCGGGCCGGCGAGGGCAGCCAATCCGAAATG
>DATFDL010000667.1:0-25893 GCA_035252155.1 Pirellulales bacterium | reverse complement strand
GAGCGCTCGTTCCCCCTGACCTCTGGCCTCCGACCTCTGACCTCTATTTTCTTAGCGCTTCATCGACAAACCGGTACGCCTCTTCGCGCACCTCGGGCGGAAAGTCGTGCCCGCTGTCGGGATAACGAACTTGCAATCGCTCGGCGGCGTCGAACAGCTCGTATACCGGCCGCGCCGCGGCCATCGCCTTCTTCACGCCGGCCACGTCGAAGTTGCCGTCTTTGAGCGGCGAGTTCGAGAAAAACGCCCGGGGCGCCAAAGCCGCGACCACTTCATAGAAGTCGAACGGCACACGATCGGGATTTAGTTCGTAGACATCGCGCAAGCGGGGCATGTACCGGTCGCTGGTCCAGCCGGCGATTTTGCCGCCATAATAATCGTGAAAGGGAGTCCAGCCGCAGCTCGAGACGATCACCTTCAAACGCTCGTCGAAGACCCCCACGAACATTGCGTTGTGTCCGCCCAGCGAATGCCCGATCACGCCGATCCGCTCGGCATCGACCTCCGGGCGGCTGGCCAGCAGATCGACGGCGCGCAGGTGGTTGACGATGCCTTTCATCGTGCCGGAGGCATAGCCGCTGTTGCGGAAATCGTAGGGATATTCGCCGAACGACGGATAATCGGGGGCGGCGACCACGTAACCGCGCTTGGCCAGTTCTTGGCCATATTTTAGGTTGACGCGGTTGCCGAGCCCCACTGGTTCGTCTTTGCCAATAGGCGTGGTCTGGTGCAAGGCGAGCATGGCCGGCAACCGCTGGCCATCGGCGCGCTTGGGCAGCAGCAGGTAGATCGGCAGCCGATCGGTGGATTCGCCGGCAGTTTCGGCGGATGGCGGATTAGCGACCGCGATGGTCAGCTTCAGTCGCGTGTAGCCGTCTTCTTCCTTGGCCTCCACGATACGCGGGTCGAGTGGCAGCTCGGCATCGTGTTTGGGCAGCGGCCCCATGGCCGCTTCCATGCCCGCGATGATTTGCGCCCGGCGGCGCTGCCAGTCGTCGCGATTGACAACCGGGCGGGTTTGGCCGTCGTGGCCAACATATTCGAGTAGCCGCTGATGTTTGTTTGCCGGCGGATCGGCCGGTGCTCGCGCGGCCGTAATGCCGGCGAGAGCGAGTGCAAACAAGGCGACATGGATAGCGCGGGCGGTAGGCATCTTGCCGATGGTACGACCGCGACAAGCGGCTGGCAAGCCGGCCGTCGGCCAGGCCTTTCAGGTTGACGGCCGGTTGTCAGGCTAGAAAGCCTGACCTATTAGTACCGGCTGGGATGCACCGACGAGGCATCGACTGGCGGCAGCGGCTGCATAGCCTCGGGCAGCGCTTCGCTCGGCGAAATGGCGGCTGGCGCCGTTTCGGCCGATGGCGGGGCCACCACAGTGCGGCGCCGCGAACTCGCGGGGCCTGAGGGCGCCGGCGACATCGACGAGTCGGGTGTCGGTCGGCTCTCGAACGGATCTTGTGGCGAAAGCTCAGATGACTCGACGGGCCGGCTCGTGGCGGCGTTACCATCGGCGGCAGCTTCGGCCATCCGCGGACGACGTGAAATACGGGGCGTCTCGGGGGCGGACCCGGTGCGGCCTTCGGCGATTTGCGCCGGTCCACTCTCTGCCGGACTGTCGCCTCCTTCTGGCGGTGCAGTGAGCGCGTCGATAGCTTCGCGGGCGCGTTCCATCGACGGATCGACGGCCAACGCCAACTGGAACTGCTCGATCGCCAGCTCGCGCCTGCCGTGTTTGTTGAGCAACCAACCCAGATTGTAGTGAGCAATCGCCGGTCCGTGGGCGTCGATTAAATGCGCCAGAGCTTCGTCGTTGCGGCCCTGCGCCACAAGGACCGTGGAGATGTTGTTCCGATAAAGCATCGAATCAGGCTTAAGCTCGATGGCGCGCCGCAGGGCCGCCGCGGACTGCTCATATTTGCCTTGCCGCGCGTAGCACAATCCCATGTCGTTGAATGTCGTGGCGTCCTTCGGGTGATACTTGGCGGCCTCCACATAATGTTCGGTAGCCCGATCGAACTGCCCTTGTCGATCGAACAAGCGGGCCAGGCCCAGTAACGCTCCGAGATGGTGCGGCTGCATCTCCAGGGCCTTGTGAAACGATTCACGCGCCCCTTCGGCATCGCCGTTTTGCTCCATCCTGTTGCCGAGATTGACATAGTCTTCAGGGGTGATCGGCTTGACCTTGGTGGCCAGCGAGGTCGGATCGTTGGTGGGCGGTTTGTGCTTTTTGGTGTTGGCGAGCCGAAAGACCTTGGATACCGATTGCCCGAAGCTCGACTCGCCCACCGAGTTGGCCAGTTGCTTCATCGGCCCGGGCCGCTTACCCAACACCGCGGCCTCGGCCGGGTCGGCCGGACGCCGCAAACCAGGAAAGCCATTGCAACCTGCCAAGGCGATCGCCACCAGCATTGCCGGAGCCAATGCCGCGAACTTCATGTTCCCCACCTGCCGTCTCCTGTGTACGAACGTTTTTGTGGCGTCTTGGTCTTTGATCGTCTGCCGAGGGCGGGTCGCTGAATCCGATTTGGCAGAATTTGCCGGTTTCGACGGTCGGGTGGAATATACCCCACCTTTCACCGTCTGAAAGAACCCGAGAACCCTCTCGGCCGGTTTTGGAACCGTGGTCACGGCGCCGACAACCGACCAAGAGGGCCTTTTTGAATCGAGGAGTCTCGGCCCGTAGCAGAATTCGTAAGAATTCTGGCCCTAGTTCGCATTGCGCCCTAACTTCTCACGAAGTCAGCTACGGTCGATTGACGGGTAAAAACACTAGCTGCCGGCGCCACCGCCGCCCATGCTGCTTCCGCCTCCGCCGCCAAGGCCGCCGCCGTTTTGCGCCGGTGGCAGCCGCGGGTCGGGCGTCGTGGCGTTGTAGCGAGTGCCGATCGTGTTGATATAATCGGCCGACCAGCCGCGCGGACGCACTTTGGTGCTCGAGACTTGCGGCCCGTCGCTGGGGGTGGCCAGCCGGCCGGCAAACCGCCGCACCGAACGGTTGCGAACGTCCGTCAACTGTGGGTTGCGGGCCTGCAACACGTAGACCGTGCGGTGCTCGACCGGCGAATAGGTCAAAATGTCGCGGACCTTCAACTCGCCGGCCTCGTTCAATACGCCCGTTTCTTCGTCGAAGTGCTCATCACTCAACGTATTTTGAGTGCGCCAGCCATTATTGATCATGACGCCGAACGGGGCCCGGGCGGCAATGCGGTCGGGCACGACAAACGGCTGCGGCCAATCCATATTACGGCGATAGTCGCGATGAGCTTTTTTGAACCACTCGGCCTTGACCTGTGCGGGGCCAAACCAGAGGGCAAACAGCGACAAAACGGCTAGATAGCGAACGATCATCCTTGTCTCCTGGCTCGCCGACTGTAGGCGGATGGATATATTATCGGGAAAAAGAGGGTTCAGGGTTCAGGGTTCAGGGTTCAGATTTTTGATTGGACTTTCAATAGCATTGGGCAACGGCAAAAAGTAACCGCCGGATGCACTCAGGCCCTGACCTCCGACCCCCGAATCCCGACCCCTCGCTGAACCCTAAACCCCGAACCCTGAACCCTGAACCCATCCATGCCCTTTCGCGTCGGAATTACCCGAGATTTTCTCAAGCCCGATGGTACGCTCGATTTCGGCGACATCGGCCTCGATGTGTTGAACCAAGCGGACCGGGTCGAATGGGAGTTTTTTGCCGAAGCCTGCAGCGAGATTTCGCCGTCGGTTGCCGATGCCTACGACGCGCTGCTGGTGCTGGCGCCAAAGGTGACCGCTCGCACGCTCGACGGATGCCGGCGGCTGAGCCTGATTGCCCGATTCGGCGTGGGTTATGACAATGTCGATGTGGCGGCCTGCACTCGCAACCACGTGCTGCTCTCGATAACGCCCGACGCGGTGCGGCGGCCGGTGGCGACTTCGGCCTTAGCATTGTTGCTCGCATTGTCGCACAAGTTGCTCGTCAAAGATCGACTAACGCGCGAGGGGCGCTGGGCCGAAAAGCTCGACCACATGGGCACCGGCCTGACGGGCCGCACGCTCGGCGTCATTGGATTAGGCAACGTGGGGCGCGAGCTGTTTCGCCTGGCCGCCCCGCTCGAGATGCGGCACGTCGGATTTGACCCCTATGTGACGCTCGACGCCGCCGCCGCGACGGGCGTCGAGTGGCAGCCGCTCGAACGACTGCTGGCCGAGGCCGATTTTGTCGTGATTTGTTGTGCGCTGACTGCGGAAACGCATCACCTGCTCGACGCCCAAAAACTACGATTGTTGCGGTCCACGGCTTATCTGATCAATGTGGCCCGCGGTCCGATCGTGGACCAGGCCGCGCTGACCGCCCTGTTGCAGCAACGGCGCATCGCGGGAGCGGCGCTCGATGTCTTCGAGACAGAACCCATCGCGTCCGACGATCCCCTGCTTCGGCTCGATAACGTGATCGTAACGCCGCACGGCGTGTGCTGGACCGACGAACTTTTTGCCGGCAATGGCCGCTCGGCCTGCCGGCACATTCTCGACGTGGCCGCAGGCCGCGTGCCCGGCAGCGTGGTCAATCGCGACGTGCTCGGGCAGCCGGCAATGCAAGAAAAACTCGCTCGCCACGCCGATCGGCCCTGACCCACACTCCGGCGGGCTCGATTTTCCCCACAAATTGCACGGACGTGCTATAATATCTTTCGTAAATTGCCCCGCTTGCGGACGACCCGCCAGCGCTGGTCCGGCTGCTATGGAGGCAACCGGCTCAAACTGCACGTCGGCTTTGTAGGGTGCGAGCTGATCGTTCTTTGAGCCGTCCCGCTTCGGCCACGGTTTACCGAGCCGCCCCCCGAGTCTGCTTCATGTCCCTAGATATTCTGCGCGATGCCGATCCTGAGCTTCTCCCGTTCCGCGCGCGTACATTGCCCGAGGTGCTCGCGTGGCGCGCCCGCCGCCAGCCGAACGACCTGGCGTTTACGTTTCTCACCGATGGCGAGATGCAGGAAGAGCGGTTGACCTACGCCGAGCTCGATCGCCGGGCACGCGCCGTCGCCGCCGCGCTCGCGTCGAAGGGCGCCGCGGGCGAGCGGGCCTTGCTCGTCTACGACGCGGGGCTTGACTACATCGTCGCGCTCTATGGATGCCTCTATGCGGGCGTGATCGCTGTGCCGGTCTATCCGCCCGATCCGTTTCGCATGGATCGCACGCTGCCTCGGCTGCAAGCTATTCTGGCCGACGCTGGGGCCACGTGGCTGCTTGCCGCGCGCGAGACGCTCGACTGGGCCGGCCCGCTGTTTAGCAAGGCGCCCGGCCTGAAATCATCGTTGGCCACCGATGAATGTGCCGAGTTCGAAGTTCGGAGTTCGGAGTGCGGATTAGCTGACGAGTCACTGGCGCTCTTGCAATACACTTCAGGTTCGACCGGCGAGCCGCGGGGGGTGATGATTTCGCATGGCAATCTGCTGGCCAATCTGACTCTGATTCATCAGATGGTCGATCGGCCCGATGCCCTAGCGGTCTCGTGGCTGCCCGCTTACCACGACATGGGCTTGATTGGCGTCACGTTTCAGCCGGTGTTTAGCGGCCGGCACGCCGTGCTGCTTTCGCCGGCGGCCTTCATGCAACGGCCTTATCGTTGGTTACACGCCATCACGCGCTTTCGCGGCACCACCACCGCGGCGCCCAACTTTGCCTACGACCTCTGTGTGCGAAAGATCAGCGCGGAAGACCGGGCGACGCTCGATTTGAGCAGCCTGGCGCTGGCCCTCAACGGCGCCGAAACCGTCCGGCCCGAAACCTTGGAACGGTTCAGCGAGACCTTTGCCGCTTGCGGTTTCCGCCGTGCGGCGTTTTATCCCTGCTATGGTCTGGCCGAGGCGACGCTGATGGTGAGCGGCGGCGCGGAGGGCGAAATGCCCATCGTCAAATCGTTCGATGCGGCGGCGATGACGCACGATCGCGCCGTGCCGGTGGCCCGAGACCCCGTGCCCGTTCGAGCGGACATGCCTGACACGCCGGCCACAACTGCTAGTACGATACCGTTAGTCGGTTGCGGCCGCCCGGCGGACAGCGTGTGTGTGAAGATCGTCAATCCGCTGACGCGTCGGCCTCTGCCCGATCGTCAGGTGGGTGAAATCTGGGTACATGGGCCTAGCGTGGGCGGCGGCTATTGGAACCGCCCCCAAGAGTCGACCGAAACCTTCGTGGCCACGCTCGACAACGACGAAGGGCCGTTCCTGCGGACCGGCGATCTCGGTTTTTTCGACGGTGGTGAGCTGTTCATTACGGGCCGAGTCAAAGAGCTGATCATCCTTCAAGGGCGAAACCATTACCCACAGGACATTGAACAAACGGTGGCCGAGTCGCATCCGGCGTTGAAGCCCGGCGGTGGAGCGGCTTTTTCGATCGAGACCGACGGCGGCGAGCGGCTGGTCGTCGTCCACGAAGTGATACGGCCGCGCAAAGTCGATCTGCCGGCGGTCGCCGAACGCGTGCGTGCGCGAATCGCTGAACTACACGGCATCTCGGTCGCAGCCGTCTGTTTAATTCCGGCGGGCACGCTGCCTAAAACGTCGAGCGGCAAAACTCGCCGCCGCGCGTGTCGCGACTTTTTCCTGGCCGGTTCGCTCGGTGCAGCTCACGAATGGCGCGAGCACCATTTGCTTTCCGACGGGGCGCAAGTACGTGAAGCGTCCCGCGATCAGGCCGTCGCGCCGCGCACACTCACTGAGCGCAGGCTGGCTCAGATTTGGTCGGACGTGCTGGGTATCGATCCGACCGTAGGTCAGGCTTTCCAGCCTGACAACGTAAATGCCCGGCGATGTCAGGTTGGAAAGTCTGACCTACGGCATTGCGACATCCACGCCAGCTTTTTCGATGTCGGTGGCCAGTCGCTGCTGGCTTCGCAACTGGCCGCGCGGGTGCAGGCGGAATTCAAGGTCGAATTGCCGATCCGCGTGCTGTTCGAGTCACCGACCATCGCGGGGCTGGCCGCCTGGCTCGATCAAGGGAGCGAGCGCGGCTCGGCCGGCAGCCTACCGCCCGTAATCCGCGCCGACCGCTCCGCGCCGCTGCCGCTGTCGAGCTTTCAAGAACAGCTTTGGTTTTTGGAGCAGCTTGAAAGCGATCCGCGGTATTTGCTCTCGGCCATGGTGCGGCTGCGCGGGCCGCTCAATCAGCCTGCCCTCGAGCGCAGCTTGCACCTTCTGGCCCGGCGGTATGAAGCGTTGCGCACCGTGTTTCCGGCCATTGATGGAAAGCCGGCACAGGTGATTCAAGACGTTCCCGTCACGGAGTGCCGGGACTACTTTGATCTGGCCCACGGCCCGTTGGCGCGCACCGAACTTGCTCGGCATTCCGCTGAAGAACATCAGTTGTCACTCAGCATCCACCACCTGATCTGCGACGGCTGGTCGCTGGCCATTTTTCTCGAAGAGTTGGCGGCGCTCTATCAGGCCGAAGCCGGCGGCCGACCGGCGTTGCTTCCGCCCGCGCCATTCGATTACGCCGACTTCGTTGTCTGGCAGCGAGCGTGCCTCGCCACCGAACACGTGCGCCAGCAGGTTGAATATTGGAAACAACAACTTGCGGATCTCACACGCTTGGAGCTCGTCACCGATTTCTTACCATCGCGCGGTGATGAGCCCCAGTCGCGGTGGCTGGGGCAGAGCCTTGGCGATGCCTCGGCGGATCGGGACCGGGGCATCGCAAGCTCTGCCCCGGCCACCAGAGAATCGCGGAGTTATCGCGGCGCCGCGGAACGTTTTACGATTTCCAGCGCACACGCCGACGCACTCGCCGATTTGGGCCGCCAGCACGACGCTACCCTATATATGGTGCTCCTGGCAGCCTTCCAAACCTTGTTGGGGCGCTGGGCGCGGCAAGACGATGTCTGCCTCGGCTCGCCCGTCTCCTATCGCCCGCGACGCGAATTCGAGCGCTCGGTCGGTTATTTTGTCAACACGCTCGCGCTGCGTACCGATCTGTCGGGCGAGCCGAGCTTTCGCGAATTGCTGGCGCGGGTCCGCGAGACGGTGCTGGCCGCCTTCTCGAATGCCGACGCTCCGCTGATAGCCGTTGTCGATGCGCTCGCGCCTCACCGCGCCGAAGGCCGTTCGCCGCTCTTTAACGTGATGTTCGTCTTCGAGAACTTGCCCTGGCAAGGCGCCGAAGTTGCCGGCCTATCGATCGGCGACGTCGAAATCGACCATACCAGGATCGGCAGCTTCGACCTGGCGCTCGTTGTCGAGCAACAGCCGGCCGGTTTGCGTGCCTCAGCGGTCTATAATGCCGAGCTGTTTGAGTCGTGCACGATTAAACAGTTTTGCTCGGCGTTCAATCTTCTGCTAACTGGCATTGTTGCTGACCCCGATGCCTCCATCATCGCCGTGCCGCTTACTGAAGAATCGCCCGCTCTGCCCACCTCCTTCTCTTCTTCTCTTGCAGCGCCACCTGCCCTGGTGCACGATCTTGTTTCCGCCCAGGCCAACCGCACCCCCGATACCATCGCCGTCGTCCACGACGAAGATCAAATCTCTTATCGACAACTCGACGATCGCGCGAACCAAGTAGCCCACTACCTGCAGGCGCTCGGCGTCGGCCCTGACGTGCCGGTGGCGATCTTTCTCGATCGCTCGATTGAAATGGTGGTCGCCATGCTGGCGGTGCTCAAGGCCGGCGGCGCCTATGTGCCGCTTGACGCTGCCGAGCCCGCCGAACGCCTGGCGACGATGCTCGACGACGTCGAGGCGCGCGCGATCATCACCACCAGCCGCACGTCCGAGCGGTTGCCGCCTCATCGCGCGGAAGAAATCCGGCTCGACGCCGACGCTGACGCCGATTCGATCGCTCGGTCGCCAGCAACTCCGCCGGCGACGCCAGCGACGTCCGAAAGCCTGGCCTACATCATCTACACCTCCGGCTCGACGGGTCGCCCCAAGGGCGTCGAAGTCACACATGCCGGCCTGGCGAATCACGCGTTGGCGATGACCTCGCTGTATGAACTGGACGAAGGCGGTCGCGCCCTGCAAATCATCTCGCCGGCCTTCGACGTGGCCGCCGAAGAGATTTTTCCCACGCTTATCCGCGGGGCCACGCTGGTGCTGGGACCGCCCACCAGCGAGCTCACCGGCCGGGTGATTCTCGACCAGTGCCGGCGGCACCGCGTGACCGTGGCTCACATTCCGCCGCCGCTGCTGCAGCAGTGCCTGCTGGAGTGGCGCGTGGAAGATGCGGCGATCTTCGAGCATTGGCGCGTGTTGGTGGTCGGTGGCGAGCCTCCCCGTCTGGAGATGCTCAACCGCTGGCTGGAACTGAGCCAGGGGCGTGTCCGCTTGCTGCACGAGTACGGCCTGACCGAAGCCACGATCACCAGCCTGGTCTATGAATTGCCGCGCACTCTGCCGGCGTGGTCCGACATCCGACGCGTGCCCATCGGAAAGCCCATCGCGGGCACCGAGGTCCACGTGCTCGATGCGCGGCAGCGGCCCGTGCCGATCGGAGCGCCCGGCGAACTTTATCTCGGCGGAGTGGGATTGGCCCGCGGGTATGTTCACCTCGATGAGCATACGGCCGAGCGGTTTGTGCCGAACCCGTTCTCGCAACTGTCCGGTGCGCGGCTCTATCGCACGGGCGATTTGGTTCGGCAGCGTGCGGACGGCAATGTCGAGTTTCTTGGGCGGATCGACGAACAAATCAAATTGCGCGGCTGGCGGATCGAGCCGAAAGAGATCGAACGAGCCTTGCTCGCACATCCCGCGGTGGGCGAGGCGGCAGTCGTCGCCCGTGACGACGCGCCGGGCGGCAAGCGGCTGGTGGCGTATGTCGTTTCGGCCAACGGCGAATTGCCGCCCTCGCGAGCATTGCGCGATTGGTTGCGAGGCAGGCTGCCCGAGCCGATGGTGCCTTCGGCCGTGGTGCGTCTGGAGCGATTGCCGCTCAATCGGCATCACAAGCTCGATGTGGCTGCCTTGCCGGCGCCGGACGCCTGCGCTTGCGAGCCTGACGACGCGCGGCCCGCTTTCGCGCCGCCGCGCACCTCGACCGAAGAAAAGCTGGCGGCGATCTGGCAAGAGTTGCTGGGCGTCCAGAAGGTGGGCATTCACGATAACTTTTTTGAGCTCGGCGGCGATTCGATTCTCAGTATTCAGGTGGTGGCTCGTGCGCGTCAGGCGGGCCTCGGTTTCAATCCCCGCCAACTCTTTCAACATCAGACCATCGCCGAGTTGGCCGCCGTCGAAGGCACCGGGCCGACGGTAACGGCCGAACAAGGCCTGGTTGCGGGCGACGCGCCGTTGACGCCCGTCCAACATTGGTTCCTGGACGATGATCCGATCGACCCGCACCACTTCAACCAGGCGGTGCTGTTGCGAGTGGATGATGATTTGCCTCCCGAAGTTTTGCCCGAGATATTGAGTCATCTGGCGGCCCATCACGACGCGTTGCGGCTGCGATTTGCCCGTAGCGACGATGGCTGGCGGCAAGGGCACGCGCCCGAAAGCGATTGGCCGTTGGAGCGATTTGATTTGTCGCGTCTGTCGGCCGACGAGCAGGTGGAGGCACTCGAGACGGCGGCGTCCAAATTGCAAGGCAGTCTTCACTTGGAGCGCGGGCCGCTGGCCACTGCGGGCTGGTTCGACCTGGGTGACGGCGGCCGGCGGCTGTTGCTCGTAGTGCACCACTTGGTGATCGACGCGGTCTCGTGGCGTGTCCTGCTCGATGATCTGACTTCACTTTGGATGCAGCTTAGCCGGGGCGAATCGCCGTCACTTCCGCCCAAAACGACGTCGTTCCAATATTGGGCACAGCGATTGGCCGAGTACGCACAATCGCCGGCCATCGCGGCCGAGTTGCCCCATTGGCAGGGCCTCGCCGCTGCCGCTCTCGGTTGCTGCCCTCGTGACTTTACTTCGCCAGCGAATCTGCAATCGTCGGCCGACGTAGTTTCGCTGATGCTCGACGGCGCGCGGACGGCCGCCTTGCTCGAGCACGCCAATGCGCCCTACCGCACGCACACGCCGGAGATTCTGCTCGCCGCCTTAGCCCAGGCGATCGCTCATTTTAGCGGTCATGGCACGGCCTTAATCGACATCGAAGGGCACGGCCGGGCGGCGCTTTTCGACGACGTCGATCTCTCGCGCACGGTCGGCTGGTTTACAGCCGGTTATCCCGTGCTGCTCGAAGCTCCACTCTATTTGCCCCCCGGCACCTTGCTGCGGCGCACCAAGGAATCGCTCCGTCGTGTGCCCGGTCACGGAATCGGTTACGGTGTCTTGCGATATTTGTCGGCCGATGCGCAGATGCGCAACTCACTGGCGGCCCTGCCCCGGGCTGAAGTGGCATTCAATTACCTGGGCCGATTTGAGGGCGCGCCGGCCGACTCCGGCCCATTGTCTCGTGCACGCGAACCGGTCGGCCCGTTGCGCAGCCCGCGCGCGGTGCGCCGGCATTTGCTCGAACTCAATCTGTTCGTCAGTGGCGGTCGCTTGTCGATCGACATCGGCTTCAGCCGGGCCATCCACCGCCGTGAAACGATCGAGGGCTTCGCGGCCGACTATCTCCAGCGGCTGACGGCGATCATCGATCACTGCCTCTCGCCCCAGGCCGGCGGCTTTACGCCATCTGATTTCCCTCTCGCCCGAACCGACGAACGCGAGCTCGAAAAAATCTCGGAGCTGCTCGGCGACTCGTAGAACGGGATTCAGCCCGTTTCCCAGGGGATTGGTTGTCCGCACCGACAGAGGTATCCTGTGGGCGGCGATGCTGTGATCCAGCTTCCGGTCTGTTTTCGCCTTCACTGTAAAGGAGCCTGCGATGCAATTTGCCGATCGTCGGACGTTTTTGAAAGGGGCCGGGGCTTTGGCGGCCTGCGCGGTTGTGACGGACACGGTGAAAGCCGAGCCGGCGCGCACCGTAAATATCGCAGTAATTGGTGTCGGCGGCATGGGCGGCAATCATCTCCGCCTGCTGGCCACTCGAAAGGACGTGCGCGTCGCCTATGTGTGCGACGTCGACCAGAACCGGCTGGCCGCCGCGGCCAAGACCATCGAATCGCAATCGGGCGCGGCCCCCGAGGCCGTGGGCGACCTGCGGCGCGTGCTCGACGACCGCCAGGTCGAGGCGGTGTGGATCGCCACGCCCGATCACTGGCACGCTCCGGCCGCGCTCTTGGCGCTCGACGCCGGCAAGCACGTGTATGTCGAGAAACCGATGTGCCATAACGTGCGCGAAGGGCGGCTGTTGATCGATGCGGTGCGCCGATCGGGCAAGCTGCTGCAGGTGGGCACCCAGAGTCGCAGCACCGACTGTGTGCGCGACGCCATCCAGCGCATTCAGCAAGGCGAAATTGGCGAGGTCTTGGTGGCGAAGGCCTGGAACAGCCAGCTTCGCCGCTCGATCGGCAAAAGCGGACCCAGCGAGCCGCCCGCGACGCTCGATTTCGACCTTTGGCTGGGGCCGGCCCCCAAGGTCGCCTATCGGCCCAACCTGCTGCCCGGCGTCTGGCGTTGGTGGTACGATTTTGGTTGCGGCGACATCGGCAACGACGGCGTACACGACATCGACGTCGCTTGTTGGGGCCTGGGCGTCGATTCGCACCCGTCGGCGGTCGGCTGCCTCGGCGGGAAATATTTCTTTGACGACGATCAGCAATTTCCCGACACGCAATACG
Organism: Pirellulales bacterium; assembly: GCA_035252155.1. Lineage (GTDB taxonomy): Bacteria > Planctomycetota > Planctomycetia > Pirellulales > JAICIG01 > JAICLL01. The sequence goes on along the minus strand of DATFDL010000667.1, from coordinate 13,262 downwards.
CTGTGTTCGAATATCCGGCGGCGCAGAAATCGGGCCGGCCGAAGCAACTCATCTTCGAGCAGCGCGATTGGTCGCCGTATGTACAAGAGGGCTATGAGAACGGCGCGGCGTTCTACGGCACCGAAGGTCTGATGATTATCGGGCATAGCGTCGGCTGGAAGCTGTATGGTCCGCGAAACAAGCTGCTCGCGGAGCGCACCGGCTCGGCCGATTTGTCGGCCCACCACCAGAATTTTCTCGACGGCGTTCGCGGCGGAGGCTCGGCATTGAACGCCCCCGTGGAAGCCGGCCACCGCGCGGCCACGCTGGTTCACCTGGCCAATATCGCCGCGCGGGTTGGCCGCTCGTTGCGCTTCGACCCGCAACGCGAGCAGATTGACGGCGACGCCGAGGCCGCCAGCCTGCTGCGCCGTCAGTATCGCGAGCATTGGAGCACGCCGCGTGGCGTAGGCTGAACGGATTACAGAGACGCGATGGGCGACGACCCAAACTTCTTCTTGTCGGCTACCATTGCGTCGGTACGCCGCCGAGATGAAGCGCTTGAGCTTGGTCATTTCACCGCTAACGGACCACTTCGCGCCCGCCGACGGCGTCGCGAAATCGACCATCATGATGACGATGGCGTCTTCCCTCCACGTGCCCTGTTCATCGCTCCACCAAGAGCCCGTGAAGACCGCCGGCATGACCTCACTTAGCGTAAACCCGGTTACGCCAACCTGGCCGTCCTTTAAGCGCTCGAGGTACTTGATTACCTCGTAGACGGCCGTCGTTTCACCCGCGTCGTTCGCTGGAAGATTGAAAACCACGCGGGTTCGCGATTCGAGTTTTGCGATGCTCTTAGTTGCCACGCCGGCAGCTCACCTTTTGTTTCGCACGCCTCATGCGGCATCCAGACCGCTGGTCTGTCACGGGCGCCGCACTGCAGGCATAACCGGATGCTCGGTGAACCGCAGTGGTCGCGAACGGAAGAACGGTAGGGCCTCGTCGGGTACGATCATCGTCAAACCGCCGGCAGGCGCATGTGGCATTCGGTATAGTTCGTCCTCTGGATTCCAGATGGCGTCGATTGCTTTTTTCAAATCCTGCTCGGTCTCAAAGGTAAGTGCCCGTTTGCGAGGGTACATGCCTAAGGGCCCAAGCCAGCGAACATTGGCTGGCCGTATCAACTCGGCAGCAGCACCGTTGGATTGGCGAGGTTTTTTAGCACCATTCAATTTTGAGCGTTTTTTAGTCGCCATGATGCTCGTATTCTATCCGCTACGAAACCAGCAAAGAACATTGCTGCCCAAAGCGCCGCTGCAACTGCCCGGCACAAGGCCGGAAGCTACCGAACGTGTTGTTGCCAAGGGCACGGAATGAATTCCGTGCTACAAGCCGAGGCAACATGCCGGTTCGGGGCCGCCCATGTGCCAGAACGATTGCTGATCGATCGGCTGCTTCTGCCGCTGCGCGCGATCAAAGACCATGCGGCCGTCGAGCACCACGCCGCTGACGTGCGTGGCATACTCAAATGGATCGCCGTCGTAGAGCACCAGGTCGGCGGTCTTGCCCGCTTCGAGCGTGCCGAAGCGATCGTCGATCTCCAAAATCTTGGCCGCGTCGAGCGTGATCGACCGCAATGCCCGATCGAACCCCAGCCCGTGAACCATGGCGATGGCCGCCTCGTACCGCGCCACGCGGGTCTTGGGCACATAGCCTTCGTAGCCGCTGCCGATGGCGATCAGCAGGCCGCGATCGGCCAGCGCCGCGGCATTGCCCAAAAAGCTGTTGTAGGTTTCCATCTCGCCGACGCGCTGCATGGTGGGATGGACGATCACCGGCAGCTTGGCCTCGGCCAGCCGGTCGCGCAGCAAGTAGGCCTCGGCCGAAAGGGCCAGCCGCCCCTTGAGCTTGAACTCTTCGGCCAACCGCAGCGCCGTCATGACGTCGTCGGCCCGCTGGGCGGCGAACATCGCCGGCAGTTTCTGTTCGAGCACCTGGCCCAACGCCTCGTGCTTCAGATTGCGGTCGGGCTGCGAAGCTTCGTCCTTGGCGGCCCGCCGCTTGCGCGCGTAGTTGGCCGCCTCGCTCAAGGCGGTGCGCGCCAGCGAGGCCGTGCCCATGCGCGTGCCCGGCTTGCGGTCCGGGTAGGTCTGCTTGGGCGATTCGCCCAAATTAAAGCACACCATTTGCGGAAATCGCACGGTCATCGCTTCGGCGGTGGCACCGTGCGTGCGAAAGACGCCGGTCTGCCCGGCGATGGCGTTGTCGCGGCCGGGACAGGCGTGCACGACGGTCACGCCTTGTTCTAGCAAGAACCGCAGCAGCGGCTCGTGCGGATTAAAGGCGTCGAGCACGCGCAGGTCGGCTTGGTTCGGGTCGCTGTGCTCATCGGCGTCTTGGTCGGCCGCGATGTTGTAGGCACCGCTGAGCGGCACCGAGCTGTAGGCGTCGATCAAGCCCGGCGTGACGACCGCGGCGCTCACCACCGGCACGCCCTCGGGCAAATCGAAGCCCTGCCGCGAACCGGCATAAACAATTTTGCCGTCGCGCACATGGACCGCGCCGTCGTTGATCGCTTCTTTCGCAACGGTGTGCAATCGTCCGGCCAGCACCACCAGCTCGCTGCTTTCGGCCGTTGGCTGCTTGGCATCGTCGGGCAAATCGGGCGCGGCGGCGGCGGGCTGCGGCTCGACCAACGCCCCGGCGGCGGGCACCTGCGACGGATCGGCCACGGCAAAACCGCCGGTCTGATAGAGCCGCTCTTTGGCATCGGCCAGGTTGAAGACGCGGCGGCCGTCGATGTATGTCTCCAGCACGCGCGTATAAACGCTGAATGGTTCACCGCTCAGCACCACAAAATCGGCGTCCTTGCCCTTTTCGAGCGAGCCGAGCCGGTCGTCCAGGTGCAAAGCCTGAGCGGCCGACAGCGTGACCGCCTGCAACGCCGTCTCGGCATCCAGCCCGCCGCGCACCGTAATGGCAGCCGTCCGCAACAAAAAGCGGCTCTCTGTCACGGGGTCGTCGGTATTGACCAACACCTTTACGCCCGCCTCGTGCAGCCGCCGCCCGGTCGATTCGAGATAATCGATCACCTCGGCCTTGCCGCCGGGGCTGTCGGGCAGCGTCAACGAGACGGGCACCTTGCGCTTGGCCAGCTCTTCCAACACTTTGTACGACTCGGTGCCGTGTTGCAGTAGAACTTCCAAGCCAAACTCGTCGGCCAGCCGAAGCACACTCATGATGTCGTCGGAACGATGGCTGTGAAAATGAATGGTGCGCTTGCGTTGCAAGGCCTCGACCAGCGGCTCCATCGAAAGATCGGTGTCGGGGGGCGAAGCTTCCTCGCCGGCCGCCAGCTTCTTGCGATAAGCGTCCCACCTGCGCTGATAATCGCGGGCCTTGAAAAACTCAGCTCGCTGCAGCGCGGCCAGTTTCATCCGCGTCCCCGGCGCTTGCTTGCGGCTGCCATAGACGCGCTTGGGGTTTTCGCCATTGGCCATCTTCAGCCCGCCGATGGCCGCCGGCGAGAGGATGGCCATCTGCTCGACCGTGTGTCCGCGCAGCTTCACATAGATGGTCTGGCCGCCGATGGCGTTGGCGCTGCCTGGCATGATGTTGGCAGTCGTCACGCCGCCCGCCGTCGCCATGCGGATGCCGGGATCGAACGGGTTGACCGAGTCGAGCGCGCGAATGGCGGCCTGTACGGGACCGGTCGATTCGTTGCCGTCGCTGTTGGCCGACACGCCGGGCCGCGAGTAGACGCCCAGATGCGAATGCGAGTCGACCAGGCCGGGGATGATCACCTTGGCCGAAACATCGACCCGCCGAGCATCGTCGGGAACCACCACGTTCTCGCTCGGTCCCACCTCGACGATCTTACCGTCTTGCACGATGAGCGTACCCAGCTCGAACGTTTTTCCCGCTGCTGTGTGAATGGTGGCGCCGGTGTAAGCCGTGGCGGGGCCCGCCGCGACGGGCCGAGCGGCCACCGCCAAAAGAGCAATCAAAAACACAATTCGCCCCGAATGAATTCCCACTTGCACTGGCTGCTCCGCATCGAAGGTGTTTGCCAAAACCGTTCGACAAGTATAGCTGGAAGCCGGCGAGGATGGGCAAAAAGACTACCGCGTGATGGCTTATATGGCCGAAAACTTGTTGATTTTGCCTGGTTTGCTAAGCTGCGGTGCGTAACCATGACGCACCAAACGTCATCCGCCGCATCTCTTCGAGTGCCACCCTACGATGCCCCCGGCCGCTGGTCGCATGAGCAGAACCCATCGTCGGCACGGCGACTCGGCGCTCGAGGCACGAACCGACGGCGACGTTTCTGCGCGCAGCCCGCCGACTGTCTGCGCAGACCGCGAAGAACTGCTCAGGCGATTTCAACTCGTCCGACAGGCCAGCCTCGAAATGTGCCGGCCCCTGGCGGCTGAGGTGTTTCGCCTTCAGCCGGCCGAGGAGGTCAGCCCGCCCTGGTGGAACCTCGGGCATACGAGTTGGTTCTTTGTGCGAAATGTCCTCATGCCGTTCGGCGGCGCCAGCGATCCGGAAGACGCCGAATTCGACCACGTGCTCAATTCGTATTACGCCACTTTCGGCGAGCGGCTGGCCCGCTCGCGGCGAGGATCATTGAGCCGGCCTACAACGGCCGAAATCTATGAGTATCGTGCCTCGGTCGACCGCCGAATCGAAGCGCTGCTGAAATCGATTGACGAGCAGCAGCTTGACGAACTGGAGTTTCGCCTGGCGGTCGGCATCAATCACGAGCAACAACATCAGGAGCTTTTTTACACCGAAGTCAAATATATTCTCGCGCAAAATGCGCCGAGACTGCGAACGCCTTATTTGCAATTGCCGGGCACAGAGGCGTCGCTGGGCGAACCCGGCCCCTTGAAGTTCATTGAGTTTGCTGGAGGCCTGCTCGAATTCGGACACGCCGATTCGACCTGGTGCTGGGATAACGAATTACCGCGCCACAAGTACTATCTTGCTTCATTCGCACTGGCGGATCGACTATCGACCAATCGCGAGTTTCTCGACTTTATGGAAGACGGCGGCTATCGGCGACAGTTGCTGTGGCTCGATAATGGCTGGCGGGCCGCGCAGGAACATGGCTGGCAGGCGCCGCTCTATTGGGAGCGGCTCGATGGCCAGTGGTGGAACTGGACGCTCGCCGGGCCGCGTCCGCTTGCTTTGGACGAGCCTGTTTGCCACGTGAGCTTTTACGAAGCCGACGCGTTCGCGCGATGGTGGTCGGAAAACTTCGCGTCCGAGTGCACGCTACGCCTGCCCAACGAACGCGAATGGGAACATGCCGCCCGCTCCATCGAGCAAGCGAGCGAACAGCGTATGGCCGAGCAATCCTTCTTGAATCGCGACCGGCTGCATCCATCGTCCGCCGCCGGGCACGAGTCGCTTCGGCAGTTGTTTGGCGTCGTCTGGCAATGGACGTCGAGTTATCACGAGCCGTATCCGGGCTACCGAACTTTTACGGGCGAGCTAGCCGAATACAACGGCAAATTCATGGACAACCAGCGCGTGTTGCGGGGCGGCTCGTGTATGACGCCGCGCGATCATTTCCGCGTCACCTACCGCAACTTTTGGCCGGCCGCCACACGCTTTCAATTCAGCGGCATCCGCCTGGCCCGCGACCTGGAAGCGTGACCCACGACCGAACGAGCGCTTAGCCGCGTTTCAAGCGCAGGCCCTTCGGCACCAACCACCGCTCGGCCAGCTCGAACGCGCCTTGCGTGGCAACAGCGAGCAATGCCGAAGGAATGGCGCCCTCCAATATCAGCCCCACGTCGTTCAGCCGAATGCCGGTCAAAATCGGCTGGCCGTAGCCGCCGGCCCCAATCAACGCCCCCAGCGTGGCGGTGCCAACGTTGATCACCGCCGCGGTCTTGATGCCTGCCAGAATCGTGCGCGAGGCCAGAGGCAACTCAATCAACCGCAGGCGGGCCAGCGGCGGCATTCCCAGGGCCTCGGCCGATTCGCGCAACGACAATGGTATATCGTGCAAGCCAACATAGGTATTGCGCACGATCGGCAATAAACTGTAGAGAAACAAAGCCAGGATTGCCGGCTTGGCCCCCAATCCCATCAGCGGAATCATGAAAACCAGCAATGCGAGCGAGGGAATCGTCTGAATCAGCCCCACGACCGCCAAGATGACTTGTCCGACGGCGGCATACCGCGCGGCGATGATTCCCAACGGCAAAGCCAGCAACAGCGCGTACAACAACGAGATAACGACCAGATAGAGATGCTCGCGGGTGCGCGTGGCCAATCGTGTCCAAAGGTTCTCGTCGCGGACGTCCACCGTCAGTCCCAGCCGGGCCTGCAAAAAGTCGGCGGCCACCCGCTCTTCCGGCACCCGTTCGAGCTTTGCCCGCGCGTTCAACCGGCTCATTTCCGACTCGTCGATCGCGCCTTCCAAGTCGCGAAAAGCCGCCACCGCCGCCGGCGCGCGCTGGCGCAAGCCGTCGCGATAGAGCAGCACGGCATGATAGGCCGGAAAATAGTGCAAGTCGTCGTCGAGCACGCGCAGCCCGTATTCTTCGATTTCGGCGTCGGTCGAATAGAGATCGGTCACGTCGATGGCGCCGCTGGCCAGGCCGCGATAGGCCAGATCATGATCGACTCCCTGCAAAAGCGTCGGCGCCAGGGCGTACCGCCGCCGCAGGCCGGGCCAGCCGTCTTCGCGGTCCATGAATTCATTGCTCAAACCGAATTTCAATGACTCGTGCCGCTTCAGTTCGGAAATGGTTCGAATCTTAAGCCGTTCAGCCGTTGCCTCGAGCATGCCCAGTGCATAGGTGTCGTTGAATCCGAGCGAGTCGCTCATCACGACACCGCGCTCGGCGAGCTGCTGCCGGAGCAAGTCGTCGGTCGGTACGTTTTCACCGGCCAAAATCTCTTCACGCAGCGTGCCGGTGTACTCGGCATAGATGTCAATTTCACCGGCGAGCAACGCTTTCCAAACAAATTGTGTGCCACCCAGTTCGCTGAGGTGCACTGCGTCGGCGCCGGCCTGGCGCGCGACCAGCGTGAGCATGTCGCCCAGAATGACCGACTCGGTGAATTTTTTTGAGCCGATCGTGACGCGCGGAGGCGTTTCGTCGGCCGACGCGCTGCAGACCACTGTCGCAAGGGCACACGCGGCGGCGGTCCATCCCCGACATCGGCCATTCATGGCGTCGCCTCCTTGCGCGAATCGTTCCATCCGCCGAGCTGCGCGTTGAAGAATTGGCGGACGAACGGGTCGGCCGGCCGGTCGAGTAACCCGTCGAAGGTGTCTTGTTGAACGATCATTCCCTCGCGGAGCAGCACGATCTGGTCGCCAAAGTAGCGTGCCTCGGCTAGGTCGTGCGTCACCAACACCACCGTGGTACCGAGCGACCGGCAGACGCTGCGCAGATCGGTTTGCAGCTCGGCGCGAATCAACGGATCGAGCGCGCCCAGAGGTTCGTCGAGTAAGAGCACTTCGGGGTCGAGCATCAGCGCCCGCATCAAGCTGACGCGCTGCCGCTGGCCCCCGGAAAGCTGTGTGGGAAAGGCATCGAGACGTTCGTGCGGCAGCCGTACCAGCTCGACCAGCTCCCGCAGTCTTTCGTCAATCCGCCTCCGCTTCCAGCCCAGGTAGCGGGCCATCAATACCGCGTTGTTTCGGGCAGAAAGGTGCGGAAAAAGCCCGCCGTCCTGAATGACGTAGCCCATGCGCCGCCGGGCGTCGAGCAAGTTCATTTCGCTCAGTTCCTGACCGCCAAACAGCACGCTGCCGCGGTCGGGTCTCAGCAGCCCGATCATCAGCCGCAGCAACGTGCTCTTGCCGCACCCGCTAGGACCGAGCAGCACGGTGGTTTTTCCGGGGGCGATGGTCAGGTCGGTGGTGCGCAGGGCCGCGGCGGCACCGTAGGTCTTTGAAACGCCGCGAAGCTCGAGGGAAGCGGAACTACGCATGATTGAAACGCGCGATGCGAGGAACGGCGCTGACGATTCTAACGGTTTGTGGCCTTGAACGCGAAACTATGCGTGAAACGAGCACATCACGCGGTAAAGCCCGCGTTCATAAACGTCGGGACGCCGCTCGAACTCGATGTGCGAGCCGATTTCGGCATTGTCCCAATGGGCATATCGCGGCCCTTGCAGCAGCCAGAGCAGAAGGCGTGGATCGGTTCGGAACAACACAAATCGTTCTTCGGACCGCAGGACGTCTTCCGTGACAAACCCAAAACCTTCGCCGGCCAGCGAGAGCCGCGCCAGCGTGCCCTTGCCGAGATCGACGAGCACTCGCGTCGGCGCCTCGAAACCGAGTTGCCGACGTTTGCGTTCCATCCGCTCGTAGGCCTTAGGCACCACTGCCATCAGCTCATCAATGGACGGCGGCGGCAACGCTTCATAGTCGAGCGGGCGCGGCGCGAGCACTTCGGCGATATATCGTTCCTTGGCACGCTGGTCGGCGGGCAGGTGCGGCAGACGGCATTCGCCGCTCGCCAGGTCGATTGTCCCTCCGGAACTTAGCGCGACGCAGTTCGAGCGAGCGCCGTCAATCGGGCTGCCGGACCGCTGGAAGAACTCGCATGCTTCTTCGAGCTCCGGCACGCCTCGGTGGGGATTGAGCGTCGCCAATTTGCCCGACAAAACGTAGGTGCCCGCGAACGGCATATAATAGCGCGGCTGGACTGCGGCGATAAAACGTTCGCCCTGGTCGAGAAACTGGATCTTTTTCGCGGCCGCGGCACGATCGCGCTCGGCCGGTGGCAACTGCGGAAAGCACTGCGGATACGGTCCTGCTCCTGAATAGCCGGTGAGCAACAGATCGATGTTCGGATACTTCTGCTTTACGAGGGCCAGACTAGCCTGCACCAGCTCGAAGGGACAATCATTCACGTTCAGCACCACGTGCCGCCCGTCGTAAATGACCGACAACGAGTCGATCTGTGTCGAGCCCAAGGTTTTTTCGCCGCTCGGGCAACCGAAAAATCGGCCGCAAAGGGCCGGGTCGCAGTTATCGGCCGCCAGGATGTTGATCGAGACGCCATTTTTCAGCTCGCTCCGCCTGTTGTGCGGCAACTCGACGACGCGGAAGCCGAGACCTTCGAGGTTCGCCCGCAAAAACCCGCTGGCATAGGCATGCACCAGCACGGGAATATGCCGCGGCAGCAAGGCCAGAGTCTTACGGCTGAAATGATCGGGATGAATGTGGCTGATGTAGATAAAATCGACGTCGGCGAACCGGCCAGGGTCGAAATCAGTAGGCGGATAATGCGCCCAGGCGCCAAAATACTCGCCATCGACCAGCCACGGATCGGTGAGGATTTTGACGCCGTTGGCCTCGACCAACACGCACGCTGACTTCAGAAGCTCGACCTTCATACACCGCGTATTTTAGCGGTGGCCCCGCGTGTGTCGAAGCGATGCCACGGGTGCCCCGGGTGTCATGGCGGGCAAAACATATACCTCGTCAGCGGCAATCATTTGCAGCCGGGCCATGCGAGCTTCGTTCAGGGCGGCCACAAACTGCTGGCAATCGACGCCCATCCGCCGGCAAGCACGCTCAATGGTTACTACCCGGGCGATGCCGCGGCGGAAATGCGGATCGGCCAGCATCTTAAAACCAAATGACACAAAGATGGGCAAGAGATCCGGAAAGCGTTCGAGCACCGCGGCCACGGTGTGCCGCGGCTCGATCGGACCGTTGATCGGGGTGGTGGTGTGCAGCGTGGCGCCGGCCCGCGCCCCCGCCTTGCCCGACATTACCTGCCACAGGTGCCAGCCCCAAATGGCCAGCCCCGTCACTTCCAAGGTCCCGCTGACACCCGCGAGAGGGTAGGCATGGCTGGAAAAATCGGTGACCGTTTGTCCGCACACCCGCAAGGCGCATCCGCAGTTGATCAGGAGAAACGTCGGCCAGAGTGCAGTAAGGCTGGCCGGCGAGATGCCATTGAGCGTGGGCACGACCTTGGCCGCCACGCCTACGATCATCAGGCTTACAAATCCTACGGTGATGGCGTGCCGGGCCGCGCCATAGTAAGCATGTGAAAAACCCAGCCGGGCGGCGGCACTTTCCGGCGCGACGGCCGCGAGCAGGCCATATTGATATGCCGGCAGCGCCACCAGCATCGCTAGCGAAACAAATAGCCAGACGTAGGCCGCACGCAAAAACTTCAAGCTGCGATCGCCGTCTTCGGCGGGCGAAAAAATCCGCCAGCTTTTCACCAGCACCGCCGTTGCCGCGGCCAACGCCAGCACCGAGCCATACCACAATGCGGCCCAGGCATGACTCGATATTTTCATCAGCACCAGCCCGGCAGCCTCGCCGGCCACCGCCGCGTTGAGCACCGCCAACGTGCTCAGGCTGAGCCGGCTATTGGCGATGGGCAGTCCGTAGAAGTGGTGGAATAGCCGTTGGCTCACGCCCAGAATGATCAGCAGCGCGAAGCCGTGAATCTGGATGTCGCGCAGCGGCGCTTGCCAGGTGGAAACCAGCGCCACCAGTTCGTCGCCGCGTGCCGCTGAAGTCACGGTCAGGTAGACGCTCTCATAAATGGTCTGCGCGAAAAACCAGCCGAGCGCCGAGAGGATGTAATATTCGTAAAACGCCAGCGGTTTGCCGCTGCGCCGCCAGGTGACGACGATCAACCAGGCAAAGATGGCGACCGCGGCAACTTCGCACGCCGATGCCGCCACCGTGAGCCACCATATCCAGGCGTGATCGGCCGCAAGCACTTGCCCGACCGAACGTCCCACCAGTCCCGCCAGCAGCAACCAGAGCGTGGCAAACGCCCATCGCGGGTGCGCTAGCGACGTGTGCTTGAACCGTGGGAACGCCTGGTAAGCGAAACCCATCACAAATAGCCCGACCCAGCCAAAAATCTGGGCGTGCCCGTGGGCGTTGACCGCTTGCACGCCGGCCGCGGTGAACGATCCGGCCAGGGCGATGCGGGCCAAAAGATAGGCCCCCCAGGCGGCGCCGAGCGTCAGCACGACGGCGATGCCCGCCCTGAAAAACGGGCGATAGAGCGTGTCTTCCAGGGCCGGTTTGGGCGGGCTAAGGGCTGACGGCGCGGAGCGGTGCGACGCTTCTTCGATTTCGCGGCACAGGCGATCCAACGGCACTTCATGAGCTCGGGCAAAGAAGCCCAGCGTTTCGGCCGGTCCTTCAGGGCCGCCACAACCGCGCAGGCCGTAGCGATCGAGCACGGCCCGCGCCTGGGGTCGCGCCCGCAATAGCTCGGGAATCAAGGTGCCCGCGTCGGGTAAGTAAGCGGTGGTCATCCGCTGGTCTCCATCGAGTTATTCGGCCGGTCCATACGCGAAACAACTGCAGTTATCACGGTTGCTAGTCGACTTCGACTCCACTGTTAAGCGCTTGCTGAATGATCCGATTTTCCGCCGTTTCGTGCGCCACCAGGTTGCCGAGCAGCTCGGTCACCTGCTTTTTTAGAGCCTCGAGCAGGACCGGTTCAGCGGCGGCTCGCCGTGCCAAGGCGGTGGTTTCGGACGTGCGTGCCAAAAGCACAGGGTGCTCGGCCAGCAGCTTTGCCGCCAGATCGCTGAAACGAGGCGCGATGATCAAGGCTTCCTCCAGGTAGCCGCCGGCCTCTTCGACCATGAAGTGATGCTTGAGGTGCGCCTGCAACGAGGCGATCGCTTCCACCGCTTCGCGGGCTGCCTGCGGCGACCACGCGCGGTTGCCGCCTAGCACCTGCCGCAGTCGCTGAACTAGTTCGCTCATCTCGTGGTGCTCGGCTTGGAAAGCCGCCGCAAACGTCGAATAGGCTTGATCGGTCATGATTCACGACCCTCGCTGCTTGGAAGTTTTACACCAACCCTAAAAGCAACGACGGTGCCGCCACGCACCAATGGCCGCAGTGCAGGAATTTAGCGGAATTACGCGATGTTCTGTCAGGAGCCGCGGCCGTTGAATAGAATCAACCTGTGCGGATACGCACGGTGCGTGCGTTGCCGCCCGCGTTTCAGGTGGCCGCCGCGTTTGGGAATCGGCGCCCCCTGAAATGTTGAACCTTGAGTGACGGCCTGGAAAGCCATCCTCCGAACATCGAAAAGCGTCGCGAAGGGGTGTGCCCCGGCGGTGCGCCAGACGGCACGGCGCTTGCTTTGGTGAAGCCGCCTCACGCTCCGCATTCGTCATAAGCATCTATGCAAAGCATCGACCTTCTGATCGTTGACGACGACGATGAATTTCGCGCAACCGTGGCGCGGCGCTTTACGCGGCGGGGATATCGCATCGCCGAAGCGGCCAACGGCGAGGCGGCATTGGCACAGGCCGCCCAGCGGCAGTTTCATGTGGCGGTGGTCGACCTGGTAATGCCCGGTCTCTCTGGGCTGGATTTGCTCGCGAAACTCAAGCTTGGCAGTCCCGACTGCGAAGTCGTGATGCTCACCGGCCAAGGCACCATCGAAACCGCCGTCGAGGCGATGAAGCGCGGGGCGTTTGATTTCCTGACTAAGCCGTTTCCGTTGGCCGAGTTGGAAGTCGTGGTTCAAAAGGCCGCCGAGCACCGACAATTGCACAAGGAAAACCGCCAGCTCAAGGCGGTCCTCGAGCGCAGCCAACCCGCCTGCGAGATGATCGGCCGCTCGCCCGCCATGCAAGAGGTCTATCGGCTTATCGAGCGTGCCGGGCCAACCGACAAAGCCATCCTCATTCAAGGCGAAAGCGGCACCGGCAAGGAGCTGGTCGCGCGGGCGTTGCACCGCGCCAGCGGGCGGGCCGATAAGCCGCTGGTGGTGATCAACTGCGCCGCCTTGCCCGAAACGCTGTTGGAAAGTGAATTGTTCGGCCACGAGAAGGGCGCGTTTACCGGGGCGGTCGGCGCGAAGCAAGGTTTATTTGAATTAGCCGACGGCGGCACGCTGATGATCGACGAAATTGGCGAGATGCCTGGGCCGTTGCAGGCCAAATTGCTGCGCGTGCTCGAAGATGGTTCCTACCGGCGGGTCGGCTCGGTCAAAGAGTGCCGCGTCGACGTGAGGCTGCTAGCGGCCACCAATCGCAACCTGGCCGAAGAAGTCCGCCAGGGCCGTTTTCGCGAAGACCTCTACTACCGCATTAACGTCATGTCGTTGGAGCTGCCGCCGCTGCGCCAGCGCACCGGAGACATCCGCCTGCTGGTCGAGCGGTTTTTGGGGCGCGACTGGCAAATGGAGCCGGATGCGATGGCCGCGATCGACGCTTACTCTTGGCCGGGGAACGTGCGGCAGCTTATCAACGCCATTGAGCGAGCCAAAATCCTTGCCGACGAAAACCTGCT
>DATFDL010000666.1:0-7964 GCA_035252155.1 Pirellulales bacterium | reverse complement strand
CGCGTGGTCGCGGGTGTTCTTCGATAGCCGGGGCAAAACAATGCTTTGGAATGTCCGCGATAAAGCGGGCGTGTTTCTGCCCATGAAGGCCGATCACATTCTCGGCTTCAGCCCCGACGGCAAATGGTTGGCGGCCCATGAACCGAGCGGCGCCGCGGGCATCCAGCTTTGGGATGTCGCAAGCAAGCAACTGTCGCGAACTATTTCACTCGATTGGCCCAATCATCTGTCCGGCGCTGCGGAAAGCCCGGTTCGCTCGGTGCGATTCAGCCCCGATAGCCAAAAGCTGGCGGTGAATGTACACGGGCAAATCAGGTTGGCCACCATCGAGTCGGGCAGGCTGCACACCGCGCTGGAGCGCACCGGGCACGCGGGACGCGTGCGCGCGATCGATGTCAGCCCCGACGGGCGGCTGTTGGCGACCGCCTCCGACGATCAGACCGTGGGGCTTTGGAACGCCGCCGATGGCGACTATGCTGCAATGCTGGACGGCTTTCAGACGGCTCCTGGCAACGTGGCGTTTTTCCCGGATTCTCAACGCCTGGCCACCGTCGATCTCGAGGGCCGCCTGTTTGTTTGGAGGCTCAATGCGCGAAGCGCCGACGATCGGCTTCCGCTCGAAGCCAATCTGCTCTGGAAGGCGCCTGTCGATGCCAAGACGTCGAATGGCGGCACAAAAGCGCTGGCGGTAAGCGCCGATGGCGCCCTGCTGGCCGCCCAAACGACGGCGAATGCGGTGACCATCTATCGGGCTGAGAACGGTGAGGTTGCACATCTCGTGCGCGTTGAAACGCCGATGAATTCTTTGGCCTTCGCGACCGATGGCCGCTGGCTGGCCGGCGGCGGCAACGATGGCGTCGTTCGGCTGTGGGACCCCGCGACGGGCAAGTCGCTGGCCGCCTGGCACTCCGGACAAGGAGTTGTCAACGTCGTGGCCGCGCAAACCGCGGGCGATTTGCTCGTCACCGCCGGCCGCGACATCCGGCTCTGGCAGCCTGTCAGCCGGCAGTTGTTGCTCGTGCTCGGCGAACAAAGGCGGCCCGTGAATGACCTCGCTTTCAGCCGCGACGGCCGCTTGCTGGCCACGGCTAGCGACGACCAATCGCTCGTCTGGCGGTTCGGCGATCTGGGCGACGAGCTAAAGCGCATGGGCCTGGGGTGGACCGGCCTGGAAGCCATTTCTCCTCAGCCCACGAACGTACCAAGCGAGGCGGTCGGCGAGGCCGATTCCGCCATCGCCGCCGATGCGCCGGCGACCGACACCAGCGACGGCGAGGCGACGCCGAATGACGGCCCGCCGACCATCGATGCCCTCCGTCCAACAATGGATTTAGGCGGCCATGCGGCGCCGGTCACCTGCCTCAGCTTCGATTCCGATGGGCGCCGCCTCGTTTCGGGCGACCAGCAGGGCACGGTGGTTGTTTGGGACGCCGCCAATCGCTCGGCCGGGCTGGTAACCAGCCGTCACGATAAGTCGGTCTGGGCCGTCGCTTTCGCTTCAGGCGATCAGCGCATCGCCACTGCGAGCGATGATGCAACCATCCGGATCTGCGATGCGACGAACGGGCTCAATGAAACCATCATCCAGACGCCTTGCGGCATCCACGCGTTGGCCTACCAACCCGGCGGCAAATTGCTGGCGGCGGCGGGCGCCGACGGCACGGCGTACCTGTTTGACGCGGCGACCGGCGAAAAAACCGCGGCCCTTGCCGCCTCCGAGAAAGCGCTGTGGAGCGTCGCCTTCAGCCCCGACGGCAAGCGGTTGGCAACCGCGGGCGTCGATCCGGTGATCAAGATCTGGGACGTCGGCAATAGCGCCGCGGTCAGTTCCTTGCAGGGCCACACCGCAGTGGTTTGGAGCGTGGCATTTCACCCCGATGGCAACCGGCTGGCATCGGCCAGCGACGACTGGTCGGTGCGAATCTGGGACGTCGCATCCGCTCAGGAGCTGCGCAAGCTCACCGGCCACACCATTTCGCCCTATAGCGTCGCGTTCAGCCGCGATGGCCAGTTCATGGCGTCGGCCGCGGGCCACCGCTGGCAACCGCGGCACAATGGCGAGGTGATTGTTTGGGACACCGCAAGCTGGCAAAACCATACGTATCCGGGAACGGCCTGCGGCTTCTTCGCTGCCGCATTTCGCCCTAATCGGCCGCAACTCGCCGCGGCGGGCACCGACCGGTCGATTCACGTTTGGGACCTCCCGGCCGCGTGGGCCGCCGAGGACACGCCGGCCGGCATCGGCGCCGAGGTGCTGGCGGGCGGCTCGTCGGCCGCCTGGTCGCCCGATGGCACGCAGGTCTTTTATTCGGCCGGCGGCGACGACGGCATTCACCGCATCGACCTGCCGACGCGCAGCGTTGCTCAGTTGATTGCTCCCGGGCACGACCCGGCTGTTTCGCCATTAGGAAAGCAGCTCGCCTACGCGCGCAACACCGATGCGCGGCAGGAAGAGGTGTGGCTCGCCGAAGTTGATGGGTCGAACCGTCGCAAACTTGCCGACGGCGGATTCCCCAAGTGGGCGGCCGACGGCCAGACGCTTTATTTTCACTCCCGCAGCGACGGCAAGGTGAAAGCCATCGACGTCACCGCCGCCGATAGTACGGCCCGTGACGTGGTCGAATGCCGTGAATCGTTTTATCCGGCGGTCTCTCCCGACGGCAAACGCCTGGCCTATGTCGCGGGAGGCAATCTCACCGTCGTTCATCTGGGAACCAACGACCGGCTGGTCCGCAGTCTGCCCGGTGCGGGGTCCGGGCTGGTGGGCTGGTCGCCCGACGGGAAGCAACTCGCCTATGGTGGTTACGGCGTCAACGATCGTGTCGGTCTCTGGCTGCTCGATGTAGGCACGGGCAACGCCAAACAACTCTTCGCCGGTCAGTACACGATGCCAGCCTGGTCGCCCGACGGAAAGCGGTTGGCCTTCGACCTGCGTACCACGAATCGCTCGCTGATCTTGGCCATCGAGACCGAAAAATTGAAGCCGCCTGAATGACGAACGATCGGCGGTCCGTTCGCGTTCGGCTTTGAGCGGCGCATCAGCTTGCGGTATGATGTCGGTGCCGGCATGGCCGGTTGACCGACCCCGAAATCTCCAAAATAGCGGCGAATGGACCTCCTCAACAAACTCGAACGCCGGTTCGGCCGCTGGGCGATTCCCAACCTTACGCTCTGGCTGTGCTGCCTGCAGGTAATCGGTTTCGCGCTGGCAGTGACCAAGCCCGAGCATCTGGAGCTGATGACCTTGACCATGGCCCAGGTGGCCGAGGGCCAGGTCTGGCGGCTGGGCACGTTCTTCTTGAATCCCGCGACAGCGAATCCGCTCTGCTTCTTGTTGGGAATCTGGTTCTTTTATCTCACGGGCAAGACGCTCGAGGTCAATTGGGGAGATTTCCGTTACAGCATTTACATTGCCGTCGGCACGTTGGCCACTTTCGCGGTCGCTGCCATCTATCCACAGGCCCAAGTCAGCAATCTGTACATTGGCACGTCAGTTTTTTTGGCATTCGCCCATCTTTATCCAGACTTCGTTATCTCGCTTTATTACGTGCTGCCGATCCGCATCAAGTGGATCGCAGTGCTCACTTGGATTTCCTACGCATTGGTCATCACGTTTGGCCCGTGGCCGGCTCGCCTCATGGTTCTCGCGTCAGTCAGCAACTTTTTATTATTCTTTGGCAAAGACATTCTTCGCAACGCCGCCGACCACAAACGGCACATCGAGTGGCATGCCAAGCGGCTGCGGCGGCCCGATAAGCCGTTTCATTGCTGCACGATCTGCGGCGCAACCGAGCGGACGCATCCCAAAATGGATTTTCGGTACTGCACCAAGTGCGCCGGCAGTTACGAATACTGCGCCGATCATCTTCGCACGCACGAACACGTCGCCCTGGGCGAAGCCCCGGCCCCTCAAACCGCCACGAGCGAACCTGTCGATAGCGTCGCTCGCGAAACCGGATGAATACCGCCCGCGACAGCCTGCCTCTGGATGCGACGGTCGAGCCGGCCACTCAAGAAGAAGTCGTCGCCGAAGTCCGCCGCGCCCATGCTTCGGCAACCCCCCTCTATCCGATCGGCGGCGGCACCGCTCTTGATTTTGGTTTGCCGGCGCGAGAACGCGGCCTCGGCCTCGTGTTGACCGGGCTGAACCGCGTCGTCGATTATCCCGCCGGTGACATGACAATCACCGTCGAGTCGGGCATCACCATGTCCGCGTTGGCGGCTGAGCTTGCCCGTGAGGGGCAGCGGCTGCCGGTTGATGCCGCGCGAGCCGAACAAGCCACCTTGGGCGGATTAATCGCCACCAATTTCAGTGGGCTGCGCCGCTACGGTTATGGCACGATCCGCGATTACGTGATCGGCATCAGCGCGGTCGACGGCCGAGGCACGCCGTTCAAAGGCGGCGGGCGGGTGGTCAAAAACGTGGCCGGCTACGATTTCTGCAAGCTGCTGACCGGTTCGCTGGGTACGCTGGCCGTCATCACGCAAGTCACGCTCAAGGTGCGTCCGCTGGCCGAAGCGAGCGCGTTTTTGAACTGCACCGCCGCCAGTTGGTCGCAGGCAGAGACGCTGTTGGCGGCGCTGGTCACGTCGCGCACCACGCCGGCCGCGATTGAGTTGCTGAGTGGCCCGTATTGGCAAAGCGAACCAATGACCGCGGCAAATGATGGTGCGGCGGCTCGGCTGTTGGTTGGCTTTGAGGGAAGCGAATCAGAAGTCCGCTGGCAATGCGAACAACTTGGGCGAGAATGGCGAGCACTGGACGTGAAGGGCATTCGCGAACAGGACGACGCCGACGCCCAGCGGCTCTGGGGCCTGCTCACGGAGTTTCCCAGCGAACCGGCCGCGCTGGTGCTCAAGGCAAACCTGCCGCCGAGCGCCGTCACGGGCTTTATGGAACTATTGCTGCAGATTGATGCCAATGTCGCGCTTCAAGCTCACGCGGGCAATGGCATCGTGATCGCCCGATTCGCGGGATTCGCCAGCAACGATGCCGGGCGAATCTTGGTCCAGCGGTTGCAACCGGCGGCAGTTCGCTCGGGCGGCAACGTGGTGGTGTGGTCGTGCTCCGCGGGCGAGTTGACCCGCCAGGCCGTGTGGGGCGCCGCCAGCGCCGATGCCGCCATCATGCGCGAGGTCAAACGCCAGTTCGACCCGAAGGGGCTGTTGAACCCAGGACGGTTCGTGTATGGCTCGGCATGAGGAGCTCACATGCCAGTACAATGGTCCGCGCACGGCGGCAAGCATCTACCACCTGCAGGCATCGATTGGGCGGACATCGTGGTAGGAACTGCTCACGGCCCAGCCAAATATAAACTTGGTATCGATGTCGAGCGCCTTGAGCGTGACATTTGGCAAAACGGCGAGCCGGTTACGAATGGCAAGAATTGGAAGGTCAAAGAGCTACCCGACGAGATAGGCGCGAGCGCAGGAAAAAGCAGCCGCTGGGTTCGCGTGGAAGAATCAGGTGGTACAATACATGGGCACCCGGTAACCGAACAAGAATACAAGAAGCTGACAAAGCCCAAAACCACCCCATGATCGACCAGCTTGATTTCGCCGGCGGAAAAATCGCATTTGATGATTTCCGCGTCGATGCCCGACGATCGCTTCATGAGCAACTCGACGAGCTTAAAGAGGATCTGATTCAAGTTGAGTACGCGGATCAGCGTCTTCTGCTCGATGTCGGCTGGTATCCTTCTTTTTCCGCCGACGGACGGTTCGTCGTGCAACTTATCAAGCAGCACGATTGGCATTCGCCATTGCTGCAACTCGAAGCGCATGATGTTTCTGGCTTGCGCGAATGCATTCTTAAGGCAGTGGCGATGGTGCGGCAACTGCGGCAAACTTCGGCAATTGCATAAACCGAATCACAATTACCAACCACCGGATGTCCTTACAATATTCACAGGCTGCCAACGACCATGAGGCTGCATCGGGTTCCGCGCTGTCTTGCCTGACCCCTGAATGCCGAATCCTGACCCCTGCTACCGAACGTCTGTTCCTCGACTGCGTTCATTGCGGTCTATGCACCGCGTCGTGCCCGACGTATGTCGAGCTGGGCAACGAAAACGACAGCCCGCGAGGACGCATCTATCTGATGCGGGCGGTTAGCGAAGGGCGGCTCGAGCTGACGCCCGACGTGCGGCGGCATTTGGAGCTGTGTCTCGATTGCCGCGCCTGCGAAACGGCCTGCCCGTCGGGCGTGCAATACGGCAAGCTCATCGAGCCATTTCGCGTGGCGATGGAGCAAACGGCCGAGGGACCGAAAAAATCGGCCGACTGGTTTCATCGCTGGGTGCTGTTTGGCGTTTTTCCGTATCCGCGTCGGATGCGGGCGGCGCTGGCGCCGGCGCGGCTGACTCAACGGTTTGGACTCATGCGGTTGGCCGAGGCGTTGGGCCTGATGCGGCTGTTGCCGGCCCGGTTACGGCAGCTTGTGGCCATGTTGCCGCCGCCGGGCACGGCCGAACCGCCGCTGCCCGAGTTTCTGCCGGCCAAAGGCACGCGCCGAGCGCGGGTGGCGCTGTTCACCGGTTGCGTGGCCGATGTGATGTTTCGCTCGACGCATTGGGCGACAGTTCGCGTTTTGCAAGAGAATGGTTGCGACGTCCATGTGCCACGCGGGCAAGCCTGCTGCGGCGCGATTCACTTTCACGCCGGCGCCAGTGAACCGGCGCGCGAATTGGCCGACGCCAACCTGGCGGCCTTCGACATCGATGCCTTCGACGCCGTGGTGGTCAACGTGGCCGGCTGCGGCGCTATGCTCAAAGACTACGGTCATCATTGGCACGATGGATCGAAGGCCAAGCGCGAGAGATTCGCCGCCAAGGTGAAAGACATCAACGAGTTTTTGGACCAGCTCGGTTTGATTCCGCCGCGCGGCCTAATCGATGCCACCGCCACGTATCACGACGCTTGCCATTTGGGCCACGCCCAAAAAATCCGCGAAGCCCCGCGGCGGCTGCTTGGGCAAATCCCCGGTTTGCAATTGCGCGACTTGCCCGAAACCGAGCTTTGCTGCGGCGCGGCGGGCACGTACAACCTGACCGAGCCGGAGATGGCCGGGCGCCTCAGCCGCCGCAAGCTTCGGAACATCGATGCCACCGGGGCGGAAATTGTGCTTACCGCGAACGCCGGATGTCTGTTGCAGATTGGCCGCGAAGCGCGGCAGCAAGGGCGACCGCTGTGGGTGGCGCACCCGATCGAGCTGCTCGACTTGAGTTATCGCGGCCAACAACCGCCGGTACGCTAAGTGCATGGCAGCCGAGCATGGCTCGACTGCAAGGCATTATCTTTGATATCGACGGTACGCTGGTCGACAGCAATGACCACCATGCCCGTGCCTGGCACGATGCGTTCCGCAAGGCCGGCCGTGAGGTCGAATTCGATCGCATTCGGCGGTTGATCGGGGTGGGCAGCGATAAGTTGTTTGCTGAGCTTACCGGGCAAAGCCTCGATTCGCCCGACGGCAAGATAATCTCTGGCGATTGCAAGCGGATTTTTGCCGAGCAGTATCTTCCGCAGGTCCGCCCTTTTGCCAAAGGTCGCGAGCTCGTCGAGCGGCTCGAAGTGGCCCGCTTGCGATTAGCGGTGGCCAGCTCGGCCCGGCGCGAAGATCTGGAAGCCTTGCTCAAGATCGCCGGCGTGCCCCAATTGCTCGACAACAGCACGACCTCGAACGAGGCTGACCGGTCGAAGCCCGATCCTGATATTGTTTCCGCCGCGCTGAACAAGCTAGACCTGCCGGCCGAGGCGACGCTGATGATTGGCGACACGCCCTACGACGTTGAGGCCGGCAATCGCGCGGGCGTAGGCGTGATTGCCCTGCGGTGTGGCGGCTGGGGCGATCCTGATCTGGCCGGGGCCGTGGCCATCTATGTCGATCCGGCCGATTTGCTGAGCCATTTCGACGAGTCGCCGCTCGGGCAAGCCCGGTAGAAAAGCAAAAGACCTGTCCGGGC